>JAYVPN010000053.1:0-29973 GCA_043757365.1 Gemmatimonadota bacterium | reverse complement strand
CACGCGGCCTTTCCTCCCTTCGCCAGCTCGACCGCTTTCTTCACGGCCTCGTCCATATCGCTCGAGGCGGAGAATCCGTTCTCGGTGAGAATCTTCATCGCGATCTCTTCGTTCGTTCCGGTGAGGCGAATGACGATCGGCACCTTCAGCGGATTTGCCTTCGTCGCCGTGACGATGCCGTTCGCGACATCATCCGTGCGCGTGATGCCGCCGAAGATATTGAACAGAATCGCCTTCACATTCGGATCGGCCG
This sequence comes from Gemmatimonadota bacterium, assembly GCA_043757365.1. Classification (GTDB taxonomy): domain Bacteria; phylum Gemmatimonadota; class Gemmatimonadetes; order Gemmatimonadales; family Gemmatimonadaceae; genus Fen-1231. Next base: position 29,720 of record JAYVPN010000053.1, on the reverse strand, counting down.
TGATGATGCGCAGCGCATCGACCACCTTTTGCGGATTCGACGAGCCGCCAATATCGAGGAAGTTGGCCGGATCGCCGCCGTAGTACTTCACGAGGTCATCGTCGCCATCGCGAGACCGGCGCCGTTCACGACGCAGCCGACGTCGCCGTCGAGCTTAATAAACGTGAGGTTGTTTTTGCGCGCGTCGACTTCGCTCTTCTCTTCGCTCGACGCATCGCGCAGTGCGGCAATGTTCGGCTTGCGATCGAGTTCGTTGTCGTCGATCACCATCTTGCCGTCGACGGCGAGAATCTCGCCGGTCGGTGTGACCACCAACGGATTGATCTCGGCGAGTGAGCAGCCGCTCGCCATGAACGCGGCGTACAACTGCTGCATGATTTTCGCGGCGGCGCGGGCAAGCTTCACGTCCTCGTAGAGGAAGAAGCCGAGCTCCATCGCTTCGTAAGCCTGTAGGCCGTAGCGCACGTCGACGGGGTGATACTTGATCTTCTCGGGCGTCGTCGCGGCGACTTCTTCGATGTCGATGCCGCCGGCAGCGGAGACCATGAACACCGGCTTCTTGCTCGCGCGGTCGACGATGATGCCGACGTACGCCTCGCTCCCGATGTCGGCGGCGACGGTGACGAGCACCTTCTCTACCGTCAGGCCCTTGATCTGCATGCCGAGGATAGCGGTGGCCTTCTCCTTGGCATCAGCGGGCGTCTTGCAGAACTTCACACCGCCGGCTTTGCCGCGACCGCCGGCATGCACCTGCGCTTTGACCATCACAGCGGTGCCGTACGTCTTCGCCAGTGCTTCGGCTTCGGCCGGCGTGGTCGCGATATCGCCGGGCGGAATCGGCACGCCGAATTCCCGGAGGATTTCTTTTGCTTGATACTCGTGAATATTCATGAATGGGGCCGGAATGAAGTAGTACCCGTGGCCAGCCCCGAAAAATAGTCGAGCGGCGACCGATTAGGGAGCGGAGCGGAGCAGCTTTCCGAGCGCCGCGTAGGCGTCGCCGAACGCCTTCCAGTCGCCGTGGCGCATCGCGGCGGCCATTTGGTCGAAGAGGATCGTGACCCGGCCCCGCAGCGCTTCGGTGCCGGATGCCTTCGAGGAGCGCCCCGCCCCAAGGAGCTCGGCGACGGTCGGTGCGGTTCGCGTCACGCCGTTTTCAAGGAGCACGACGCCCGTGAGCACCGGCGCACCGTCGGCGGGCCACTCGTAGAACGACTGCACAAACGTCAGCGATCCGTCGACCGGTAGCACCTGCACCCGGCCGCGCCGCGCTTGCCGTCGCTGATGTCCGATGCCGGCGCTGTCGGCGGTGTGCTGCAGCCGTTCAAGGATTTGATCCCAGCGCAGTCCAAGCGGCGAGGTCGCGTGCCATTCGGTCCGGGGCTCGACCCCGCCCCGTGCGACGAGCGCGCCGATCGGATGGGCGTTGCCGTCGAGCACGCCGACCGACCAGCCAAGGGCGCCGTTGGGACCCGCGACGAAGAAGGTCGGGGCGCCGCCGGCGACGTCGGCGTCGGCATTATCGGCCCGGGCGAGCGCGCGCGGCGGCATCGTGTCGGTCGCAAAGCCGGTTCGCGCGAGCGCGCCGCCCTGCACCGACGCCCAATCAACCGCGGGCGGGCGCACGGCGTCGAGGCCGTTCGGCAATGTGCTGGGCGCGACGAAGAGCCACGGGAATCGACGCATCCAGGTACGCGCGATGGCATCGGGGTGCGCATCGGCAACGAGAAAAATGCGGCCCGTTTGCGCTTGCACGAACGCCGTCGCGGCATGCCGCACATAATGCCGCGATTCGCCGGCGAAGAGCTGCGGCTCGGCGAGCGGATAGTCGTCGGTCGTACTGAAGAGCTCGGCGACCCAATACAAGGAGTCGCCGCGCACGAGCGCGTGAATCGTCGGGCCGATCGTGAAGAACGGCGCGACCGCTTCGATGCGTTCGCGGATCTTGCGGTGAAAGATGATGCGCGGCCGCGGCGATGGTGGTTCTCCGGCAAGCAGCCGCGGATTCTGCAGATGCCAGCTCTGCCCGATGCGCTCCCACCAGGTGCCGAACTCCGGCGAGGCCATCCGGCCCGCACTGTCGGCGACGATGGCGTACGCGGGCAGTCCGTCGCCGATGAGCACCGATTGAATTGCGTCGTCCGCCGTTGCCGGCACGTCGGCGACGCGAGGTAATGCGCGCCCGCGCTCGTCGGCAGTGGTCGCATCGGTCGTCGACGCGGGCCACGCCGCTGTGGCGTCGCTGCCGCGCTGCACGATGGTCGCGGCAAGTCCTCCCGGCACGGCGACCCACGAAAAGCCGGCGGTGACCAGCGAGCGACGTTCGACCTCGGCCGTGCGTAGCAGCGCCGCGGGATCCCACGAGGATACACCGGTCGGCAGTTCGCTCTTCGCGAGCGGAGCAATGTGCGCCGAGTCGGCGCTGACGATCTCGTCGATGCCGAAGGCGCGTCTCGTGAACAGCGTGCGCGTCGTGAGATACGGGCGTTCGCGGCGCCGGACTTCCTCGGCGTCTGTCGTCGCGCGGGCGAGCAACGGCAGCATCGTACTCGCGCCGGGCCCGGCGAGAATCATCACGGAGACGATGACGAACGTGACGCGATGATAGCCGTGCCATCCAGCCCAGCATACGACCGCCGACGCGACGAGCGAGCCGAGCGAGAGACCGGTGAGCAGCGGCACGGCGACCCGATGATCGAATGCCGAGAAGGCACCGCCGACACCGGAACCGTGCGCGAGTAGCGACAGCGTCTCGAGACGATAGCTCCACGCGACGAGCGCGAGCGCGATGCCGGCGAGGGCGGCAAAGTGTCGGCGCACGTACACGGAGACGTAGAGCTTGCCTCGCTCGATGCGCAGGCTTGGCGTGACGGCGTACAGCGTCACGACGAGCAACGAGAGCAGCACGACCGCGACGACGGCCCAGAGGTACAGGGTGCGTTCGAATGGAAGTTGATAGATGTACGCCGAGAAATCGCGATCGAGGTACGGGTCCGTCTCGCCGAACGGCTGGCCGATGCGGGCGAGCGCGAAGGTCGTCCAGTCGATGTCGGGAACGGCGAGAATCACCGCGAGGACGAGCGACGCCACGAAGACCGCGAGTGTGAGAAAGCGGCCTTCCACCACTTCGCCGAACTCGATGTTGCCGATACGACGCGGCAGCGCCAACGAGACGATCGAGGCGCGCACGGTGTACAGATTACCGAACGCCAGAATGAAGCCGGCGATCAGCGCGCCGCCGCGAAATGCCGCCTCGTGTGCGAGGCGGCTCTTGAAGAGTGGCAGGGCGCCCATCGCGGCATACCACGTCCACTCCGCATAGACGCCGGCGAGCGCGCGGCCGGCCACGAGCAGCGCGGCGACTCCGGCGAACGAGACGAAGAGCCATCGCCGTGCGGTCACGCTATTCCGTCGGGAAGGCGATGCCTTGCGCGGCGAGCCATGCGGTGACTTCGTCGCGGATGGCGTCGAGCCGTTCCGGCGATCGCGCCTCGAAACGCACGACGAGAATCGGCTGCGTGTTCGATGCGCGAATGAGTCCCCAGCCGTCGCCGTATTGGATGCGCACGCCATCGACGTCGTTCACGGCGTAGAGCGAGCGGAAGTGCGCGGTGGCGCGCGCGACGATTCCGAACTTCAGATTATCGGGGCAATCGACGCGGATCTCGGGCGTCGAGAAATAGCGCGGGATATCGGCGAGCAGCTCGTCGACTCCCTTCCCCGAGTCGGCGACGATGCGCAACACGCGCGCCGCGCCGTAGAGGGCGTCATCGTGACCGTAAAAGCCTTCGGTGAAGAACATGTGGCCGGACATCTCGCCGGCGAGCGGTGCGTGCAACTCCTTCATCTTTTCCTTGATGAGGGAGTGTCCGGTCTTCCACATCACGGGTACGCCACCGGCGCCGGCAATCGCATCGGGGAGCGCCTGCGAGCACTTCACGTCGAAAATGATCGACTGTCCCCGGCCGGTGCGCGCGAGCACATCACGCGCGTAGATGATCAGGAGATAGTCGCCCCAGATGATCGTGCCATGCTTGTCGACAATACCAATGCGGTCGGCGTCGCCGTCGAAGGCGATACCGATATCGGCCTTTTCGGCGCGCACGGCGGCGATCAGATCGTGGAGGTTCTTCTCGACCGTCGGATCGGGGTGGTGATTCGGAAAGGTGCCGTCGCTCTCGGCGAAGAGCATCGTCGGCGTGATGCCGAGCCGCGGAAAGAGCTGCGGTGCGACGAGGGCGCCGGCGCCGTTGCCGCAATCGATCACGGCCTTGAGCGGGCGCGAGAGTTTACCGATGCGCGCGGCGATGTCGTCGATGTAGTCGTCGATCACCGCGCGCGTCGAGAGCGTCCCGTACCCGGCCGGGAACTTCCCCGCATCGATCAGCGTGCGAATGCGCTGAATGCCGGCGCCGTGCACGGAGCCGAAGCCGATGCAGCACTTGAATCCGTTGAACTCGGGTGGATTGTGCGATCCGGTGATCTGGATGCCGGCCTGCACGGGCAGATGATGTAACGCCCAGTAGAGCAAGGGTGTCGGCACGACACCGATATCGATGACGTTCGTTCCAGTCTCACGCAGTCCGCGCACGAGCGCGTCGTGGAGGGCATTGCCGTTCGGGCGATTGTCTCGTCCGACCGCGACGGTGCGGCCGACCCCCTGCTCGTCGAGGAGGGCGCTGAAGGCGCGGCCAATCAACTCGGCCGCTTCGACGGTGAGATCCTGCCCCACGACGCCGCGGATGTCGTACTGACGGAAGATGTCTGGAGAGACCATGCCTGAGAGAATAATCGAGGGGGGCGGAACGCGTCAGCGTCCCGCCCCCCTGCCGGCCTGAAGGCCCCGATCTGTGCCTATCGTGCGGCGGTTTGCGAGGGAGCGACGGCGGCCTTTACTTGCCCGGACGGCGCCGTCGGGCTGTTCGCCTTCGTCCACTCGGCGAGCTGTCCAGGGAACACCCCGAGGCCGAGAATCGCGAGCACGGTGATGGCCAATACGGCCTTTGTGAAGCCGCCCATCGCCGGGATATCAGGAGCGTTCTCGGCGCGCGGCTTCATGAACATCACGCGGACGAGATTGAGATAGTAGCCGGCGGAAACGACCGAGGTGAGCACGAGCAGAACGACCAGTGGCACTAAGTTGAACTGCGAGCTGAGCGCGGCCTGCAACAGATACCACTTCGCGAAGAAGCCGACGCCACCGAACAGCGGGAAGCCAAGCAGGGCGAGCATGCAGACGCCCATCGCGCCGGCAAGCCACGGGCGCGACTGCCACAGTCCATCGTAGTCGCTGATTTCCAGTCCCCGTTCGCCCGGACGGCTCATGATGCTGACGATCGCGAACGCGCCGAACGTCGCGAGCGTGTACGCGATGAGGTAGAAGAGGAAGGCCGATGCCCCGACGCGAGAACTTGAGGCGATGGCCACCATCAGGTAGCCGCTGTGTACGATGCTCGAATACGCGAGCAACCGCTTGATATTCCGCTGCGCGAGTGCGACGACGTTGCCGAGCACCATGGTGATCGCGGCGAGCCACCAGACGGGAAGAATCCACGCGAAGTCGACGACGCTTAGCGACTCGAGCCAAATGCGGAGGAACGCCGCGAACGCCGCCGCCTTCACCGCCGAGGCCATGAAGGCCGTGATCGGCGTTGGCGCGCCTTCATAGACGTCGGGTGCCCACATGTGGAACGGCACTATCGCGACCTTGAAACCGAAGCCGACGAGCAACAGGCCGACGCCGATCATCAGCATCGAATTCGTGGCAAGCTTGAACTGTACGATGCGCGCGCCGATCACCGTCAGATCGGTCGAACCGGTCGCGCCGTAAATCAGGGCGATGCCATACAGGAGGAAGCCGGTGGCGAATGCCCCGAGCAGGAAATACTTAAGCGATCCCTCAGCGGCGCGGACGCTGCGGCGATTCATGCCGGCGAGCACGTAGATCGCGATCGACATGATCTCGATGCCGAGGAAGACGATCATGAGATCTCGTGCCGCGGCGAGAATCATCATGCCCGACGTCGCGAAGAGAACGAGCGCGTGCGATTCCGCGGGGAAAATACTTTCGCGACTGTTGTACTCGACGCCGAGCGCGATGGTGCCGAGCGCGGCCAGCAGGAAGATCACGTCTGCGGTCCAGCGGAAGCGATCGACGGCGATCGCGCCGGGGCCTGAGCCTGGATTCGACGCGGCCATGTAGAGCACGGCGCCGAGCGTCACGACGAGAATGACGATACTGACGATGCCGGCATTGCGCTGATGCGTGTCGCTTTCGGGCTTGAACGCCGCGAAAAGCATGACGCCCATCGCGCCGACCATCAGCACGATGTCAGGCAGCAGGGCCGACATCAGCTCGGCTGGCTTCAGAAGGTCGAAGGTCATCGCGTGATCCCCGTGGCCGGAACCGCGACCGTCATCGCACTGCTCGTCTCAACCTGACGCACGAGGCGCGACGCGGCAGCCTGGGTCTTCTCGAGCACCGGTTTGGGGTAAACACCCAGCCAGACAATCGCGAAGATCAACGGCACAAGCAACCCGATCTCGCGCCAGTTCAAGTCGAGTAGCGACTTGTTCTCCGGCTTCGTGAGCGGGTTATAGATGATGCGTTGCAGCGCCCAGAGCAGATACGCGGCCGCGAAGATAACGGCCGTCGCCGCGATCACGGCGAAGATCGGCTGCGTCCGATACGAACCGACCAGGACGAGGAATTCACCGATGAAGCCGTTGGTACCCGGGACGCCGATCGAGCTGAGGCAGACGATCGTGAGTAATGTTGCGAAGATCGGCATGATTTTGGCGATGCCGCCGTAATCTTCGATGAGACGCGTGTGTCGCCGTTCGTAGATCATACCGATCATGAGAAAGAGCGCGCCGGTCGAGACGCCGTGGCTGAGATTCACCATCAACGCGCCCTGCATCGACTGCTCGTTGAGCGCAAAGATGCCGAGCATCACGAAGCCGAGATGGCTCACCGAGGAGTACGCGACGAGCTTCTTGAAATCCGGCTGGACGAGGGCAACGAGCGCCCCGTAGACGATGCCGATGACGGCGAGCGAGAGGATGATGAACTTCACGGTCTGATTCGTCGCGGCGCCGGGGAAGAGCGGCAGCGCGTACCGGATGAACCCGAACGTTCCCATCTTGAGCATGATCGCCGCGAGGATCACGGAGCCCGCCGTTGGCGCTTCAACGTGCGCATCGGGAAGCCAGGTGTGGAACGGCCACATCGGCACCTTCACCGCAAACGCGAGGAAGAATGCGCCGAAGAGCCAGAGCTGCTGCACGGCGCTCAGTGAGACGTTATGCAGAATGTGATCGTACGCGAAGATCGGCCGGCCGAGCGCATCGGGCGCCTGCATGCCGAGGTATAGAATCGCGACGAGCATTAGCAACGATCCGACCATCGTGTAGAGGAAGAATTTGAGACTCGCGTACAAGCGGCGCTGGCCGCCCCAGATTCCGATGATCAGGTACATCGGCACGAGCATCAGCTCCCACATCACATAGAACAGCACGAGATCGAGCGCCATGAAGACGCCGAGCATACCCGTGGTCAGAATGAAGAGCAGCGCGTAATAGCTGTGGGCCTTCTCGCGGATGCTCGTCCAGCCGCCGAGGACAGCGAGCGGCATGAGGAGCGTCGTGAGCAGGATCAGCATCATCGCGATGCCGTCGACGCCCACTTTGAAGGCGACACCCCACATCGGAATCCACGGAATGCTCAGGTAGGCCTGCCAGGCGGCCGAGTCGGGGTTGACCGACCACCAGAGCCCGAGCGAGAGCACGGCTTCGAGCGCGAACAGCGAGAGCGCGACGACGCGCACCTGCGCGAATCCGCGGTCGGGGCTCTTAGCGGCGAGCGCGCCGTGGATCCAGATGCCAGCGGCGCCGGCCAGCGGCAGGAATAGCAGCACCGGCAAAATCCAGCTGTTGTATCCGATCGAGTTCAGGAATTCGTACATGTCGAAGTTCGGCGCTTAGTGGTACTTCGTGAAGGCGCCGAGCAGCGCGATCACGCCGATCAGCAGCACCCAGGCGTAGGTACCAACCTGGCCCGATTGCAGTTGCGAACCCATCCATCCGAGGCCGCGCGCGAAGAATGCGCTGCCATTGACAAGCAGACCGTCGATGAGGCCGACGTCGATGCCCTTCCACAGAATCGCCCGCGAACCAGCGACAACGGGCGTCACGATCACCGCGTCGTATCCTTCGTCGACGTAGTACTTGTGCTCGAGCACCTTCTCGATGCCGGTCGAGGCGGGCGAATCTTTCTTCGCGACGAGCGCTTCAGGCTTCAGACGCGTGAGCGCAATGATTATGCCGGTGATCGCGATCGCGATCGCGACGCCGATGAGGATTTGCTCCGACTGCACCGCGAGGTGCGTTTCGGCACCGATGACGCGAGTCGTCGCTTCACCGACGACAGGTTCGAGCCACTTCTCCAGCACCTCGATGCGTCCGAGGGGCATGATCGCCGGGAGATTGACCCAGCCGGCGCCGGCACTCAGCAGGCCGAGCACCACCAGCGGCCCGGTCATGATCCACGGCGCCTCCGCGAGATGCGACTGTTCCGCGTTACCGGTTCGATTCGGTCCGTGGAAGGTGTAGATCATCATGCGTGTCATGTAGATCGCGGTGAGGAGTGCCGAGATCAAACCCAACGTGTAGACGATGTACAACACCATATTGCCGGGCATGCCGAGCAATTGCGCCGACGACAACGTCGAGCCGTGCGTTCGCTCGATCACCGAGCCGAGGATTTCGTCCTTCGAGAAGAAACCGGCGAACGGCGGAATGCCGGCAATCGCGAGCGTCGCGATCCACATCAGTACCCACGTCACGGGCATGAACTTCTTGAGTCCGCCCATGTTGCGCATGTCCTGGGCGTCGTCGTGATTGTGAGTCGCGTGATACGCACGATGCATCGCGAAGATCACCGAGCCAGAACCGAGGAACAGGAGCGCCTTGAAGAAGGCGTGCGTCATCAGGTGGAAGACGCCGGCCGTGTACGCGCCGACACCGACACCGATGAACATGTAGCCGAGCTGCGAAACGGTCGAATACGCGAGGACTTTCTTGATGTCCCACTGCTTGAGGCCGATCGTCGCCGCAAAAAGCGCGGTGAGCGAGCCGACCAACGCGACGGTCAGCGAGGCGGCCGGTGCCATCGAGAAGAGGAATGAACTACGCGCGATCAGATACACGCCGGCGGTGACCATCGTCGCGGCGTGGATGAGCGCCGAAACCGGCGTCGGGCCGGCCATCGCGTCGGGGAGCCAGATGTAGAGCGGAAGCTGGGCGCTCTTGCCGGTGCAGCCGAGGAACATAAAGAGGCAGATCGCCGTAATCACCGCGCCGCCGATTGGCAGCTTCTCGGCGGCCGCCGCGACACCCGCGAAATCGAGCGCGCCGAGATTCGCGAACAAGAGGAACATCGCAATGAGGAAGCCGAAATCGCCGATCCGGTTGACGATGAACGCCTTCTTGCCGGCGTCGGCGTTGGCCTTCTCGCTGAACCAAAAGCCAATAAGCAGATACGAGCACAGGCCGACGCCTTCCCAGCCGACGAACAGCAGTGGGTAGTTGGCGCCGAGCACCAGCACGAGCATGAAGAAGACGAACAGATTGAGATACGCGAAGTAGCGCGGGTATCCCGGATCGTCCTGCATGTAGCCGACGCTGAACACGTGAATGAGCGCGCCCACACCGGTGATGATCAGGACCATCACCATTGAAAGCGGATCGAGCTGCAGTGCGGCGTCGATGCGCAGATCGCCAACCGGCATCCAGCTGAAGAGTGTCTGCACATACGGCGCGTGCATTTCGACACCGGCCATCGCCACGAAGATCGCCAGTGCGAGGCCGAATGTCGCAACGAGCACGCCGGGACCGACGAGGCTCACGATGCCGGCGTACTTGTGGCGAGCGACGTGATGATCGACATCGGCGTGCGCGTCGTCATGCGCCGCGTGTGACGCGTGATGCGCGTGATCATGTCCGCCGGCCGACGGATCGGCCGGGCCGGTCTTCCAGACGGCGCCGAGCGCCAGCGAGCCGTTGATGAGAAAGCCGAGCAGCGGCAACAGCGGCAGCAGCCAAACGAAGCGCGCCGCCGTGTCGGCCAGCGGATGGCCCGTGTGGGGCAGTTCTTGGATCGTCATCATCAGCCGCGGAGCAGATTGATGTTCTTGAGGTCCACGGTCTGCTTGTGACGGAAGATCGCGATGATGATCGCGAGCCCCACCGCCGCCTCAGCCGCCGCTACCGTCATCACGAAGATGACGAAGACCTGGCCGGTCGCGCCGTACACGCGCGAAAGCGCCACGAACGAAAGGTTCACGGCGTTGAGCATCAGCTCGACGCACATGAAGACGATGATCGCGTTGCGTCGCGTCAGCACGCCAACCACGCCGATCGAGAAGAGCGCCGCCGACAGCGCGAGGGATTCCGCGAGCATAGCGGTCAGCTCCGCTTCTTGGCGAGCACCACCGCGCCGGCGATTGCCGCCAGCAGCAGGATACTCGTGAGTTCGAATGCCAGTAGATATTCCTTGAACAACGGCGCGGCGATCGGGCCGATGATGCCGCCCGGCCCGTTCATCGATTCCGCCCCGCTAGTCGCGAGCGCCACGGCCGCCGGCATCTGCAACCGGAGATCCATCGGCGACCGCATCAGCGTCATCAGCTCGGCGACGAGCGCGAGACCGACGAAGCCGGCGCCGAGACGGCGCCACTTGTTCTTCAGCTCTGACAGATCGCCGGCATCGCCGAGATTCAGCAGCATGACGACGAAGACGAAGACGACCATGATCGCGCCGGCATAGACCAGCACCTGCATCACGCCGATGAACTGCGCATCGAGCATGACGTAGAGCGCGGCGAGCGCGAACATCGTCGCGACGAGCCAGAGCGCCGCCGAGACAGGGCTCTTACGCGTCACGAAAAGCAGCGCACTCGCGAGGGCAAGCAGGCCGAACAGGTAGAAATTAAAAGTATAAAAGAGCGGATAGAACTCGTTTCCCATCACTCACCCTTCGGATCGGCGGGGTCCCACATCTCGCACACCGGGTGCGTCTGCGAGGTGAGCCGCGCGAGGTCATACACGAATCGGTCGCGGCTGTATTCCGCGTTTTCGTAATGGCGCCCGACGTGGATCGCCTCTTCCGGGCAGACTTCCTGGCAATAGCCGCAGAAGATGCACCGGAACTCGTCGATCTCGAACACGAGCGGATAGCGATTCCCTTCCTCGTCTTCGCCCGGCACGAGCTTGATGCAGTTTGCCGGACAGACCGTCGGACAGAGGCCGCACGCCACGCACTTGGCCTTGCCATCCTCAGTCGTCAGCATGCGATGCGTCCCGCGCCACCGCGCCGAGATATCCCACTTCTCCTCGGGATACTGCACCGTCACCTTATGCGGATCGACGAGGTGCTTGAACGTCAGTGCCATGCCGCTGAGTGTTGCGCGGATGTAGCTGACTTCCTCCACCGGCCGGTTCATGATCTTCACTTTGATCGTCATCAGGCTCCCTCACCCGTGAGCACAGTGCGACGGGCCGTCACGGCCCGAAGCTCATCGATCTCGCCGCGGTCGAGGCGCGAGTAGGCCGGGCTGATTATGCGGCCACGGTCCAGCACGAAGAACAGCAATACCACTAGAACGGCATTCATCCCGAACATCACACCGCCGTACTTCCAGTCGCGCGCCATGCCGGCCTTGTCGAGCACCAGAATCACTGTCGCGATGATCGTGATGTACGCGAGCGCCAGCGGAAGCATGAACTTCCAGCCCAGCGACATCAGTTGATCGTAGCGGAAGCGCGGAACCGTCCAGCGCACCCACATATAGAGGAACAGGAAGAAAAGCACCTTCGACAGGAAGAAGACCAGCGTCAGCGCGGTCTTCAGCAGCGTCCACGGCGGGAGATTATCCCACGACGTGAACGGAATGTCCCAGCCACCGAAGAACAGCGTCACCACGAGCGCGCTCGTCGTGATCATGTTCGCATACTCGGCGATGAAAAAAAGCGAGAACTTCATCGCTGAATATTCCGTGTGGTAACCGGCGACGAGCTCGGATTCCGCTTCAGGAAGGTCGAACGGCACGCGGTTCGTTTCGGCGAATGCTGCAACGAGGAAAATGAAAAATGCGACGGACAGGAGCAGCACATTCCATCCCATCGTTGCCTGCTGCTGGATGATCTGCGTGAGGCCGACGTTGCCCGAGAGCAGCAGTACGCAGATCGTGCTCATCCCCATCGCGATTTCGTAGCTGACCATCTGGGCGCTCGAGCGAATGCCGCCGAGCAGCGCATACTTGTTGTTGGAACTCCAGCCGGCGAGCACGATGCCGTAAACGCCGAGCGATGAGATCGCGAGCGAAAAGAGGAAACCGACCGGAAGATCGGCGACGACCATATCGATGCGGCCCCACGGCGTCGGCAGCGGGCTGGCGAACGGAATCACCGCCCACGTCAGCATCGCCGGGATGAACGCGAGCGCCGGCGCGAGGACGAACAGCGGGAGGTTCGCGTCGTCCGGATAGGTCTCTTCCTTCATGATGTTCTTGACGCCGTCGGCGGCCGGCTGCAGCCACCCCTTGCCGACACGATTCGGGCCGTGACGGTCCTGAATCCACGCTGAGATCTTGCGTTCGGCGAGCGTCAACATCGCGACGCTCACCATGTAGATCGTGAACGACACGACCATTTTCACGAGCGTTGCGAGGATGAAAACGCCCGTCCTCGGCGGCAACTGCGACTCGGCGGTCTGGAGGAACAGCGGGAGATGGGCGATCACTTCGCCTCCGCCAGCATACCGGTCACGACCGCACCCTTCAGGGCGAGCGCATCGTAGCTCATGCCGGCGAACGAGCTCTCGGCCGTCGTGAGCGCATCAAAGGCCGCGCTCGCCGTGAAGTACTCAGCCTTTTCGCCGACAGCAGTGAGCAAATCGGAGACGACGAACCAACTCGGACGCGTCATGCCCGGCGTTCCTTTCGCCTGCAGGAACCGCTGCACGCGGCCGCGCAGATTGGTGAATGTCCCTTCTTCTTCCGCGAAGGTCGCGATCGGCAGGATGATCGCGGTCGACGGTACGTTCTTTGGCATGACCGTGCCGAGGACGATCACCGCATCGGCCTTCGCAATATCCGCCGGCGAGACGCCGTCGAGTTCGCAGTCGGCAACGACCAACACATCGCCGCTCTTGATCGCCGAGAGGGCGTTCGCCGCGCGGGTGAAGCCGAGGAGCTCGGCGCCGGTCGCGTTCGCCGCACGATCGGCACGCAGCGAGAGATCCTTCACGCCGGGAAGCGGCGCTTCCGGCCCCTGTTCGACGGTGATGTATCCGGCGCCACCAGTCTTCGCGATGAGGCGCTTGAGCAAGAAGAGCGTTTCATTCGACAGCGACGGATTCGCCGCGACGTGCGCACGTTTGCCAGCGAGCGCCTTGGCCGCGGCGGCAACCGCGACGTCCCAGTCCACGGCCGCGCCGCCAACCATCGGCTGCTCGAGACGGTCCGGACGATTGAGCCAGCGGTAGTCGAGACGCCCTTCATCGCACATGAAGAACTGGTTGACGGCGTCGTTGCCGCGCGGCTTGAGACGCATCACGACGTTGTCACGCGTTTCGATCGAGATGTTGCATCCCTGCGAACAGCCCGGACAGACGGATGCCGTACGATCGATTTCCCACGCGCGCGCCTTGTTCAGGAAGTCCTTCGAGAGGAGCGCACCAACCGGGCAGAGATCGACGACGTTGCCGGCCCACGGCTGCGTGAGATCCGTATCGACGGCCTTGCCGATAGTTGCTCGGTCGCCGCGCTCGCTGACATTGAGCACGGACTCTTCGTGGACGTCATCCATGAAGCGAACGCAGCGCGTGCACAGAATGCAGCGGTTCGGCACGTAGAGCACGTCGCCGCCGAAATCTTCCATCGCGTTGAAGCGCTTCGGCTCTCGATAGCGCGAGTCGGCGCGCCCTTCGGCGAACGTATAATCTTGCAACTCGCACTCGCCCGATTGATCGCAGATTGGACAGTCGAGCGGATGATTGATCAGCAGGAACTCGAGTACGCCTTTGCGCGATTCGAGCGCCTTCTCGCTGTGCACGTGCACCACCTGCCCTTCGACGACCGACGTCGCGCAGGCCGGCGCGAGCTTCGGCGCCTTCTCGATTTCGACGAGGCACATCCGGCAGACGCCGGCGACCGGCAAGCTCGGATGATAGCAGTAGTGCGGAATCAGCACGCCGACGGTCTTCGCCGCTTCGAGCAGCGTCGTACCGGCGGGCACCGACACGGCGCGCCCTTCGATCGTGAGATTGACGAGTGTATCAGCCATCAGGCGACCGCCACCGGCATGGCCGCCGGCTTGGCCGCCGGCTTGGCCGCCGGCATGGCCGCCGGCATGGCCGCCGGCTTGAGGGCAACGGTGCTCGACCGTTTGCCGGTGATGAGTGCTTCGAATTCATGACGGAACTTCGCGATGCCGCTGACGACCGGCGCGGCACACGAGTCGCTGAGCACGCAGATCGTCTTGCCGGTCATGGCCTCGGCGAGCTCAAGTAGCGTGTCGAGATCTTCGAACGTTCCCTGCCCCGCGACGATGCGGTCGAGAATTTTCGTCGTCCACGCCGTGCCTTCGCGGCACTGCGTGCACTGCGCGCAGCTTTCGTGCGCATAAAAGCGCGCGAGCCGCGCGACTTGGCGAGGGATCGACTGCTGATCGTCGAACACGATGACGCCGCCCGAGCCGAGCATCGTGCCCTGCGCGACGAATCCTTCGTAATCCATCAGTGTCGCTTCGGCTTCGTCCGTGGTCTGGATCGGCACTGAGGAACCGCCGGGGATGATCGCCTTGAACTTTCGACCCGGGAGCGGTCCACCGCAGAGATCGTACAGGAAATCCTTGAACGGGAATCCCATCACGATTTCGTAGTTGCCCGGCCGGCTGATGTTGCCGCAGACCGAGAAGAGCTTCGTCCCCATGCTCTTCGGGTTGCTGAGGCTCATCGCCTTATACCACTCGGCGCCGTTCACCAAAATATGCGGCACCGCAGCCAGCGTCTCGACGTTGTTGATCGTCGTCGGTTGCCCGAAGAGTCCGGAGACCGCCGGAAACGGCGGCTTGATGCGCGGATTGCCGCGCTTTCCTTCGAGCGAATTCATCAGCGCCGTTTCTTCACCGCAGATGTACGCGCCGGCGCCCTTGTGGACGTAGACGTCGATCCTCTTGCCCGAGCCCATCGCGTTCTTGCCGAGGATGCCGGCGGCGTACGCTTCGGCGAGCGCGTCATTGAGGCGCTGAATCGGCTCGGTAAACTCGCCGCGTACGTAGATGTATGCTGTCTCGGCGCCAATCGCGTACGCGCCCACGGCGCACCCTTCGATGAGGGCGTGCGGTGTCCAGCGCATGATTTCGCGATCCTTGAACGTACCCGGCTCGGATTCGTCGGCATTGCAGCAGAGGTAGTGCGGCCTGCCGTCACCTGGTTTCATGAACGACCACTTCACGCCGGTCGGGAAACCCGCGCCACCGCGACCGCGGAGTCCGGAGTTCTTGACGATCTCGACAATCGCAGAGGGCTCCATCTGGAGCGCCTGCTCGAGCCCCTTGTAGCCACCGCGCTTCGTCCAGCCGTCGAGCGTCCGCGCGTCGACGTCGCCGAAGTACTTGCTCAACAGCGCGGTTTCGCGCGGGTGCGATTTGTGCGGATATCCCATTATTTCAGCCCTGCAAGAATGGTCGGGACTTTGTCGGGCGTGACGTTCTCGACGTAATCGAGATTGATCTGCACCGGCGTGGCAAAGCCGCAGGCGCCGAGACATTCGACTTCGATCACGGTGTACTTGCCGTCGGGCGACGTGACGCCGAGTTCATTGCAGCCGGTGTGCTTGAGGAACGAGTCGACGACCTTATCGGCGCCGGCGCAGAGGCACGGGCTCGTGGTGCAGATCTGGATGAAATGCTTCCCGACGGGATGTTGGTGATACATCGTGTAGAAGGTGACGACGCCCTTCACGTACGCGGCGGTGAGGCCGAGCAGTCCGGCGATTTCGGTCATTCCTTCTTCGGGGACCCATCCGCGGTCTTCCTGAATCATCCAGAGCGCGGGAAGGAGCGCGGCCATTTTCGTCGGGTAGCGTGTCAGCAGCTCGTCGAGCTCCTGCTGGCGCTTGCCGACGAAGACCGGCGCGTATGGCGTAGGCGTGTGGTCGGACATTAGCGGTCGATCTCTCCCATCACGATGTCGATCGAGGCGTTGATCGCGATGACGTCGGAGAGCAAATGCCCTTCAACCATCTTCGGGATAGCCGACAGATTGACGAACGACGGCGGACGAATGCGCCACCGCACCGGCTTCGACGTGCCGTCGGAAACGAAGTAGTAGCCCTTCTCGCCCTTCGGACTTTCGGTCGCGACGTAGCACTCGCCGACCGGCGGACGCGGACCTTCCATCACGTTCTTGAAATGGTGGATCATCGATTCCATTTCGCTCGTCGCCTTGTGCTTCGGCGGGAGGATGACGCGCGGATCATCGATGTTCACGGGGCCGTCGGGGAGCCGCTGTACCGCCTGTTCGAGAATGCGCACGGACTGCCGCATCTCTTCCATGCGCACCAGAAAGCGATCATAGACATCGCCGTTGGTTCCGACCGGCACGTCGAAATCGTACGTCTCGTAATCGAGGTACGGGAAATCCTTGCGCACGTCATACGCCACGCCCGAGGCCCGCAGCATGGGGCCGGAGAGCCCGTAGTTGATCGCTTCGTCGGGTGACATCACGCCGAGCCCGATCGTGCGGCCGACCCAGATTGCGTTCTTCGTCAGCATGCGGTCGCACTGATCGAGCGTGTTCGGGAAGGTACGAATGAAACCCTGCAGCCCTTCGAGCCATTTGTCGGGGATATCAGCAGCCATGCCGCCGACGCGCGTCGCCGTCGTCGTGAGACGGGCGCCAACCCACCCTTCGAGCAAATTGTAAATGTTCTCGCGCTCCTGGAACGACCAGAGGAACGGTGTATATGCGCCGATGTCGATACAGGTCGTGCCCATCCACACGAGGTGGCTGGCGATACGCGACAATTCACTGGCAATCACGCGCAACACTTTGCAGCGCTCGGTGATCTCGAGCCCGAACAGTCGCTCCGCGCCGAGCGCGAAGGTGACGTTGTTGCCGATCGAGTTCAGGTAGTCTTCGCGATCGGTCCACGGAATGATCTGATTGTACTGGCGGTACTCGCCGATCTTCTCGAAGCCGCAGTGCAGGTAGCCGACGTGCGGAATGCAACGGACGATCGTTTCGCCATCGAGCTCGAGCACGAGGCGCAAGACGCCGTGCGTCGCCGGATGCTGCGGACCGATGTTGATGAGCATGTGCTCACCGTCGAGTTCCGGCTCGAGCGCGGGCGGCGCTTCGAAGGCCACGGCGGTGTCGCCGCCGACGGCGAGCGGAATCCGCTGCGGCCGCCCCTGACGGTCCATGCCGGTAGTCGAGAGTTCCACTTCGACGGTGCGTTTGGTCGCCATGGCTTACTCCCCCGTCTTCTCGCCACCCGTGATCCGGGCGCGCATATCGAGCGGGAGTTCTTCGAAGGCGTCAGCGATGGAGAGTTCTTCCATCGAATAGCGCGCTTCAGGATTTGCCGAGAGGGCCTGGCGGAGCTGTTCCGACCGGCTGAAGCGACCGCGCAACGGGAAGTCTTTGCGGAGCGGATAGCCTTCCTTGTACTGCTCCCAGAGCAGAATGCGGCGAAGGTCCGGATGGCCATTGAATCGAATGCCGAACATGTCGTAGCATTCGCGCTCGAGCCAGTCGGCGCCTTTGTAAATGTCCCACACACTTGGCACTTCGAGCGCTTTGCCCTTGGTGAGCAGCACCTTGAGTCGAATGAAGCGGCGGAACTTCAGCGAACGGAGATGCCAGACGACTTCGATCGGCATCTCGAGATCGCGGTGCTCGACAGCGGTGATGTCGGAGAGGTACTCGTAGCACTCCGACGAATCTTCACGGAGGAACTGCACGACCGCGTGCAGCGACGCGGCATCAACCACGACGGTAGTCTCGCCCCAGACGGTGTCGACGCGATGGACGGCGTTCGCAAACTCCGTGCGAATCGCTGCGGCGCTCGCGTTCTCGGGGCCGCCGCGATGCGGGACGTGCTTCGGCGTTGCCGGCACGACATCACTGCCGGCCCCCGGATGGACGATCGTGAACTTCGTGCTCACGGCGCCGACCGCGTCTGATGGACGGAGTTGCCGAACGGCTCCGACAGATCGTCGATGCGCGAAGCCGGGATATACAACTTGCTCGTCGGATCGGGCTCCATCTCGTTGCGAAGCGATTTGTTCGACATCCGCTCGGTCATGATCTGCTTCTGCAACATCATGATGCCGTAGATGAGCGCTTCGGGACGCGGCGGACAGCCCGGGACGTAGACATCCACCGGAATGATCGTATCGATGCCCTGCACGACGGCGTAGGTGTCGAACATGCCGCCGGTCGACGCGCAGGCGCCCATCGAAATGGACCACTTCGGCTGCGGCATTTGCTGCCAGATGCGACGGATGATCGGGGCGAGCTTGAACGGCACGCGACCGGCGCAGATGAGCACGTCGCTCTGGCGCGGCGAAAACGCCATCCGCTCCATGCCGAAACGCGCGAGGTCGAACTTGCTCGCCGCGGAGGCCATGAACTCGATCGCGCAACAGGCGGTGCCGAACGGCATCGGCCACAGGGAGTTCGAGCGTCCCCAGTTGACGAGGAAGTCGAGGCGCGTCGTAATCCAGCCGTCGGCGCCGGTCGGCGCGACTTCGAGGACCGACGAGGATTCGGACGGCGGAATGGTGCTCAATCCCACTGGAGCGCTCCCTTCTTCCAGATATAAACGAAACCGACCACGAGGATCGCCATGAAGACGAGCATTTCCCCGAGGCCGAAGAACGACACTTGTGCGGCCGGACAGGCGCCGGCAACGAGCGGAATGGAACACGACAACTGTCGGTAGTACGCGCTCCACGGGATCATGAACACGGTTTCGATGTCGAACACGATGAAGAGCATCGCGACCATGTAGAACTTCACGGAGAAACGTTCGCGCGCGTCGCCGAGGGGCGGGATGCCGGACTCGTAGGGCGTCTGTTTTTCCGGGGTCGGTCGGGCGCGCATCGTGAAATGCGAAAGCGCGATCATCATCACCGCATTGGCGACGACGAATCCGACGAGGAGAAGAACCGGTAGGTACGTGCGATCCATAATGTGTTGCTATCGCTCTCTATAGATGCTCGTGAAATGTTTCACGAATCAACTTTTCGAATTAGAAACTTATCCAGTGGGCGAAAGGGCTGTCAACACGGACCGAGCGGTGCTGTTCGATAGGATAGGGTGCGGTCTGATGATCGAGCGATCCGAGAGCTCTCCTGCCGTGTACGGATTACCGTTGCCCGTTCACCGTTTACGGTCCGAATCTGGCCCTCTGCTCGTAGTCACCGCGTACGGTCAACCGACAACCGTAAACCGTAAACGGCAGTAACACCGTCTGGCTAACCAGACCCCACCCCACCCCATTACCTTAGGCGATACCACTCGCGCCCCGATCCCCCGCACCCCCACCACCCTTCCCTATGTCGATCAAGAACGACCGCTGGATCACGGAAATGGCTACCAAGCACGGCATGATCGAGCCGTACGAATCGAGCCAGGTGCGCTCCGGGGTCATTTCCTACGGCGTCAGCGCGTACGGATACGACATGCGGGTGGCGCGCGAATACAAGATTTTCACCAACGTGCTCAGTTCGATCGTGGATCCGAAACAGTTTGATCCCAAGTCGTTCGTCGAATTCGAAGGCGACGTCTGCATCGTGCCGCCGAACTCGTTCGCGCTCTCGCGCTCGGTGGAATACTTCCGCATCCCGCGAAACGTCATGACGATCACCGTCGGCAAGTCGACGTACGCGCGCTGCGGCATCATCACGAACGTCACGCCGTTCGAGCCGGAGTGGGAAGGCTTCGTAACGCTCGAAATTTCAAATACGACGCCGCTACCGGCGAAGATCTATTCCAACGAGGGCATCGCCCAGGTGCTCTTCTTCGAGGGCGATGAAGAGCCGCTCGTGAGCTACAAGGACAAGAAGGGCAAATATCAGGGTCAGACCGGCGTCACGCTGCCGAAGATCTAGTCCGTCGAAGGGTCAGGCAATAGAAACGCGGGGCGCGTCGACTGACGCGCCCCGCGTTTTGTCCGCTCGGTGCTACTCCGGTCCGGACTTCTTTACTGCGGGCACTTCCCCGCTCATCAGCACCGAATCCGCGACCCAGCGCGGACCGCGCTCGAGATGCTCGTAGCCGTGACCGACCAGATACGGCACCGCCACGACGACGACGTTCGGCTTGAACGTGAAGGCGGTACGGATGTACCACGCCGTCTTGTTGTGCAGCAGATGCTCCCACCAGTGTCGTGGGACGATCTCCGGCGTCACCACCGTCACGAGAGCGCCGGGCCGCTCGGCCTGGATCTGCGTGACGAGCGCGACGAGCGGCTTGATCACACTGCGGAACGGCGATGTGATGATTTCGAGTTCGTAGCCGATGTCCCACCGGTCCCACTCGCGCTCGATACGCGGCGTGGCCTCCGGATCGATCTCGACATGCACGGGGCGCACGTTACCGGAGAGCGTCGTCGCGTACACGAGTGCCGCAGCCGTCGCCTTATTCACGCTGCTGACCGGTACGATTACGGTATGTTCGTGCGGCAATATCGGGCTCCGTCCGCGGAACGCCAGATCAATCGCGAATCGGCGATAGTGCGTGTTGATGGACTGCAACAGAAGGATCAGCACCGGAATGAGCAGCACGACGATCCAGGCGCCCTCGCGAAACTTCGTCACGACCTGGATCACACTCACGATTCCGGTCGCCACGGCGCCGACTCCATTCAGCACCATTCGCCATTTCCAGCCGGACTCGTGCGACTTCCACCAGTGCACCACCATGCCGGACTGCGAGAGCGTAAAGCAGACGAACACGCCGACGGCGTACAACGGCACGAGTGCGTTGGTGTCACCGTTGAACAGCCACACGAGAAGCGCCGCCACGATGGCAAGCGCGATGATGCCGTTCGAGAATGCGAGCCGGTCTCCGCGCGCGGCGAGCTGGCTCGGCATGTACTTGTCCGCGGCAAGAATGCCGACAAGACGAGGGAAATCCGCAAACGCCGTATTGGCGGCCAGCACGAGGATCGCAAAGGTCGAATATTGCAGTGCGAAATAGACGGGTCCGCCACCGAACACGTGATGACCCAGTTGCGACAGCACAGTCTCGGCTGTCGTCGGCATCACGCCGAACGCATGGGCGAGATAACTGACGCCGATGAAAAACGTCGCGAGAATGGCAACCATCCAGGCGAGCGTAATCGCGGCATTCTTCTGCGAGGGCGCACGAAACGCCTGGACACCGTTGGAGATCGCTTCCGTACCGGTCATCGCCGAACACCCCTCCGCAAAGCCGCGCATCAGCAGGAAGAGCATCGCGTATCCCGTCGGATTGAGGCCATGCTTTGCCGAGGCGGGATCGACGTCGAGCGGCGCGGCGATCGTGAGAAGCGTTGCGCCGCTCTTCACCTTCCACAATCCGACGCCGATCAATGCAAGCATCATGAAAATGAACGCATACGTCGGCAGGCTGAACGCGGCGCCCGATTCCTTTACGCCCCGGAGATTGACGACCATCAGCAGAAAGATCGCGGCAATACCGATCGATACCGCGTGCGGTACGAGGTTGGGATATGCCGACGTGATCGCGGCGACGCCGCTCGACACACTCACGGCGACCGTCAGGATATAGTCGGTGAGCAGCGCGGCCGCGGCGATCAGCCCGGGGCGTGTGCCGAGATTCTCTTTCGCGACGGTATACGATCCGCCGCCGCCGGGGTAGGCGTGAATCGTCTGCTGGTAGCTGATGCCGACAAGAACGAGCAGTCCGACGATGACCGCCGAAATCGGCAACACAAACTGAATGGCTGCGAGTCCGATCGCACCGCCGAGGACGAACAGAATCTGATCGGTGGCATACGCCACCGACGAGATCGCGTCGGACGAGAGGACCGCGAGGGCCGTCTTCTTGTTGAGGCGCTGGTGATCGAGCTCCTCGCTCGTCAGCGGTTTGCCGAGCAGGAAACGTTTGGCGTCGGTAAGAGTCGACACGATTGGCTCAGAGTTTGATGAGAAGCGCGACCATCATCCGGGTCTCGCTTTTGCGAAGATCCGGCGTCCATCCGGCGACCGTCGAACCGGGAGTTCCCGCATTGCCTCCGGGCGGCGTCACCCCGCCCAGCCCGGCAAAATACGGAACGCTCGCGACGCGATGCGCGAGTTCGAATCGCAAGGTACTCCACTCGTCAGGCATCACATCGAGAGTAACGGTCGCGTCCCACGCGCGATACGGATCGCCCGGATTCGCGCTGAAATACGGCGTGCCGGTGATCGCGGTCGCGCCATTGACCGGTGGAATCAGGACGAGATAGCGTCCCGGATTGGAGATCATGCCGCCGCCGGCGGTGAGCGCCATCTTATCGTGCGCGAACCAGGTGCGGTCGTAGAACATGAATCCGAGGAACTGCTGCACCGGTCCGCCCGCGCCGCCGGTGCAGGTCACGCCGCCGCCGGACTCGCATCCCGCGTCGACGGTGAGCGAGAATGCCCCCTTCGTAATTGCGGCGTTGGGAGTGTCGCGATACTTGTACTGCACGGAGTTGTCGGTGTGCCAGCGCGCGCGGGCCGCATTGCCCGGGGTGTCGTGACCCCAGTAATTGTTCGACAACATCGAGACGGCACCGGTGGGACGCCACAGTACTTGCATGCCGAGTCCCGGAGCCTCGTTGAACATGTTGTACGACTGCCAGCCGTTCACGATCCAATACTCGAGCTTCAGCTTATCCGTCGGAAAGGTCTGAATGCGCACGCCGTTGAAGAACCACGGCGTGTTGCTCGAGACGTACGACGGCTGGTACGCCCAGTTGTCGAAATTATAGTAACTGAACAGACCGACATACGACATGAAGATTCCGGCGTCCACGTTGATGCCGTGCATCGCGTCCCAGTGATAACCGCCGTACGCCTCGCTTAAATAGCGGTAGGCGTTGTCGGTGTTCCACTGGCCGCGAGCCGTGCTGGCGTCGTTTCGCGGCGTCATCTGGGAATACAGGCCGAACTGCGTCATCACGCGGCCGCGCGCGTGGCCGGCGTGAAAGTCGCCGCCGATGCCGAGCTGCTGCACCTGCACTTCGCCGACCCGCCCCGACTCACTCGAGCCGACGAGCGTATGATCACTCGGATGATTGCCGCTGTAGATATAGGTCGCGTCGAGCCGGAACTCGCCCGTGAAGTATTTCGAGTCGAGTACCGACCGCGATTGCCTCGCGTTCCCGTTGAGCCAGGTAAAGTCGGCGAAAGCGAATGGCTCGCTCCGCTTCGCGCGTGATGCCGTGGTATCGGCCGCTGGCGGTGATCCGACCTGCTGGGCACCGAGACGGCCAGCCGGCGCGAGCGACGCAAGAGGAAGCGCGAACCACGCAGCGATCAGACGGGCGCGTTGGACACGCGAAATCAGACGGGACAGCATCGTGGCCTCCATGGGCCCGTTCGGGATGCTGTGACGTTATGGGTGCGTCCGTAAAGGGCGCACAAACGGCGCCCGCCGAGCCGCAAAGGTTTTACAAAGAGGGTTCGCCGTCGGGCGCGGGCAGATCGACGGCTGGGAGTGAAAGAATGAAGTCGCTGCCACCTCCCGGTCGCGGCGCGTACGTGAGCGCTCCCTGCTGCAACTCCGCCATGCGCCGACCGAGGGCGAGGCCGAGCCCGGCGCTCCCACGGTCCGCAGGCGCCGACAGCGGGCGGTAGAAGCGCTCGAACACGCGTTCCTGTTCGTCCTCGGCGATGCCGGGGCCGCGATCCCGAACGGCGATGCGGAGCCGGTTGCCTTGGCGAAGCGCTTCAACCGAAATCGGCAGTCCGGCAGGCGTGTACTTGTGCGCGTTGTCGATGAGGTTCGTGATGATGCGCAACGACAACGACAGATCGAACCGGCCAGCCAGCAACACCCCGTCCGTCGGCAGTTTGACCTCGAGCGAACGTCCGGCAAGCCGTGCTTCAGCTTCTTCGATCGCCGCGCTGAGGAGATCATCCACGGCGTTCACTTCGATGCGAACGGGCATCGCGCCGGCGCTCAGCCTCGAGAGATCGAGTAGGTCCGAGACGTAGCGACCGAGCCGGTCGGCCTGCTCCTCGATGATCTGTGACCGCTCATCGCCGAGTGCGCCGAGCTGATTCGCGAGCGCCTTGATCGAGGTCAGCGGCGTTCGCAAATCGTGCGATACGGACGCAAGCACCGCGTCCTTGAGCGCGTCGGTTTCCCGGAGCGCCTCGGTGCGTTTCCGCTCTTCGTAAAGGCGCCCCCGCTCTTCGCCGGCGGCCCGGCTCGCCTCTTGCGCGCGATGGAGCAGCTGCGAGGCCACACCGCTCGTCACGAGAAAGGCGACGAGTACGAGCCAGTCGAGCGGGTTCGCGACGGCGAGACGGCCGTACGGCGGCACAAACCCGACATCGAAGACGAGAAACGACGCGACGCCGATCGTCAGACCGAGCGCCCGTCCGCCGCGCGCTGCCGCCCCAAGCACCACCAGCAACAGCACGAGGGCGACGTGCGCCTTCTCGAGAATCGGACGGTACGGGAGTAACGCCGCGGTCGTCGCTGCGAGCGCGAGCGTCCAGAAGATCGCGTGCCGCACGCGCACGTCGGGTGTCACGCGCCGAAGCGGTAGCCGACACCGGACACGGTGAAGATGTGCTCCGGACGCACGGGGTCCTTTTCAAGTTTGCGGCGGAGATTCGCCACGTAGACGCGCAGATACTGTTGCGCGTCGCCATGATCGCGTCCGCGCCACACTTCGTGGAACAGCTGTTGATGCGTGAGCACCTTGCCGGCATGCGAGGCGAGCGCGCTCAGCAATCCCCACTCGATCGGCGTCAGATGCACACTTCGGCCGGCGATGCGCGCTACCCGCGCCGAGAAGTCGATCTCGAGATTGCCGTGTGTGCGGATCGTGCTCTCGCCACGCGATGACTCGGCGCGGCGCAACAGCGCCCGTACACGCGCCTGCAGTTCGGCGGGACTGAACGGCTTGGTGACGTAGTCATCCGCGCCGGCGTCGAGGAGCGCAACCTTTTCGGCGTCGGCATGACGCGCCGAGAGGACGAGGATCGGTACCTTCGTCCAGCTGCGCAGTTCGCGGCACATCGACTCGCCCGCACCGTCGGGGAGCCCGAGATCGAGAATGATGAGATCGGGCCGCTCCGCCGCCGCAAGATCGAGCCCTTCGCGGGCGGTGGCGGCCTCGAGCACGCGCTCGGCGGCGAGCGCGTGCTTGACGACGCGGCGAATCGGCGCCTCGTCGTCGACGACGAGAATAACGGCGCGAGTCGTCACCGCGCTGTCGCCATCACCCCGCGCCGGCCTCGGCCTTCGCCTCGCGCTGGGTTGCCGTCGCGACGAGATAGTCGCGGTTCATGTGCATGATCGTGTCGATCGAAATGCCTTTCGGGCACGCCTCTTGGCACTCACCGAACAGCGTGCAGTGCCCGAAGCCCTCGAGGTCCATCTGCTCGACCATCTTCAGCGTCCGGCGATAACGCTCCGGCTGTCCCTGCGGGAGCAGGCTCAGATGCGTCGCCTTCGCCGCCGTGAACAGCGACGCGGAGGCATTCGGACACGCGGCCACGCAAGCGCCGCACCCGATACACGCCGCGGCATCCATCGCCTCGTCGGCGTCCTGCTTGGCGATCGGCAGCGAGTTCGCATCTTGCGCCGTGCCGGTCGGCGCCGAGATGAAGCCGCCGGCCTGAATGATCCGATCGAACGCGCTGCGGTCGACGACAAGATCCTTTACGACGGGGAACGCCGTCGCGCGCCACGGCTCGATCCAGATGTCGTCGCCGTCCTTGAACGAGCGCATATGCAACTGGCACGCCGTGGTCCGCTTCGAAGGACCGTGCGCCGCGCCGTTGATCATCAGACTGCACGATCCGCAGATTCCTTCGCGGCAGTCGTGATCGAAGGCGATCGGATCATCGCCCTTCGTGATCAGCTCTTCGTTGACGACGTCGAGCATTTCGAGGAATGAGCTGTGCTTGCTGATGCCCGTCGCCTTGTACTCCACGACCTTGCCGGCGTCGCCGCGATTCTTCTGGCGCCACACGTGCAACGTGAGATTGAGACCGTCGCCGCTCACTTGTAGCTCCGGGTGGAGAGATGGACGTTTTCGAAAGTGAGTGGCTCCTTGTTGAGGATCGGAGCCGTCCCTTCACCGGCGTACTCCCACGCGGCGACGTACGCGAACTGCTCGTCGTTGCGTTTCGCCTCGCCCTCCTCCTGATACTCTTCGCGGAAGTGGCCGCCGCAACTTTCTTCGCGCTTCAGCGCGTCGAGGCACATCAGTTCAGCGAACTCGAGAAAATCCGCGACCCGGCCGGCCTTCTCGAGCGACTGATTCAACTCGCCCGGCGTCCCCGGTACGTTGACGTTCTTCCAGAACTCCTCACGGAGTTTCGGAATCTCCACCAACGCCTCGTTCAATCCCTTGGCGTTGCGGGCCATGCCGCACTTCTCCCACATGATCTTGCCGAGCTCGCGGTGAAACGAATCCACTGTACGCGTGCCCTTGATTGACAGCAACTTGTTGGACCGTTCGGTGACCTTCGCGACCGTCGCCGTAAATTCCGGATGATCGGTCGTGACCTTCTCGAGCGTCGTGCTGGCGATGTAATCACCGATCGTGTACGGAATCACGAAGTAGCCGTCGGCGAGCCCCTGCATCAGCGCGCTCGCACCCAGGCGGTTCGCGCCGTGATCCGAGAAGTTCGCTTCGCCGATCACGTGAAGCCCCGGGATCGAGCTCATCAGGTTGTAGTCCACCCAGAGCCCTCCCATCGTGTAATGGACGGCGGGATAAATGCGCATCGGCACCTTGTACGGATTCTCGCCGGTGATGCGCGCGTACATCTCGAACAGGTTGCCGTAGCGCTCACGGATGAGGCTTTCCCCGAGGCGACTAATCGCGTCGGCGAAATCGAGATAGACGCCGCGTCCACCGGGACCGACACCGCGGCCCTCGTCGCAGACTTCCTTCGCGGCGCGCGACGCGATGTCGCGCGGCGAGAGATTGCCGAAGCTCGGATACTTCCGCTCGAGATAGTAATCGCGGTCGTCCTCGGCGATCGCCGACGGCGACTTAGCGCAATCGTGCGTGCGCTTCGGTACCCAGACGCGGCCGTCATTGCGCAACGATTCCGACATCAGCGTGAGCTTCGACTGGAAGTCGCCGCTCTGCGGGATGCACGTCGGATGGATCTGTGTGAAGCACGGATTCGCGAACGCGGCGCCCTTCTTGTAGGCGCGGTACGTCGCGGTAACGTTGCACCCCTTGGCGTTCGTCGAGAGGTAGAAGACGTTGCCGTAGCCGCCCGTGCCGAGCACGACGGCGTCGGCAACGTGTGCTTCGATCTTCCCCGTCTCGAGATCGCGCGTCACGATACCGCGCGCCTTGCCGTCGATGATCACCACATCGAGCATCTCGTGGCGACTATACATCGTCACACCGCCGCCAGCGATCTCCTTCTCGAGCGCCTGATAAGCGCCGAGCAAGAGCTGTTGGCCGGTCTGTCCTCGCGCATAGAACGTACGTGAGACCTGTGCGCCGCCGAATGAACGGTTCGCCAGCAACCCGCCGTATTCACGCGCGAACGGCACGCCCTGCGCGACGCACTGATCGATGATATCGACCGAGATCTGCGCGAGGCGATAGACGTTCGCCTCACGCGAACGGAAATCGCCGCCCTTGATCGTGTCGTAGAACAGGCGCTGCGTGCTGTCGCCGTCGTTGCGATAGTTCTTCGCCGCGTTGATGCCGCCCTGGGCGGCGATCGAGTGGGCGCGGCGCGGCGAATCTTGGAAGCAGAAGCAGCTCACCTTGTAGCCGAGTTCGCTCATCGACGCCGCCGCCGAAGCGCCGGCGAGCCCTGAGCCGACGACGATCACGCTGTGTTTCCGCTTGTTCGCCGGGTTCACGAGCTTCATGGCGAAGCGGTGCGCGTCCCACTTCTCAGCGAGCGGACCGTCAGGAAGTTTTGATTTCAGATCCACGTTCGGTGCTCCGCGCTCAGCGCACTAGGCCGAGCACGATGCTCAGCGGGAGAAGACTGAAGCCGACCGGCACGACGATCGCAATCGCGAGCGCGAGACGCCGGTGCAGCGGATCGGCGGAAGGGCGCGCGATGCCGAGCGTCCGGAAGCTCGCCCACGCGCCGTGATAGAGATGCAGCGCAAGAAAGAACATCGCGCCGAGGTAGAACGCGCTGTACTGCAGCCGCTTGAACGTGATGACGACGTTGCCGTAGGCCCCGGTATCGCTGAACTCGGGAAGCAACGGCGTCCAGCCGATGGTGAACTGGAGGAGGTGGAGCACGATGAAGACGAGCAGATAGACGCCACCCCACCGCATCGTCCGCGACGCGTATGTCGAGACCTGCGGCTGGCGGTTCTGGTAGTCCACGGGACGCGCCGCTCGCGTCCGCTGGACGAGCTGATAGGCGGCCGTGATATGCAACGTCACTGCGGCAAGCAGCGTCAGCCGCACGATCCACGTCAACTCGATGACGTCGTGCTTCAATAACTTGCTGTAGCCGTTAAAACGCTCGGCGCCCATGAATAGCTGGAGGTTGCCGGCCATGTGCACGACAACGAAGCCGACGAGAATCAATCCCGTCAGGCCCATCACGAGCTTCTTGCCGACCGTCGAGTGCCAGAACTTGCCGAGGTGGTCCATCAGAGCTTGATCACCGACATCGGTTCGCGAACCGCTTCGGCGCTCTTCGCGAGTGCGGCCTTTTCATCAGCCGTAAGCTCGATCTCGAGGATTTGTTCGATGCCGTTGCGGCCGAGCTTCACCGGGACGCCGAGGAAGAGATCCTTCATGCCGTACTCGCCTTCGAGCCACGCCGAGCACGGAAGGATGCGCTTCTGATCCTTCACGATCGCCTCGACCATCTGTACCGCGCCCGAACTCGGCGCGTAATAGGCCGAACCGGTCTTGAGGAGCTTCACGATCTCGGCGCCGCCGTTGCGGGCGCGGTCGACAATCGCGTCGAGCTTGTCCTTCTTCATGAGCTGCGTCACCGGGATACCGCTGACGGTGGTGTAGCTGATGAGCGGCACCATCGTGTCGCCGTGACCGCCGAGGACCATCGCCTGGATGTCGTGAACCGAGACGTCGAGCTCGAGCGCGATGAACGAGCGATAGCGGGCGGTATCGAGGACGCCGGCCATGCCGATCACGCGCTCGCGCTTGAAGCCGCTGACGTGCTTGGCGACGTAGCACATGACGTCGAGCGGGTTCGAGACGACGATAATGATCGCGTGCGGCGAGCTCTTGGCGATCTGCTCGGAGACTGATTTGACGATGCCGGCATTCGTGTTGAGCAGGTCATCGCGGCTCATCCCCGGTTTGCGGGCGATGCCGGCGGTGATGACGACGATGTCGGAGTCGACGGTTTCGTCATAGCCGTTGGTACCAATTACGCGGGAGTCGAAGCCTTCGATCGGCGCCGACTCCCATTGATCCAATCCCTTGCCCTGCGGTACGCCTTCCGCGACGTCCACCATCACGACG
>JAYVPN010000052.1:0-29984 GCA_043757365.1 Gemmatimonadota bacterium | reverse complement strand
GAAGTTGAGCGCGCCCTTCTTCACGCGTATGCCGGGAAGCGTCAGCAACAGGCTCGTCAAGTCCAGTGGACGGATACTGTCTATCTGTTCGCGCGTGACAAAGTCGCCGTTCTCATGCGTCAAGCGTGCCTACGCCTCGGCGTAGCGAAGCGGGTACGTGACGCGCTTGCCGGAAATCACAACTTCGCCAAGAGCCTGTGCGGAAGCGTACATCGGCACTTGGACGCGACTGTCGTTTTGTCGATTTACGTCGATGGTCAGCGCCTTGACCCCGAAGCCAATTCGCTGGACACGCAGGGAATACGAACCATCCGCAACGTCAGAAAATCCAAACGCGCCCGCACTGTCGGTCCGGGTGGAACGCCCGCCTGGATTCAGCGCTACATCGGCTCCAGGCACCGCGCGGCTCGTGTCGCCGAGTGCATGCACTCGACCGAAGATGCGCGCGTGCTGCGCCAAGCTAGAGCACGGCGTACCCGCAACCAGGAGTCCGCCAAGAAGCAGAACCGCCTTTGCTCGCATAGTTTCTCCGCCGCACGGCCAGACTATCGGTGAGAGGGTGTGGGCGTCGTGATTGGTCTTCTCTCAAAACGTGTGGCGGCGTTGGGGTCTGCGCCAGTCCAGTGGTGCGCTAGCCACGGTTGATCAGGAGATTGTTCACAGGTCGTAGCGCTACCAAGCTAGAGCTGTCTTGACGCTCAACCGACCGCCGCCAGATGCGTTGTGAACATCCACAAGAATGCGCGACTTACGCCGGCGAAACGAGCGGCACTCCTCGAAATCTGCGGCCGGCATTTTCTCTCTTCTTCCACTATCGCGTCTTCGCAAATTCGTCGCGCAGCAGCTTCATATTCGCGGCGCGCTTGTCATACAGCCGCTTGAGTTTGCGCGGCTTCTTTTTGCCGAGCGCGTAGGAGGTCATGAGCGGCAGCGCGATCGTCGTGTCGAGATAGCAGACGACGGCATCAGGGAGACGATCGGGATCGATCTTCCCCCAACTCACGGCTTCCGCCGGCGTCGCACCGGACAGGCCGCCGGTATCGGGACGCGCGTCGGTGATCTGGAGGAAGTAGTCGTGCCCCTTTTCATCGATGCCGAGCACTTCCTGAATCTGCGGCTCCGTCTGTAGCGCGAAGTTCTTCGGGCTTCCGCCGCCCATGATGACGATCGCGCTCTCGCCGCCGCCGCGCTTCGCACCGAGGACGATGCTCGCCGTCTCGTTGACGTCGCTGTTCGGATCGATGACGCAGGCGTACCCCTCGAGCGCCAGCGCGGCGACGTTCATGCCGATGCTCGAATCGCCAGGACTCGACGTGTAAATCGGCACCCCGCACTTGTAGGCGGCACTTAGTAGCGATTTGCTACCAATTCTGAGCACCCGCTCGCGCTCGGCGACGTACCTGCCGCAAAGGTAATGGAACTCGGCGCTCGACATCGGCCGCTGGAACTCCGGCGCGCGGATGATCTGGCGGAAAAATGCGTCCGTCGAGAGCAACACGTCGTAGTCGAAGAAGATGTCGTAAATGCGCACGATGCCCTCTTCGCGCAACACCACGTCGCTCTCGGTCGGGTTGCCGCGGTGCATCGCGAGACCGAGGCCAAAGTGCGTGTCGTGATACAGGTTCGCGCCGGTCGAAATAATCCAGTCCACGAACCCCGCTTCGATCAACGGAATGAGGCAGCTCATGCCGAGGCCGGCCGGCGTCAGCGCGCCGGTGAGCGTCAGGCCGATCGTCACGTTCTTGCCGAGCATCTTCTCAGTGAAGAGCTGGCACGCTTCCCGGAGCCGGCCAGAGTTGTAGGCCTGGAACGTCCCCTCGATCAACTGCACGACGCTCTCGCTGCCGTCGATCCGGCGTGGGTTGATCTTCGAGCCGCGAAGAAAGCGGTTGGCAGATCCGCCGACGTGCTTCTTGCCCGACGCCTCACGCGCCTCGGCCGCCTTCTTCTGCGCGGCCTTCGGCCCGGCGGCCGAAGCCTGCGTGTCGGCCTTCGTTCCGGACGCGGCCCCGTGGCGCGACGCCTTGAATCCGCCGCGCTCGCGGCCGCTGTCCTTCGCCTTCGTCATCTTACTTCGTCTCCAGTCGGTGCGTAACCGATTTCAATTGAGCGTCGTAAGCGGTGACGATCGCTTCGACCGCTTCCTCCGGATCGTCCGTCAGCAACAGCAAATCGAGGTCGCCGGGCGAGATCTTCTTCTCGCCTTGCACCCGGGACTCAAGCCAGCGCAACAGCCCGGCCCAGTAGTGCTTGCCGAACAGCACGACGGGAAACTGGGAGATCTTTCCCGTCTGAATCAGCGTCACGGCCTCGAACAATTCATCGAGCGTGCCGAACCCGCCGGGAAAGTTCACGAACGCCGCGCTGTACTTGATGAACATCGTCTTACGTACGAAAAAATAGCGGAAGTTCACGAGGGTATCGACATACGGATTCGCGCCCTGTTCGAACGGCAGTTCGATGTTGCAACCGACAGATCGTCCGCCGGCGAGCTTCGCGCCCTTATTCGCGGCTTCCATAATCCCGGGGCCGGCACCGGTCATCACGGAAAACCCGCGCTTCGCGAGTAATCCGCCGAGCGCCTGCGCCGCCTTGTATTGCGAATCCTCGGGGCTCGTACGGGCCGAGCCGAACACCGTCACCGCTTTGCCGATGCTGGCGAGTTTGTCGAACCCTTCGATAAACTCGCCCATGATGCGCATCAAACGCCAGGGATCGGTGCGGGTGAAATCGTCGGCGTGGAACGAGTTCTGGAGGAGTTTTTCGTCCTCGGTGACGAACTGGTAGTCGGTCGTGTTCCGGATCGCATCGTCGATGTGGCGCTGTTCGGCCTTCGTCACGGCTCGCGCGACGACGGCCGGCGCCGCGCGGCCTTTCGCCGCGGGAAGCTCGCGTCCGGCCGCCTTGTGGCCGGCCACCATTCGGTCCCGGACGCCCTGCAGCGCCTGATGCTCGGCGGTCTCCAGCAGCTTCGGACTCGTCTTCTTTCCGGTCGCGGAGCGCGCTGTTTTTTTCTGGGTCTCTTTCTTCGGTGCCATGCGTGCAGTTTACTTTCCCGCGTGACTTCCCGCGACCTGCCGCGCCCGAGTGTGGTCATCCTCGTGGCGGATGGTGTGCGCCCGGACACGCTCGCGGCCGCGATGGACGGCGGCGCGCTGCCGGCGCTGGCGCAGCTGCGCACTGAAGGAGGACTGCATCGGGTAACGACCGTCTTTCCCTCGGTAACCGGCCCGGCGTACGCGCCATTTCTCATGGGGCGTTATCCGGGGCCAATCGGCCTTCCGGCGCTCCGGTGGTTCGATCGACAGCGCACGGTGACCGCGTTCCCCGATTACACCCGCAGCTACGTCGGCAGCGAGATGCGAAAGGTCGATCGCGATCTCGACCCGACGGCGCCGACGATCTTCGAGCTGGCGACGTCGTCGCTCGCCGCGCTCAGCGTCATTGGCCGCGGCCTCACGCCGTCGCAGCGCGAGGGCAACTCGCTCGCGTTCGCCCTCCGCGCCGCGCGCACGCATTTCAGCGGCAACGTCCGCGGCTGGCTCGACATCGACCGCGACATCGGTGCGATCATCGCGCGGCGCATCGCCGCCGAACGGCCGCCCTTTACCTTCTGCGCGCTGACCGGCATCGACAAGTCGTCGCATGCGTATGGGCATGGTTCACCGTTCGTCGTCGATGCAATGAAAATCGTCGACGAAACGGCCGCGCAGATCCGCCGCGACGCGGAGCGCGACGGCCGCTGGGCGACGATGCAGCTCTGGATTGTGAGCGATCACGGCCACTCGCCCGTGCGCGACCACGACGACCTCGCATCGCTTTTTCGCTCGTGGAAACTCGGCGTGCGCGCTCATCCCTGGGTTCTCGCGCCTGGGCACGATGTTGGCGTGATGGTCAGCGGCAATGCGATGGCGCATCTCTACTTCGACCTGCGCACTGCGCCGCTTCGCCCATGGAACGCGCTACCGAATAAGTGGGAGGCGTTCGCGACCCGTGTGCTCGAGCGGCCGTCGGTCGATCTCATGCTACTGCCCCTCGGAACCGGGATTTCGGAGATTCGATCGAGCGACCGCGGCACGGCGCGCATCGTCGAGCACGAGGGGCGGTTCAGCTATCGCCCGCTCTCCGGCGACCCGCTCGGCGTCGGCGCCCACGAATCGCTGTCAGCGACCGATGCGTTCGACGCCACCGTCGATTCGGACTACCCAGACGCGATCGTCCAGATCGCGAAACTGCTCGGGAGCCCGCGGTCCGGCGAGATGATTCTGAGCGCGGCCCGCAACTGGGACTTCCGCGCCAAATGGGAACCGATTCCTCACGTCTCGAGTCACGGCGCACTGCATCGCGACCACATGATGGTGCCGCTGCTGCTCAATCGCGCGACCTCGCGAGCGCCGCGTCGGACGGTCGACATCATGCCAAGCGCGCTCGCTGCACTCGGAATTGCGCTGCCGTCGGGGCTCGACGGAACGTCCTACTTCTGACCTTGCTTGCGTAGTGTGCCGGGGAGCGACAGCAGCGCCCACGCGCCCTCGAGCAAAATGAACCCGTATTGACGGTTGGCGACCGCGGTCCACGTCAGCAGACACGAGCCGAACAAATTCATCGCGTTGAACAGCTGCGACTCGCGCGCGAGCTTGCCGCGCTGCAGCTGAAAATACGCGATGAGGATGAACACCGAGCCGATCAGCGCGATGATTTGGAGGAACATCGAATGCTCCGGTATGGGCGCGGCTACTCGGCCGGCCGCGCGTAGAATAACTCCTTGAGCTTCTCCGCGAGCTCGGACTGTCGCGCCCGCATTTGCGCGACCCGCGCGCGTTGAAAACGCCGCACGAAAAAGCGCCGCGCCGCTTCGATCGACAGACGGCTCGTTTCGCCGGCCGCGAGTGCGGCGAAGGCGACGACCGGCAACGAACAGGCGGTCGCGAAGCCGATCCACGGGCCGTAACGGTACCCGATCAGCACGCCCAATAGCGCGAACCAAAGTGGAAAGAACACCGCTCCGCCGAGTACGCGAAATGTCGGTATCGTATCCTCGCCTTCGGCTTTCGCGAGTCTCGCGGCGGCGAGTGCGGTGAGTTCGCGCGGCACCCAGAAGAGAATGCCGCCGAGTATCGACAGCGGCACGAGGAGCAGGATCGGAAGCCGTTGCAGCACCCACTGCACGGCCGCTTCATTCGTCACGCGGACGTTGAGCGTCAACGGCGTGAAGCCGAGCCGCGCGAGCATCCGGTCGTGGCCGCGCAACTCGTGCGCGACGCGCCGCCACTCGGAACTCTCGCCCAAACGAAGTCGCGCCAGCGCGTCCGTCGTTGCCTGTAGTCGTTCCATCTGTGCGAGCGGTTCGGCCACCGAGCCGAACTCTGCTTGCCAGACACGCTCGGCGCATCGCACGATCTGCTCGTCGTCCCAATCGTGCAGGTTGAGCGTCACGGTCAGCATCGAAGCCGCGATGCGCTTCGTGAGTTCGCGCACCGCTTCCTTGTCTTCGCTGCCGCGATGCGCGAGGTCGTCCCATACGCACGACTCGCCGATGATCACGCGCGCCGAACTCCGAAAGACTCGCAGGTCGCGGAAGACGAGCCCCATTGGCACGATCGGAAAGGCGCGGCCGAGTTGCTTGGCGGCGCCAAGCGCGATGCGCGCCGCACCGGTCTTGAGCGGCTGGAGCCGCGACAGGCTGTGACTGATCCCTTCGGGGAAGATGCCGACGGCGTGTCCTTCCGCGATTGCCCGATGCACATCGCGAAACGAGTCGAAGTTCTGGGAGACGAGCTTCGGATCGTCCATCTGGCGGTAGACCGGCACCGAGCCGACGGCACGGACAAGCCAGCCGATCACGGGGTGCCGGAACAGCGGCGCCTTCGTCATGAAGCGGACCGTGCGATGGGCCGCCACGACCACGAGCGCCGGATCGACCAGCGAGTTCGAGTGGTTCGCGACGATCAGCACCGGCCCGTCGTGCGGGAGCGCGTCGCCCCCAACCGTGAGCCGGTAGTATCCGTGCGTCGCGAGTTTGCTGATGACGGGCATCGCCCGATAGAGCCACATTGACCGTAACTTAGACCGCGGGGCGGCCCCGGCGTCAAACCGACGGTCGAAAAGTGTTGAACTGAGCCGTCGCACCGACGATCTTGCTCGGACGATGCCGTGGCTCCGCCTCTCCCTCCAGCTCGCCCTCCACTCGGCGTTTCATCCGGGTGATGGCCTCGCGCTCCTGACCGTCGCATGGCGGTTCCGGTCACGTCGCTGGTACAGGCGCTTCCCGTTTCTCCCACTGCCAGCCACCGATTACGTGCAATGGCGCATGCACACGGCCTACGGTGATCATCACGCCGTTCCGCCCGCCGCCGACGTCCTGCGTTACGCGCGTTGGGCGCGGCAGATCTAGTGCGACGCTTGTGACCGGCGTCACCGCGCTCGAATTCCGCCTCAAGGCCCACGCCTGCGATCTTGGATTCGATCTCGCGGGCGTCGCGACACTCGGCCCGGCCGAAACGGCCGCCGAGTTCGATGCGTGGCTCGCGCGTGGTTTCGCCGGCGAGATGTCGTACCTCGAGCAGCACGCCGATATTCGTCACGACCCATCGCGGGCCGAGCCGGGGATGCGCTCGGCGCTTGTCGTCGCGATGAATTATGGCGGCACGGCGCCGGATGGCCCTGTCGCCCGCTACGCGCGCGGTGACGACTATCATCGCGTGATGTGGGACAAGCTCGACGAGCTCGGGAAATGGCTGCACGGGGAGATCGGGGCGCGTCATCGCGCGTATGTCGATACGGCGCCGATCCTCGAGCGGGATCTCGCGCAGCGCGCCGGACTCGGGTGGTTCGGGAAAAACACGAATCTGCTGAATCCGAAACTTGGATCGTTCTTCTTTCTCGGTGCGCTGTTCACTGACGCCGACCTTCGCGCCGACGAGCCGTTCGCAAGCGATCATTGCGGTACGTGCACGGCGTGTCTCGATGCGTGCCCGACTGATGCGTTCAGCGACGCGCGTGTGCTCGATGCGACGAAGTGTATTTCGTATTTGACGATCGAGTTGCGCAGCGACATTCCCGAATCGTTGCGCGCGCCTATGGGTGATCTTCTCTACGGCTGCGACATCTGTCAGTCGGTCTGTCCGTGGAACGAGAAGTTCGCGCGCGCGGCGACGGAGCCCTCCTTCATGCCGCGTGCGGTGCTAGCCGGAAAGGACGCGCGCACGCTCGCTCGCGAGCTGCTCACGATGGACGACGAGGCCTACGCCGCCGCGTTTCGCGGCTCGGCGATGAAGCGCGCCAAGCGACGCGGACTCGCGCGAAACGCGGCTGTGGTGCTGGGGAATATCGGAACTGGCGACGACGTCCCGGCACTCCGTTCCGCCGCTGAGGGGGCCGATCCGCTCGTCGCGTCGCACGCGGAGTGGGCGATTAGCCGAATTGCGAATCGCGACGCCGGCGGACCGTAGGTCTCAGCCGCGGATCGCACCTTCGTAGATGCGCCACCGCATCCGGTCGACGGCGCCGGCGGCGCGCATCGGCTTCACGATCAGCGTGTTGTCCTCGAGGAGCCACGACGCCTCCGCCCCCTCAGCGCGGATTTGCACGCCGCGACGCATGATTTCGCTCGTAAAGACCGCGAGGAGACTGCGTGATCGAAACGCCGACTTGACGCCGAGCGCGAGGACGCGGTACCGGCGGGCACGCGGCTTGAACCAGAGCATCCGGAGTAGCCCGAGCGGAAAGAGTGACCCGTTCGGATTGCGTGACAGCGGTTCGTTGTAGTCCGGTACCGCGAACATGAATCCGGCCGGTGCGCCGTCAATCGACGCGATGAACGACAGTCCGCCCGACACGAGGAACCTCATGTCCTTTGCCATGTGGCGAAACTCGGTTTCACTCATCGGAATGAAGCCCCAGTTTCTCTCCCACGCATTGTTGTAGATATCCCAGCAGATCGCGACTTCGCGATCGAACTTCGACGGTTGGACGTCGCGAAACGTGACTCGACCCCTCGAGAGCGCGCGCTCGGTTTGGCGGACCAGAAACGGCGGGATTTCAAACGACGGAGCATCGACGCCGAACCAGAGACCGAGCAGATCCTTGGCCTTCGAGAATCCGGCGCCGGTACAAAGTGCGTCGTAGTAGGGCGGATTCCACGCCGTCATGAAGGTCGGTCGATTCTCAAAGCCGTCGACTAGCAGCCCGCACTCATAGTTCGTGCTCGGATTCATCGGGCCGCGCATCGTCTCGAGACCGCGTGCCGCGAGCCATTGTCCCGCAGCAGCGAAGAGCGCCGAGGCGGCATCCGGATCGTTCCGGCACTCAAAAAATCCCCAGAAGCCGACCTTGTCTTCGTGGAACGCGTTGTGCGCTCGATTCTCGACGGCGGCGATGCGGCCGACGACGTCGTCTCCCCGCACCACGAGGAAGAGCGCGCGGTCGGCATTGGCATAGAACGGATTGTTCTTCGTGTCGAGCGCATCGAGAACGGACGCGCGAAGCGGTGGCACCCACTGCGGATATTCGCGTGCGTACAACCGGAATGGAAAATCGACGAACCGACGAAAGTCCCGGGTCGTTGCAACGTCCACAATGCGCACTGGCGTCACCGGTTCGGCGCGATTCCTCACCGTGAAATCAGGCCGGGGACGTCGCTGCCGGACGAGGCGCTTCGCGGCTGGTCATCTCGATCGCGCGCGCCAGCGCGCCAGCAGCATACTCGAGATCGGCGTCCGTGTGCGTACTCGCAATGAAAAAGCGCAGACGCGCCTGGCCTTCGGTGACGGAGGGGGCGAGCATCGGCTGCGCGTCAACGCCGGCCTCGAGCAGCAGTTCCGATACGCGCGCCACGCGGGCCGACGACCCGAGGATCACGGGAACGACCGGCGTCACGCTCGCCGCGCCGGTCGCGATCCCGCGCGCCGAGCAGAGCGCGCGGAAACGAGACGCGCGGTCGTGCAGGCGCGTAACCCGTTCCGGTTCGGCGATCAGCATACGCAGCGCGGCGAGCGCCGCGGCCGCATCGGCCGGCGTGATGCCGACGCTGAACACGAATCCGGGTGACGTGTATTTCAAGTACTCGACGAGCGGCCGACTCCCCGCGATGTATCCGCCGCAGCTCGCGAACGATTTGCTGAGCGTTCCCATCAGCACGTCAATACGGTGCGGATCGATACCGGCGTGCTCGGCGACGCCGCGACCGGTCGCGCCGAGGACGCCGATCGAGTGCGCTTCATCGACCATGAGCATCGCGTGATGCCGGTCTTTGACCTCGACGAATCGCGCGAGGTCCGGCACATCGCCGTCGGCACTGTAAACGCCTTCGATGAGCACGAGCGCCCGGCGATGCTGCCTGCGGACGCGCCGGAGCATGCCGTCGAGTGCCGCCCAGTCGTTGTGCGGAAAGACGAGCCGCCGCGCCCCAGAGTACTCGGCGCCCAGCATGCCGCTGTTGTGCAAGCGCGCATCGCAGAGCACGACGTCGTCGCGGTCGACGAGACGGGTGATGGTCGACACGTTCGCCGGGTGACCGCCGATGTACACAATCGCGTCGTCCGCGCCGATGAATTCCGCGATCGCGTGTTCGAGTTCTCGATGCACCGGCCGTTCGCCGGAGGTGATTCGGCTCGCCGAGACCGAACTCCCCCAGCGCGCGAGCGCCTCCTGTGCGGCCCGCGTCACCACGGGATCGCCAGACAGCCCGAGATAGTTGTAGCTCGCGAAATTCACGACGCGACGACCGCCGATGATCGCCTCGCGCCCACCAATGCCGTCGTGTTCACGGAAGAATGGATTGGCGATGCCTGCGTCGGCGAGGGCAGCGATCCGCGCGCGCAACTCGAGATACTCGCTCCAGCGCGACACGTCCGTGCTTGCGGCCGTCGGGACGCCGACGTCTGGCCGCGGGCGCGGCAGCGCGGTGTCCGCGCGATCACGGGATCCCGCGAGGAAATCGGCCAGCGAGCCAATGTCCGGCTGCATCCAGAGCTGCGCCGGATCGACCCGGCGCCCGAGGTGATTCTCCAGCGCGACGAGGAGTCGCGTCGCGGCGAGCGAATCGAGGCCAAGATTGCGCAGCGACGTTTGCGCGTCGAGCGCCGCAGCGTCGACAACGAGTTCGACACTGATCCAGTCGATGACGAACGCGAGAAGCGTGTCTCGCGCCGGCGCCACGTCGCTGCCCGGCATCTGCCAACGGCCGACGACGTCGAGTGCACCGTCAAGATACGATGACCGGCAGGCGCGGCGACGGATTTTCCCACTGGAGGTGCGCGGGATCGAGTGCTGGCGGATCAGCACGATCTCATCCGGCACGATTCCCGCCGTCGCCGCGAGTTCGGAGCGAATCGCCTGGAACAGCACGCTGTCCGCAGCCGGACGGTGGTGCCGGCTGACTTCGGCGACGAGCACGAGCCGCTCGCGGCCGCGGTCCGTGACGCCAAACGCGGCCGTGAAGCCGTTCCGCAGACTCGGATGACTGCGCTCGGCTGCGACCTCGAGGTCGTGCGGATAGTAGTTGCGGCCGTCGAGAATGACGAGATCTTTGAGGCGCCCCGTGACGATCAGTTGCCCTTGCTCGAGGACGCCGAGATCGCCGGTCCGCAGATAGTCGGCGTTCCCGCCGACGAGCTGTCCGTGAAAGGCGGCGGCGCTCGACTCGGGTCGATTCCAGTATCCCGTCGCGACGCTCCCACCAGCGACCCAGATCTCGCCGACTTGTCCCCGCGGGCACTCGACGCCGGTGTCCGGATCGACGATGCGCACGTCCTGTTCGTGCACGGGCTCACCGGACGCGACGAGAACCACGGCGTTTGCGTCGCTCTCGCCGGCCGACCGGAGCTCGCCCGATTCAAGACGATACCGCTCGGCGATCACGCAGAGCGGTGCTCGCTGCGTCGGTCCGCCCGAAACGAGCAGCGTTCCCTCGGCAAGACCGTAGCACGGCAGGATGACATCGGAACGCAGTCCGCACTCCGCGAACGTCGCGACGAATCGCGCGATCGTGTCGGCTCGAATCGGCTCGGCGCCGTTGAACGACGTCCGCCACGCGGAAAGGTCGAGCGTGCGACGCTCGGCCTCGGTGACTCGCTCAACGCAGAGGTCGTAGGCGAAGTTCGGTGCGCCGCTCGTCGTTGCGCGCGATGACGACATCGCGTCCAGCCATCGGAACGGCCGTTGCAAGAACGCCGCCGGAGCCATGAGGGCCGTCGGGACGTTCGCATAAATCGGCTGGACGATGCCGCCGATCAGTCCCATGTCGTGAAACGGTGGGAGCCAGAAGACGGCGTTGTCTCCCCGCCGATGCGCCGAGACACGATGGATGACTGCGCTGTTGTGCAGCAGGTTGCTGTGCGCGAGCATCACGCCGCGCGGGTCACCCGTTGATCCCGACGTGTACTGGAGCATCGCGAGCGACGAGCCGCTGACCGGCGGATCCTGCCAGCCGTCGGCACTGCCGGCGATGAGCCGGCCCACGTCGAGGAAGGTAAGCGCACGCAACTGTGGCGTGAGGACGAGCCAGCCATCGAGTCGCGCCATCAGCGCGTCGGAGACGAGCGCAACGCGGGCGCCGCAGTCGGCGACGATCCGGGCGACGCGTGTGTCGGGGCGCCGCGGGTTCGGCGGATAGGCCGGGACGGCCACCGCCCCGGCGTACAAGCAACCGAAAAACGCCGCGACGTATTCGAATCCCGGCGGCACGAGAATCACGACGCGATCGCCCGGTACGATAAGCTCGCGCACCCGGGCGGCGATCGCGCACGACTGACGCTGGAGTTCGGCATATGTGAGTACGCCGTCTTCGACTCCGTCGCCCTGCAGCGAGCGGAAGACAACGTCGAGCGGCTGACGACCGGCCCGATACTCGAGCACATCAACCAACGTCTGCACACCGGCGCGGCGCGCGTCATCGGGCAGCAGCTCGGTTTTGGTCACGCGCGTGGCTCCTTCGAGAATCCCGACCCAGGGGTGGCGCCCCGACGTCGGAGCCAACCTGACTCAAGATACCACGAAAACGTCTGTGCGAGGCCCTCGCTGAGGGTCAGCGACGGGCGCCATCCGAACTCATCGCGCGCCCGCGCCGAATCACAAATCCAGTAGGCCGGACGGCCGAGGTCGAGTTTGTGCCGGTTAAGGAGGAAGGTGCGCCCGGTCAAGGCGCCAATCAGATCGCCGGCGGCCGCGGCGGCTCGAAGCAGTTGCGCTGGGAGTTGGAGCTCGAGCGGCGACGCCGCTGCCACCGTCGCGATCTCCCGGTACAGGGACCGCCAGGTCACCGGTTCGTCAGACGCGAGATAGTAGAGGCGAGCCGGACCAGGCGACCGCGAGCCGGCCGCGAGAATACCGCGCACGGCGTCCGCGACATGCAGGAGCGAGAACTGGTGATCCGGCGGCACCGCATGCCACGCGATCCGGCCCGACGCCTGACGAAACGCCTCGAGAAAGTCACGATCACGCGGGCCGTACACGGCCGCCGGGCGGACGATCGATATCGGCATCCGCTCGGCGAACTCGAGCGCGGCAGACTCGGCGCGCAGCTTGCTGCGGCCGTACTCCTCCATCGGCGCCGGTCGATCGGTTTCGCGAATCGCTGTCGCCGCGGTGGCCGCCGGCCCACCGGCGGCCTGCGATGACACGAGCACGACGTGGGGCGGTACCGCGCGACCGGCGACGGCGGACACCAAGTGACGTACCGGCATGACGTTGGCGTCGTCGAAGACGCGCGCCGTCCGCGCCTTCGTGACCCCGGCGAGATGAAAGACATGCGTGGCGCCGTCCCACACCGGAGACCGCTCCATCGCGGCGCCATCGCGGAGATCGATCCGGAACTCCGTCACGCGGCCGTCCGCCGCCGGCGACTCCGGGCGCGTGATCACGCGCACCGTCGCGCCACGGGCGACGAGGAGATCGACGAGATGCGAACCGAGAAATCCGGTGGAGCCGGTGACGACAGCGATCATCCTTCAAATGTCCCCCATCGGGGGGCGCACGCCTAGTGGCGACGCGTGATTTCGTGCGATCCCGCTTGCGGCAGGTCACGCTGACCGTGCATCACTTCCGTCTCCCCCTTTCAGGTTCCGCGCCGATCCTTCGCCGAGTCTTGCACTCCCGTATCGCGTTCAGCGTCGCGCTCATCGCGGTCGCGGTGGCTTCGCTCGTGGTTGTCGACTCGATGAATCCGACTCCGGATCGCGTCGACCGCGGTCTCGCGGGCGTCGACTCGACTCGACACGCTCGGGTGCTCGTCCTGCTGGTCGATGGCCTTCGATTCGAGACGGCGAACGACTCCGCGATGATGCCTTCGCTGGCACGGCTGCGCCCGCGCGGCGCATCGGGCAAGATCGAAACCGTGTTCGAGGGCTTCTCGATTCCGGCTGTTCGCGCCGCCCTCTCCGGCAAGGCAGAGACGCAGCTCATGAACGCCGTGCGCAATTTTCATTTCACGGCGCTGCCAATTGAGTCAGTCTTTCTGGATCTTCGCACCATCGGTAAATCGTCGCTCGTCGTCGGCTACGACCCGTTCGCACAGTTCGGCCGATATTTCGAACAGCGACTGCCACCCCAGGACGGCCGTGACATGTACGCGACGGATCGCGATCGGCCGCCGATGGCGCTCGCGGCCTACGCGAACGAGTCGCAGGATCTAATCATTTGTCACTACGAGAGCGGCGACTGGGCAGGGCATGAGTTCGGGATTCACTCGCCGCGCTACGCCGCCCAAATGGCCGCCGCCGACTCGGTGATCGCGCAGTTCGCAGCGGCGCGCCGGCCCGGCGACTACCTGTTGGTGTTCGGCGATCATGGTCAGAATGACGGTGGTGAGCACAAAACCGGACTCTACCTGCCGACGTTCGGACTTTTCATCGG
This sequence comes from Gemmatimonadota bacterium, assembly GCA_043757365.1. Lineage (GTDB taxonomy): Bacteria > Gemmatimonadota > Gemmatimonadetes > Gemmatimonadales > Gemmatimonadaceae > Fen-1231. The sequence goes on along the minus strand of JAYVPN010000052.1, from coordinate 16,133 downwards.
CCCCGACATCACCCCGGGCGTAGTCTTTCGGTCGCTGCAGATCACGAATCTCCGCCTCATCATCAGTCACGCACTGGGCGTGCGCCTTCATGAGGCATCGTACCAGCTCGACGAACTGTCACGCTTTCTCCCCGTCGCGCGCGGTGTTCGCGCTGACCTCTCGGGTGACGCGGGCACGGTCAGCCGCAACGTGCAAGACTATTTCTGGTGCGCCCTCTTTCTCGTCCTGGGCGCGCTGCTGTTCGCGGCCGCCCCCTCCGGCGGACTGGAGACGCTGTTCGATTCCACCTCGGCCATCATCGGTCTCGTACTTGTCGCCGAACTCCTCGCGCAGCAAATGCTGAATGCGTCATGGTCGGCGTTTCCGTTCGTCCTTCTCGTCGTGGCGCTCACGATGCGCCGCAGCGACCGATGGGCGGCGCTCGTAGTTGGCCTCATCGGAATATTCTTCGTTTCGCGTTTCGATCCGATGGCGCGCGACGGCTCGTTGCTCAGAATCCCGTATGCGTATGCGCAACTCATTCCCCTCTACATCGCCGGCATTGTCGCGAAGCTCTTTCTCCTGTTGACGATCACGGGCCGACGCCTTGCATGGCAGGCCGTGGCGCTTACTCTCGCGCTGACGCTGCTGGAGTTCCGCGTCTGGGACGTACCGTCCGTCTATCTTGCAGCGATCGGCCTCTCGATCATTGCCTGCATCGCCTGGCGCGCGCGTGCGCGCGGCCGACTCGCCCTCGTCGCCTTCGGCTTTTCCGCGCTGTATTTCACGCTTCGACTGCCGCTCTACGAGTACGCGTGGATCGATTTGTTTCTCGTGGCCGTCGCATTGGCCGCTCGCTCGGCGGACGCCCGCTGGACCGATGCGCTGGTGATGACGGGCGCGTTCACGCTGACCTCGGTCTGGCTCAACGGCGGGCTTGAGTGGTCGTTTCTCTACGGACTGCTCCCGGCCTATGTCATCGAGCTGCAGGTTGGCTGGTTCCTTCCGATGATCCTGCTGAAGTTGCCCCTGCTTCTGTTTCTTGTCTGGTGGACCACGGGAACACGTCCATCCCGCGAGTTTGTCAGCCTGATGCTTGCCTACGCCGGACTCCGGTTCATCGGCGTCTGGGGTGTTCGCCTTGGCGGCGGCTCCGGCGCGGAAATGTGGCCGCTCGCGGAACGCGGGATGTATCTTTTGACCTTCGTAATCGCGGCGGTCTGGTACCACCGAACGGACCAGCAGCGCTCGCACTCGACGGCCACGGTTCTGTGAGGGAATGACGATGGTCGGCGGCACCACGGACCCGCGCTCGGCGCACACTGAAAGCCCTGACACACCGTCGGATGGCGAGCGCTACTGGCGTCAGAACGAGTTGCTCGTCGTCGACCAGTTTGTTGCCGCCGACTCGCTCGCGCCGATGATCGCCGAAGCCGACCGGCTACGCACGAAGATCAACCGCAACTTCGTTCCCAAAATCAAGAAAGGCGGTAGCGTCAGCTATTTCGATGTCATGCGGGACGCACCGGCGATTCTCGCATTCTACCGCTCGCCCGCGTTCATCGCGTGGCTCAGCACGATCACGCGCGAACCGCTGCTCCTCTGCCCGGAAAACGACCCGCACGCCTGCGCGCTCTACTACTACACGGAGCCGGGCGATCACATCGGCTATCACTACGACAAGTCGTTCTATCGCGGCAAGCGGTACACCGTATTGCTCGGTCTCGTCGAAAACTCGAGCTGCCGACTTGTCTGCGAACTGTTTAAGCATGTGCCGGCGCGCGAGACGGAAACGCTGTCCGTGCACACCGTGCCCGGCACGCTGGTAATATTCAACGGCGACAAGCTCTGGCATGCCGTCACGCCGAGCGAGGCGGGCGACGATCGCGTGGTGCTGTCGATGGAGTACGTCACGGACCAGAGCATGAGCCCGCTCAACCGGATCGTGTCGAAGGTCAAGGACACGGTCGCGTACTTCGGGATCAAATCCCTGCTTCGCGGGACGCGTTGATCCACACCCAGTAGCGACGCAAGCTTGCGATGATCCGTCCGAGCGAGAGCATTGCCGACGCACTGAGATATACGATCACGCCGAGCGCCGCCGACGACCGCTGCTCGGCTGCGGCAGCGCCGACGACGCACCACGCCGCGAACCCGAGAACCAGCAGTGTGCCCACCGCGTCAGGCCACGACCGGCGCCCGGGGACGAGATACCCATGCATGACCCGCCCGACGTATCCGGCGCCGTACGCCGCGACAAGAAACCAGGCCGCCAACGTCGGCACGCTCGTAGCACGAGTCAGTGCGTAGCAGAGCGACGCCAGCGCCACGGCGAAAACGGCAACCGGAATCGGCAGCGTCTGCATCCGTCGCACGATCACCGCGATCGCACCGATCGCCATCGTTGCCCCGATGATGATAATGACGAAGTACCACGGGATGCCGGCGACCGGCGATGACTGCCACCACACCCGAATCGGCGGAACCGTCCAGGACAGAAAGAAGCCGGAGAGAATCACGATCGCTTCGAGCGTGCCATATCGCGTGAAGTGGAGCGCGCGGCGCTCCTCGCGTTCGGCGTACGTTACCGCAAAACCGAGAATGAGAAGCGCTTCCATGCCGAACAGCGCCCCACGTCCGGCGGTGCCAAGCAGCGCCCAGAAGCCGAAGACCAGGATACAGCCGGCCCAGAGATCGCAGTAGTGATCGAGAAAATCTCCGAGCGGTGATGTCGTGCCGCTCGCGACGGCCTGCATGCCGTCGAGATGGTCGCCGGCGACGTACAGTTGCATCGTCACGAAGAACACGAGCGCAAGAAGCGCCGGATTCCAGCGCGTCGGCTCGACGGAGAGCGCCAAGACGACGAGCAGCGACCCCGTCGACAGCAACGTGACGAAGTTGGCCGCCAGCCATCGAGGGAGCAGCGGGAAAAGCCGGGCAAACCACCATCGCGTCAGCGCCGGCCGCACGAGCGACCGGTCGGTGAAGCGGTAACTCGTCGGCGTCGATGATTCGGTTGGCGGTACGTTCATGCCGGACGTCGGAGGAATCGAACGAAAGCGCGATCGATGCGCCGTGCGAAGAATAGCGGCGCGTTCGCACCTGCCGCCACGTTCGCACCTTGCCGCAACCCTCCCGCCTGCCGAACGTTGTCATTCACGCTCCGACACGTTTCTCGAATCGCTCCATTGCTCATGGGTGAATCCGCACGCCATCTCCGCCGGCTCTTCGCTACTCCTGGCCTCATTCGGATCGCCGGCGCGCATAACGCGCTTGGGGCGAAGCTCGTCGAGCGGAACGGATTCGAGGGCGTCTGGTCGAGCGGCCTCGAAATTTCAACGTCACACGGCGTCCCCGACGCGAGCATTCTCACGATGTCCGAGTATCTCGCGGCGGCCCAGAGTATGGCCGACGCCGTGGCGATTCCGGTTGTCGCGGACTGCGATACGGGCTACGGCAACTCGAACAACGTGATCCGAACGGTGCGACAGTTCGAAGCAGCGGGCGTCGCCGGTGTCTGCATCGAAGACAAGCTCTTTCCGAAGGTCAACAGCCTCACACCGGGACGCCAGGAACTGGCGTCGATCGCCGAGTTCGTCGGCAAGATTCTCGCCGCGAAAAACGCGCAACAGACGGACGAGTTCATCGTCATCGCGCGCATCGAGGCGCTCATTGCCGGCTGGCCGCTCGCCGAGGCGCTGCGACGGGCCGACGCATACGCGCGCGCCGGCGCCGATGCGATTCTCATCCACGACAAGGATCCGGCCGGTGCCGGCGTGCGGGCTTTTCTCGCGCAGTGGGAGGCAACGGTTCCGATCGTCGTCGTTCCCACCGCGTATCCGCAGATCACCACCGCCGAGCTCGAAGCGCTCGGCGTGAAGATGGTGATCTACGCCAACCAAGGCATTCGGGCCGCGGTGCGCGCCATGAACGACACGCTCCACCGGATCGCGGCGGACGGCACGACTGTCAACGTCGAATCGACGATTGCGCCGATGCATCTGCTCTTCGATTTGCAGGGCATGCCGGCGCTGAACCGCAACGAACAGGATTTCTTGCGGACCGGTCTCGCACCGGCCCGGGCGATCATTCTCAGCGCCGGCGATCACCACGGCGCGGCGTCGATGCGCGACGTTGCTGCCGACATTCCGCTCGCGGCACTCGATATCAACGGCAAGTCGCTGTTGCAACGGCAGACGGAGGCGCTCGCGCTCGCTGGAATTCAGGATGTCACGGTCATCACCGGCTATCGCCACGACGCCGTCCGTGCCGACGGCGTGCAACTCATCGAAAATGCCCGGTGGGCAACCACGGGCGAGGCGGCGTCGCTGATGTGCGCGCCAATGCCATCGGCCGCGGCGGGCGACGTCCGGACGCTCGTCATATACGGCGATCTCCTGTTCGACGCGGATCTCGTGCAGCGGCTGCTGCGGTCGGAGGAGGACGTCACTGTCGTCGCCGATCGAAATCACGCGCACGAAGCGAACATCGACGAGAAACGTCGCGATCTCATCCGCCTCACCGCCGCTCCGGCGCCGGGCCACCGATTCCTCGGCAGCGGCGTGCTGCGCGAAGTGCGGTCGATCGGTCAGGCGCTCGCGCTTGGCGACGCCGACGGCGAGTTCGCCGGCCTGTCGCTCTTCTCGGCGGCCGCGTGGACGGCGCTGCGCAGTCGATACACGTCACTCGCCGCTACACAGCCGTGCGCCGCGGTCACCGACTTGCTGCAGCAGTCGATCGACGCCGGGCAGCGCGTCGTCGCGCTCGAAGTAACATCGGGCTGGCTCGAGATCCACTCGTTCGACGACTATCAGCACGCCTGCCGTTTGGTCGCGCGATGACGGCGCGCGTCTCGTCACGACGATTCATCGACGAGATGACGGCGCGCGGCTTTGGGCCGTACATCGGCGTTCCATGTTCGTTCCTGCGGCCGTTCATCGACTACGTCATCGACCGCGACGATCTCGAGTACATCGCGGCGACCAACGAAGGTGAGGCGCTGTCGATCGCCGGCGGCGCGCAACTCGCTGGACGAAAACCGGTCGTGATGCTGCAGAACTCTGGACTCGGGAACCTCGTCAATCCGCTCGCATCCCTGACGTACGTGTTCAAAATCCCAGTACTGATCATCGTCACGCACCGCGGCGAGCCGGGGCTCCACGACGAACCGCAACACGTGTTGATGGGTCGAATCACCACGCAACTCCTTGACGATCTCGCGGTCGAGCACGCGGCGTTTCCGGCATCGGATAATGAGATTGAAACGTGCCTTGAACACGCGACCGCGCGCATGGCGGAGACGGGGTTGCCGTACGCACTCATCCTGCGCAAGAACACGGTCGACGAATACACGCCGAGACCGCGCGAGCCCGCCGAGCGCCGGCCAACGGGCCGGTTGATGGCGCCGACGGCCAATGCGGTGATTCCGTCCCGTCGCGATGCGATAGCGATCATCGCCGAGTGCAGCGCTGATGCGCTCATCATCGCCACAACCGGCAAGACAGGCCGTGAACTCTTCGAGTACACCGATCGCCCGTCCCACTTCTACGTCGTCGGCTCGATGGGCTGCGCCTCGAGCCTCGCACTCGGCGTCGCGCGCGAAACTGCCACACCGGTCATCGTGCTCGACGGCGACGGCGCCGCGATGATGCGACTCGAAGCCCTCGCGAGCATCGGCCATCAGGCACCGACGAATCTCGTCCACGTCATTCTCGACAACGAGTCCTACGAGTCGACGGGACGGCAAACGACGATCGCCTCGTCGGTGCACTTCCCCGAGATCGGCGCCGCGTGCGGCTACGCGACGTCCCGCTCCGCGAGCGGCGAGTCTGCACTGCGCGCCGCGCTCGCCGCCGCGCGCGCCGAGCCCGGGCCGCACCTGATTCACACGCGCGTCGGCATCAGCACAGATGCGGAGCTCGGACGGCCCGCCATCGCGCCACCCGACGTCGCGGCGCGATTCCGCGACGAAATCGCCAACCGTCGGCAACTCCCGTGATCATCTTCTCTCCCGGTCCGTCAAATATTTCCGAGCGCGTGCGGAACGCACTCCTCGCGCCAGACATCTGCCATCGTGACGAAGAGTTCACCGAACTGCTGGCTTCGGTTCGGCGCCGCGTGCTCGAGGTCGCAGCTGTTTCGACGAATTCCGGCTACGCCTCCGTCGTGCTCGGCGGCTCCGGTTCGGTCGCCATCGAATCGATTGCCGCCGCCGCTCGTCCGGCCGGCAAGATGCTCGTCGTGTCGAACGGTCCGTACGGCGAACGTGCGGCGGCGATGGCGCGCTATCACGGCGGCGACGTGCACGAATGGAAACTCGGATGGGGTGACGAGGTGCTGCCGGATCACCTCGATTCGGAACTCGCCGCGTCCGGCGCAAAGTCGCTGTACGTGGTCCATCACGAGACGGCGACGGGCCGCCTCAACGATCTCCGCGCGCTCGCTGCGGTCGGAAAGGCGCACGGCTGTCTCGTACTCGCGGATACGGTTAGCAGCATCGCCGGTGAGGAGCTCGACGTGGCCGGCTGGGAGCTGGACGCCGTCGTCGGCAGCGCCAACAAGTGCATTCGGGGCGTTCCCGGTGCAGCGTTCGTCATTGCGAGTAGCGCCTTTCTCGAGGTCGCAGCGCGGCAAGGCGCCGCGCATTACTCGAACCTCGGCGAACATTTTGCCGCCGAGGAACGCGGCGAAACACCGTTCACGCCGCCGGTCCAGGCGATGTACGCGTTCCATGAGGCTCTTGGAGAGACGCTGGAAGAGGGCGTGCCGCACCGCATCGCTCACTACCGCGCGCTGATGCAACTGACGCAGCAGCGCCTTACCGCAATGCAAGTGAACTTCCTGCTGCCCGTCGACGCCTACGGCAGTACGCTGATCTCCTGTGCGCTCCCCACGGGGCACAGTTACGAATCGCTGCATCGCGCGATGAAGCGGCAGGGATTTGTAATTTATGCGGCGCAAGGAGCGCTCAAGCCGCGGGCGTTTCGGCTCGGACTCATCGGGCATTTCGGGATTGCCGACGTGACGGCATTTCTCGAGGCAGTGGAAGCCCACCTCCGGTCATGAACGCGCTCATTCTCGCCGCTGGGCGCGGCACGCGCTTGCGGACGAGGCACGAACGGCCGAAATGCCTGCTGGAAATTAACGGTACAGCGCTGATCGATCGGTACGTGCGAACGCTCGAATCGATCGGTGTCGATATCACTATCGTCGCCGGCTACCGTGCCGAAGACGTACAAGCGCGCATCACGCGACTCGCGCCAGCGGTCGGCTGCTCGGTGGTGATCAACGCGTCCTACGAACTTGGCAGCATCGTGTCACTTGCCCGCGGGCTCGAGACCGTCGATGGATCGTTGCTGCTCCTCGACGGTGACGTGCTGTTCCACCACGATCTGCTCACGCGACTCGCCGCGAGTCCACACGATAATGCGCTGCTCGTCGACGTCGGATCGGCTTTCACCGGCGAGGAGTACATGACCGGCATCGAAAACGGCCGCGTACACGCCCTCCGTCGCGCCGCGGTGGAGGGATATGCCGAAACCGGCGAGTGGGTCGGCTTTGCGCGGCTCGAAGGCGATGCGGTCAATCGGCTCCGCGCGGCAATCGAGCGTCAAATCGCCACCGGTGAAACCGCGGGCGGATACGAAGATGCGCTCGCGTCGCTGCTCCCCGATGTGTACATACACGTCGAGAACGCGGCGGATCTTCCCTGGGTCGAGATCGATTTTCCGGAAGACGCCGCGCACGGTGAGGCACTCGTTCGCGCAGGGCTGCTCTAGCTATCGTTTCACCGGACGCGACAGCGCTGGATTCCAGACTTTGTTCTGTTCGACGAGCGACGTCCAGTAGCCCAGCATGTCGATCAGCCGTCGTGGCTCGTCCGGCCGAAACGGCGTTTCGGCGACCGGCACGATGTGCGGCGCGCCTTCGGGAAACGACTTGAATGCAAAGGCGCGCGACGGATCGTCGGGTGCGACGAGCAGCGTGTAGCCGTTCTGATCGAGGCGATAGCCGCGACTGTTGATCGAGACGGCGAAGCGGTCCGCAACGGGAATCGACGCGAGCAAATTCTGGCCGAGCGTTGCGGTCGGGCCGGAATCATTCGTGATTGCGAGAATCGTCGGCATCAGATCGACGTGGCTCGCCGTGAACTCCTCACGCCGCGGAACGCCGACGAGCCGCTGCGGTCCGTACAGGATGGCCGCGGTATGCACGAACGGATCGACTGGCATGCCGCGCCACCGTTCGTCGATCTCTTCCGTTGTGCGATCCGCGTGGTCACCGATCACGACGATCACGGTGTTGCGCGCGCGCGGACGCGATTCCAGAAATCGGAGGACGCGTCCGATCTGCGCGTCGATATTGGCGAGCACGATGTCATATCGGCGCTGACGGTCGTCGGATAGCGTTGGATCGTTCGGAACGGCAGCACCATCCTCAAGATTGTATGGCGTGTGGGTCCCGTTTGATGCGACATATGCGAAGACCGGCTGCGCCGGAGCGGTGGCGTCGTGCGCGCGTACACGTTCGATGAATCGATCCATCAGAAGACGATCGGGCATCGTCCGGAAGTAGAAGAGCCGGTTCACCGGCTGGTCGAACAGTTGCTCGTCGTACCATCGGCGCGCGAACGTCAGTTGATTGTCGAAACTCGGGCTTCCGCCCCACAGCGCCATCGTGTGGTACCCGCGCGAACGCAGTCGTGACGGAATCGCTTCCGTGGTGAAGTTCGGAAAACTGGCGAGGATAAATTGTCGATTGTGCTCCCAGGCTCCGGTGTTGATCGTAATGAATCCGCGCGGCGTCGGTTCGCCGCTCGCGATATAGCGCGGAAAAACAACGGCGCGCGCCGCGAGCGCATCAAGATTCGGCGTGACCGATGCGCCGGGCGGGCGCGGCGTCAGCCCGTAGCCGACATCATGCGCGCGCAACGACTCGACGACAAAAAATATGATATCGGGCAGTTCCGCTGCAGTCCCGACTTCCGGTGCGCTACGAGCGAACGTCCGCTCCAGCGGATACTCATCATCGATCCAATGCGATGTTCGCTGTGGATCAAGCCGCTGCCGCAGCGCGTCGCGCGCACCCCGCTGCGCATCGGGCGACAACGCTGCGGGTCGCACGCGCGACTCGCGCCATAGCACGAACTCTGGCGGCTCCGCCATGACGCGCTGATGGTAGTAGGCAAAGTTCAGCGGTGCGGAACAGAGGAACGCGCCGGTCGCACACCCGACAACGTGGCGCCAGCCGATTGCCACTTGGCTTTCGCCCGCGCGGCGCCGGACCGCGACGAGCGCCCCGAGCAGTACGAGACTGCCGACGAGAACGGCGAGCGAGAGAACGATCGCAGCAGGGCGCTCGACGAGCGGACGTAACCAGTCACTGTTGATCACGTTTCCCGAGACGTACACGCTGAACTGTGCAAGTGAGAGACGTTCGCCGCGCATCCGCTGCATGCCGAAATCGACGTGCGTTACGATGATCAGCACGACGCACAGAGCGACGCCGAACATCGTCACGATCGCGCGCAGCGGACGAAGCATGAGCCACAGCGCGAAGAGCGCCACCGCGATCTCAAGCACGCGAGCGGTGTAGAGCGGCACCGAGATCATGAGCGCATTCAGCGGCGAAACCTGCAGCGCGTGTCCGGACGGATCGGTGCCGAAGCTGTACAGCACCAGACCCGCCATCTGCGACAGCCAGAGCACCACAATACCGGAGACGAGCGGTGGCAGGGCCAGAAGTCGTCGGGTCATCGAATCGCCAGCCGTCCGCCGCCAAAAACGATCGTCAAACATTCGCTACGGCGTCGACATGCCGCGAACGTCTTCGCGGTAGAGTGGATCGCGCGGGTCGATACGGGGCCACGGCACGCCGCGCGACGGCACGATGACGCCGCCAAGCGCGCCCATACCGCCGTCGGGTATCACGGCCGCGGTCGGATTGTAGTACGTGACGCTCAGCCGGTATGTGTGATCGGTTCGGATGCCGAGCCCGAGCGTCATCAGAAAACGTTTCAATGGAATCGCCTGAATCTCGCCCGCCGCGTTGGTGTCGGGCTTCGCCTCCCACAAAATCTTTTTCGCGGTTCGGTCTTCGAGGCGCATGCGCGTCGCAAACTTATGCACATGTCCCGTGAAGCCGAGGATGCGTCCGCCGATCGCCGGCTGCGCTTCCCAGTATTTCTCCGAGGCGCCCGGCGGAAGATCGAAGACATGCGATCCCTGAGGCGGTGTGACATCCATATAGAACGGCTGAATTCGGATTGCACCGATAAACGCGTCCTTCTTCTTGAGCGGAAAATGCAATCGGATTCGAACGCCGTCGTAACTCGTGGCGCCGCCACCGTGGAGCATGGCCCGCACGAGCAGCGTATCCCCCTTTCGCGCCTCAAGGCCGACGAGACTCGGCAAACTCACCGGGTCGGTTTCGCCCGACGCTGCGGCAATACGGAGCATGATCGGACTGAATAGCTCGCGCTGCTGCGTCGCGATCACGTTGATGTGATGCAGAAGTCTCTGCGGCACGCGGATTCCGTTTTTATCGACCAACTCGACCGTGTAGCCGCTCAACCAACCGTCGGTCGGAAAGGTCACCCATCGCGGCGGCGCATCACGCATCGCCGTGTGATCGTCCCCCGCTGGCACGTCGAACGGACCAAGTTCGAGCACGAGTTCGCGCCCCCGCTCCGTCAGCGTGAGGACGATCGCGTCAGGCCGGCCCATCACGTGGTGCATCCCCTGCATCGAACCCCCGCTCGCCTGGGCTGGGAGCTCGGGAGAGACGACGACGGCAAGTACGAACGCGGAAATAGAAAATCGCTTCATGACGGACTCAGGAATACGTGACCGAATAGCCGTCGCCCATCCAACGCACGCGGCGGCTGAACAGAAACGACAACGGCAGGACGAAAAACACAAATGCGTGATACACCTCGAGCACCAACAAATATCGCACGTGCGCACGGAGCGCCATCCGCCGTCGCTCGATGAAAAAAATAATTCCTTCGACCGCCATTTTCGCCGCGACAAATCCGAGCCAGAGCGGCGGCGACAGCAGCCAACCGGCAAGCACGAACAGCGCGATGCCGAACCCCCACCCGAACGACAGCGACAGGAAGATCGTATAGACGGCCCCGTACGAAAGGCCGCCGCCAAGCCAGCGACGCTGCTGACTGAGTAGATGTCGCGCCGACGGCACGGGCCGCAACGTCACCGCAGTCTCGGCGTCGAGGTAGTTCTGCGCCGTGTAGCCCTGACTGATCACGAGTCCGAACAGCGCGAGATCTTCAGCGACCCGGAACTTCGCCGCGCGCAGACCGCCCGCCCGCTCGTACACCGAGCGCCGTACAGCCATGTTCGGCCCCAACACCACGAACGGAACGCCCCATCCCGCCATGCCAAGACTGAAGGCCTGCACGAATGCCCACGACACACGCTCGACAATTCCGACGAAGCCCTCCGCTTCGACAACGAGCGCGCCGCCGACGACCCCGGTTCGCTCCTCGACGCGACCGAGCAAATGCCGGATCCACTGCGGATGCACCGCCGCATCGGCGTCCGTGATCAGCACCCACTCGCCCGTCGCGCGGTCGAATCCGTGCGCGATCCCGCGCGCCTTCGCCTCGAGACCGCTCGCCGGAAGATCGCGCGAATGCACCGCGACGATGTATGGATGGGCCGCCGCCGCCGCGTCGATCAGTTCGCCCGTTCCGTCATCCGACAGATCATCGACGAGAATGACCTGCAGCAGCTCACGGGGATAGTCGAGCGCCACCAGCGACGCGATGCAACGCGGCACATCACGCACCTCATTACGCGCCGTGACCAAGACCGTGACCGGTCCGAGGCGCTGCGCATCCGCCAGCACGGACTTCCGGAGCCGAAGCATGCCCGAGATCAGCACCGACATGATGACGAAATAGATCGCCAGCCATCCGGTGACGAGCCCACCCCACGGCACATGCCAGTCCAGCGTCGCTATCATGCAGTGACGAATCCATGTAAAAGAGCGAGTTTTGGTCTGGCTAAATATCGCACGAAAACACCGCAATGCGGATGATCTGACATCGTGAATGCCCGCGATCGCTACACCGCCTTCAAGAAAGCGCAGCCGCGGTCACCGCGCCTCACCCGCGAGACCGTCAGCGCCCGGGGCCTCGACTTCGCCGTCTGGCGCTCGCCGCACATCGAAGGCGTGCCGCCGCTTCTCTGCGTCAACGGCGGTATGCTCTACAGCCACGCGCTCCTCTGGCCGGCGCTCGCCCCGCTCGCGGCGACGCGACAAGTCATTCTCTACGATCAGCGCGGCCGCGGTGCATCATCGATCCCGCCAGCGCCGCGCTCCACCCGTATCGAGTTCGACGCCGGCGACATCCCGGCACTCCGCACCGCGCTCGGCGTCGCGCGATGGGATATCCTCGGCCATTCATGGGGCGGCGGTATCTCGATGCTCGCGGCCGCCAACGACGCCGCAGGGACGCGCCGCCTCGTTCTTGTGAACGCCGTCGGCGCGACGAGCGACTGGGTATCACACTTGCACATCGACGCACTCGCACGGCTCGGCGGAATTGAACACACCGCGCTTGCGCTGCTCGATCCGCGCGCGCTTACGACAGACGATCCAACGGTCCATGCCGATTACAGCCGGGCGATTTATCCGGCGTACTTCGCGGACCAAGAGTTTGCCCGCGGTTTCGCACCGCCGCGCGAAGGGAGCGCCAGCGGCGCGGCGGTCTCGGCGCGCCTCCGGCGCGAAGGCTACGACTGGCGCGAGACCGTCGCGCGCATCGGCGCGACGACGCTCGTCGTCCACGGCCGGCAGGATGTGCTGCCGTCCCGGCTCGCCGAAGAGAGCGCTGCGCTCATTCCAAAAGCGAGCCTCGTGCTCATCGACGGTGCCGGACATATGCCCTTCTGGGAACAGCCGGAACTCTTTTTCGGCCCGGTGGAGCGCTTTCTCGCAGAACCGGACGTCGGCGCGTGAAACGGCCGGAACTGATGCTCGTCGCATTATTACTCGCCGTCGCGGCATTCGTCGGCGTGCAAATCGTGAGCGCGCCGAAACGCCCGATCGCCGTGGCACCGGTCGAGGAGGACACGACGAGCGCGGTGACCTCAGAGACCGGCAACGGCCTGAGTCGCGTGCGCCGCTCGACGCTGCCGCCCCCTCCGACGCCGGACTACGCCGATATCAAACAGCGACTCGCTGACGCCAACGGGGTCACGTATATCGACGCGATCCTCAGGCAGCGCAACGATCACGTCGCGCGCTGGGTCGATCGGCGTGACAATCCGATTACGGTGTGGATGCAGCCCAAGGCATCGCCAAACATCCGCGATTTTTGGCCCGACTTCCGTGACCGGGTGCGCGACGCATTCTACACGTGGGCCGCCGCCGGAGTGCCGCTGCGATTTCTCTTCGTCGACGATTCGACGGCCGCTGAAGTACGCGTCCGGTGGGTCGATAAGTTCGCCGACCAAGCCGCTGGAAAAACGTACTGGGCCCGCGATCAGAATTGGTGGATCGTCGATGCCGATATCGAACTCGCGATCCATCGCTCGACCGGCGAAGCGTTCGACGGTCAGGCCGTACGCGCAATCGCGCTACATGAGGTCGGGCATTTGATCGGGCTCGACCATAGCCCGAATATGGAAGACGTGATGTCGGCGCGCGTCCATGTCTCGGGACTCTCGGCGGCCGATCTTCGCACCGCGTCACTGATCTACAAGCTGCCGCCGGGCCGCGTCATTCCATTCGTCAACGGCGTTCCGACGCCGTAGGCTCGCTGTAGCCAGCGCCGCTACTGCCAGCTCAGCGTGATCGCGAGCGGCTTGCCTTTGCGCACCACCTGCAGCTTTACCGAACGCCCCTCGGCGATGCCGATTGCGCGCTGAAGCATTCGCACGGACGAGAGCGACACGTCGTCGACCGATGTGACCACATCGCCCTTCTTCAAGCCGCTGCGCTGTGCCGGTGACCCGGCCGCAACGCCGACGACGACGAGTCCTTTGTCGACGCCAACCAGCTCGCGCCAGTCATCGTCCACCGGCGTAAGCTGTGCGCCGGCGACACCGTTGAAACCGCTCATCGGCACGGGGCTCACCATGAAACCCGTTGGCGCCTGCGGTGCCCGCGGCGCTTCGCGCGCGCTCGGAGCGGAGGGCGGAGCCGGCGGAGCCGAACCACGCGACCACATGATCACCGGCGAACGGTCCGAACCGATCAGATCGTTCACCTCGGCGCAATTCCCCTCGCCAAACGACGCCGGCCGCTTCTCCACCAGAACGGCGACTTCCTTGGTGCTGCCGGCACGAATGAACTTCACCGGGACGCGCGCGCCAGGCTTCAGTATTGAGCCGAGTGGCACCGGCCTGCGAACATCCTGCCCGCCGATTGACACGAGTACATCGCCGTTGAGAATGCCGGCGTTCTGCGCCGGCGAACCCGGCTCCACCGACACGATCGTCGGACGGCCGTCGAATTCATACACCGCGGGCAAGTTGTTCTCGCGCGAAATGCTGACGTTGTCGAAGCTGACGCCGAGGTAGCCCTCCGGTGCCTGGTTGTGATCGCACTGCATCTGGATCGCCGAGATCAGCCCGGCGTTGCGGCTCGCGATCTTGCCCAGTGCCGCTTCGAGTTGGCGGGCACGCGCCGGATCGTTCTGTCCGCCGCGCGCCGCGCGCAACGCGTGGGCGATCGTCTCTTCCATCGCTTTCGACGTCATCAGTTCGCGCGTCATCTGCTGTAGCGCGCCGATGTCGATCATGATCCTCATCGTCGAGTCGCGCCCCGTCGTGTCTTTACGGATGATCCGCATCGTTCGCGTCTGCTGAGTCGCCGCCGCCCGCTCCAGCGGCACGAAGTGCAGCGCCAGCGCCACACCGATGATCGTCGCATTTCGAAAACTGCGTCCTGCGCTCTGCATCGTCCTAGTACCTCTGAAGGGCTTTCGTCGCCGGCATCGTCAGACCGATCTGCCGGATGGTTTCTTTGCGCGCACTGAGCGTCGCGAGATAGTACTGATTGAGGAGCGGATCCTGCGGCGCCTGATAGAGCGCCGTACGCGTCGCCGCGGCCATTTGATCGAGCGCCTGAAGACGGGCGCGATAGGAGCGCTGGTTCAATCCGATGAAATGCGCCGACGTATCCTGCGCGGCGAGAAAGGCTGCCGCGTTCTCATATGATTGCTGCGAGACGGTCAGCATCTTCAGTGCTTCGTCGCTCGACTTGAATGTCGCCGGCGCGGCGGTAACCGTCGCATTCGCAGCGGTGCTCCCGGCGGCGGCGATCGGCAACATCGGCAACATCGGCAGCTCGCGGCTCGCGGTCGCGCGTCCGACCATGACGCCGCCGGTCACGAGCACGAGTGAAGCGGCGATCCGGACGGCCCATTGGCGCGCCCGCACTCCACGCGGTGGTGCGGCGATCAGTGCTTCGGCGCGGAGCCGCGGCACGAGTCTGTCGAAGCTCGAGAGCGGCGGCGCCGTAACGGCCTGCGCCGCCACTGCCAAGCGCGAAAGTTTGCGCTGCGCGCCGATTTCCGCCGAGCAATAGGCGCACGTCGTGAGATGCGCCGCCTCGATGGGCGACGGGGTCTCGTCGATCAGCGCCGCGAGTCGTTCAGGAGTGAGATGCGACATCGTATTCATCGTCCTTCGCCGAAGTGGAAACGTCTACGAGATGCGCGAGTAGTCGGCGGAGCTTCGCGCGCGCTTTGAATAACTGGCTTTTCGACCCGCCCGCGGTGATGCCGAGCTCGGTCGCGATTTCTTCGTGCGTATAGCCTTCGACGTCGTGGAGCACGAACACCGCCCGCGCACCCGGCGCGAGCTGCTGCACCGCTTGGTCGATACTCTCGGCGAGAAAGTGCCGGTCGCTGTCGTGATCCACCGACGACGTGTCTTCTTCGAGCTCGACTTCCAGCTTGCCGAACCGACGGAGGGATCGCAGAGCATTGAGCGTACGGTTCACCGCAATGCGGTGGGCCCACGTCGAGAACTGCGAGTCGCCCCGGTAGGACGGCAACGCCCGGAAGATCTGAATCCAGACTTCCTGGGCGACATCTGCCGCCTGATCCGGATCGCCCACCAACCGCCGCACGATCGCGTCGATGCGCGGCGCGTGCTCCGTCCAAAGGGAGCGGAGCGCG
>JAYVPN010000051.1:0-8333 GCA_043757365.1 Gemmatimonadota bacterium | reverse complement strand
GTGTATATGAGTCGCGCCATCACCCCCGATCCAACAAAGGCGATGATGGGGTTCACTCCATAGATGACGAACGGACGGGTCCACCACGTAACATTTTTTAGGTCAATAATCCAACTGATCGTCGCGATACTAACGCACGCCATTCCGGCAGTAAAAATCACGTACGAGCTCGTCCACAGACTCTTGTTGATCGGAAACGACCAGTTCCACATCAATCCGACCATCATCGCGAGCGTGCCGACGGCAAACATACCGGTCAAACGCTCGTACAGCGGCTTGTTCTGGCCAATCCAGCGACCGGCGAAGACGCCGAGCATTGCCGTACCGATCGCCGGGATCGTCGAGAGTGGTCCTTCGGGGTCCCAAGTCTTCGAGCTGACCCAGAGATGTCCCTGCAACAACCACCGATCCGTCCACGCGGCGAGCGTACGCGGCGCCGAGTCGAGGAGATTGGCGCCGATCCCGCCCTCGGCGCCGGGTACCGGGATGAGCGTCATCGCGAACCAGTAGCCGTAGAGCAAGGCGACGACGACTAGCACTTGCTGCTTGAGCGTGCCGCGGAGCGTGAGTAGCGCCGCAATCGTGTAGGCGACGCCGATTCGCGGCAGCACACCGGGAATCCGGATGTGCGTGATGCGCTCGATCGGATAGTACGGAAAGGCCGCCATCAGCCAGCCGAGCAGCACGATGATCGCGCCGCGCCGCACGACGGTGCGGACGATCTCGCCGTCGGTGGCGCCGCGATCGCGCCGTCCAGTGAGCGAGAGATGCGTCGTGATGCCGGCGATGAACAGGAAAAACGGAAAGATGAGATCCGTCGGCGTCCAGCCGTTCCACTCGGCGTGTTCGAGCGGCGGGTAGATCGCGCCCCAGGTGCCCGGGTTGTTTACGAGCAGCATCCCGGCGACGGTCATTCCACGGAAGACATCGAGCGAAATGAGCCGCTCGCGTTTCGGAGCGGTGTGTGTCGCCGGGGATTCTGTCACTGAGCGGCGGGTTTCCAGGTGATTTGTGCGCCGGCTTTGCTGTCGGAGCCGGAGGCGGACCATTTATAGAACACGACCGTGGCGACGAGCAGGAAGAAGAGCCCGCCCGGGATCCACATGATGAGTCCGCCGATCTGCTGGTCGAGCAGTGGCGTGATCCCCCAGATACGCGGCGCCGAGCTGTAGGCCGGGTACAGCACATCACTCGCCATCGCGATGCAGACGGCGACGATCGACATCGGAATGCTCATGAGGAATGAATACAGAACCTGTCCTGGATACGACAGACGCGGGAGCTCCGGGAGTGGGCTCATGAGTGGCCACCACATCAGCGCGGCGGTGACCATGAACATCAGGTGCTGAACGATGTGAACCGGATGGAACGCCATCGCCGTGTTGTACATTGGCGGGAGATGCCAGACGGTGACGGTGACGTTGAAGATCACGAACGCGGCGCTCGCGGTGGTGAGCCGTTTTGCGACGGCGTTCACCCATCCGTATTGGAGGGCGGGACGCAGCAAGTAGCCCGGCGTTCCGTAGATGAGCATCGGCGGCATCCAGAGAGTGAGCATCAGATGCTGCACCATGTGGCCGCTGAACAGGTAGAAGTCGCTGATGTCGTGGAGCGGGCCGTTCAGCGAGAGGAAAATCAGGAGTAGTCCGGCGACGAACGACGCGTGCTGGAGCGTCGTCGGGCCGGCGGTTTCCTCAGGGGTCACGGCGCGCGCGCGGTGGACGCGGACTCGCCATTCGTAGAGTGCGAAGAGCGCGACGAGCCCGACGACGGTGCTCCAGTGGACGGTGAAGGACCGCCAGCCGAGCTGTGCCGCCGGGTGCAGAAGGGCGAGGAGGGGAAGCATCGCGGGCATTCGTCCAATCTAACGATTGCCGGGCGGCGGCGGTCCGTCCCGCGCGGGGATCTGTCGGAATTGCGACACCAGTACTTTGCGGTCTCTGGCGGGGGCGTTCGGTAATGCGTATGGTAAGGCGAGCGGGTCATTCCCAATGGCTGGAGGGATCGACATGGCGAGTTCGAACACGGTGATCCGGGAAGGGATTACGGCCGGGCTGCTTGGTGCGGTTGGCGTGGCGATCTGGTTCCTCGGGGTCGATTTAATAGCTGGACAACCCCTGTACACGCCAAGTTTACTTGGTCAAGCTTTACTGAGCGTGCTCGGGCACGGGATTCAACATGGCGTGCTGTTTAATGCCGCCGCCTACACTGTTTTCCATCTCCTCTCATTCATGTTCGTCGGCTTCCTGCTGAGCGAGATCGTCGACATTTCGCGGCGCGTACCGCAGGTGTCGGTGGGCTTCGTGCTCTTCTTCGTCGTCTTCGAGGTCGGGTTTTACGGAGTCGCGGCGATGATTGCGCAGAGCGATTTCATCGGGCGCTTGGCGTGGTACCAAATTGGCGCGGCGAATCTCCTCGCCTCGGCGCTGATGGGCGGCTACATGTGGCGGACGCATCCCGAGCTTGGCCCGACGCTCGAGCATGCGCTCGACGGGTCAGTGTAGCGGACCGAGCGGGAGTCGAAGAGAGGGTTACGCAGAAAGGCGCGGAAACCCAGGTCAAGCGCAGATACAACAAAGCGAAGATGGGGGAACGGCATGGCGATTTCTCGCTTCCGTTCCCCCATCTTCGCTTCACTGTTGCAGTATCCGTGCGTTACCCGAGTTGCCGCTCGCTTGCGTGTAACTATCGCCTCACTGCGCGCGGCGACTCACAACTTGATCGACAAATGATCGAACAGGAACAGCAGCGCGGTGATCGTGAAGGCCGCGATGAGCAGCGGGCCGGTGAAGAGGGCGCGGAAGAGCTTGTGGTCGTACTTCAGGTGCATGTAGAACATCACGACCACTGCGAACTTCACGGCCGACATGATGAGCAGGCCGGGAACGAAGAACGGCGACGCGACGAGCGAGGGGATGTAATACACCCATACTTCGACGATCGTGATGAGGAACAGCCAGAGCGCGACCCACTTGTACTGTTTCCAATCCGGGTGCTCGACGTGGGCATGCCCTTCGTCGTGCGAAGCGTCGGCACCGGAGGCGTTGTGATCGCTCATGGTCGGCCTTAGCGGATGAGGTAAACGAGCGTGAAGATCGCGATCCAGACGACGTCAACGAAGTGCCAGTACAGCGCGCAGATGTCGACGAGGAGCGAATCCTTCGGCGTCAGTCCGCGCTTCATGTCGATCGCGAGGAGCGTGAGCAGCCAGAGCACGCCGACGGTAACGTGCGCGCCATGGAAGCCGGTGAGCGTGAAGAACGACGAGCCGAAGAGGTTCGTCCTGATCGTCAGCCCTTCGTGCACGAACGACGTGAACTCGAACGCCTGGAAGCCGAGGAACGTCGCGCCGGCGATCGCTGTCGTCGCGAGCCAGAACTTCGAGTTACCGAGAAGTTTCCCGGCATAACCCGGCTTGCCGCGATTCTCGACAGCAGCGAGCGCGAGCACCATGAAGAGCGACGACATCAGCAGGACGAAGGTCGAGGCCGACGTGACCGGGATGTTGAGGATCGGCTTGAAGACTTCGCCGGAGGGGCTCGTCCACGATTCGTGCGGAAAGGGACCGACGATCGAGCGTCCCTTGTAGATCAGATACGTCGAGATGAGCGACGCAAACAGCATGCACTCGGAGCCGATGAAGGCCCAGATCGCGATCTTCCGGTTATCGAGACCGGTTGTCGTGTAGTGCACGTGCTCGTGCGCGTCGGCGTTCGCATGCGCGTTCGCATGCGCGTTCGCATCGTGCCCGTGGGCGGCTGTAGAATTAGACAAGTCAGTCGTCTCCGGTTACTCGAGCGGGCTGGTCAGCCACGCGTAGAGCGAGCCCGTCAGCAGCGCGGCGCCGCTGAGCGTGATCGTCATCGCCACGGCGAACATGTCGAGATGAATGAAAATGAGGCCGCTGAACATCACGATGATGCCGAGCGCGGTGAGCAGCGGTTTCACGGTCGGGAACGGCATCGGGATGCCGAGTTCCTTGGCCGTCTTGGTTGACGTTTCTTCGTGCACCGGCGTGGCGTGCGCACCGGTGATCGACATTTCATCCGGCGACGAGTGCGCGATGCCGACGGTCATCTCGGGGTGCTTGAGATCCCACAGCGGATAGCGCGACGTCACGACCGGGATTTCCGCGAAGTTGTAGTCCGGCGGCGGCGACGGAATCGTCCACTCGAGCGTCGGCGCGCCCCATGCGTCATTCGGAGCCACTTCACCGCTCACACGGCTCTTGATGAAGTTGTACAGGAAGACGGCCGTCGAGATGAGCAGGAGCGCCGTGCCGAGCGACGACGCGAGGTTGAACTTCTCCCAGCCCTGGCCGGCGTCGTACGTGTAGATGCGGCGTGGCATCCCGAGCAGGCCGCTGAAGTGCATCGGGAAGAACGTGAGGTTCATCGCGATGAAGTTCAACCAGAAGTGCCACGAGCCGAGTTTCTCGCTCATGTAGCGACCGGTCATCTTCGGGAAGTAATAGTAGATGCCGCCGAAGATGCCCATGATCGACCCGCCGAACAGCACGTAGTGGAAGTGCGCGACCACGAAGTACGTGTCGGTCTGCTGCGTGTCGGCCGGCGGCGACGAGTGCATGACGCCGGAGATACCACCGATCGTGAAGAGCGCGATCAGGCCGATTGCGAACTTCATGGCCGCGGTGAAACGGATTTCGCCGGCCCACATGGTCGCAATCCAGTTAAAAATCTTCACGCCGGTCGGGATCGCGATGAGCATCGTCGCGAGCGAGAAAATCGAGTCAGCGACGGCGCCGAGTCCGACGGCGAACATGTGGTGCGCCCACACGCCGAAGCCGAGGAAGCCGATCATGATCCCCGAGTAAACCATCACGTTGTAGCCGAAGAGCGGCTTCCGCGAGAAGGTTGGCAGGATCTCCGACACGAGGCCGAATGCCGGAAGAATCAGGATGTACACTTCGGGATGGCCGAAGACCCAGAACAGATGCTGCCAGAGCAGCGGGTCGGCGCCGGAGGCGACTTCGTAGAACGTCGTGCCGAAGAAGCGATCGAACAGCAGGAAGACGAGCGCGACCGTGATCGGCGGGAAAGCGAGGATCAGGAGGAACTGGGTGACGAACGACATCCAGGTGAACATCGGCATGCGCATGAGCGTCATGCCAGGGGCGCGCATGTTGATGATCGTCGTGATGAAGTTGAACGCCGCGGCAAGCGAGCTGATGCCGAGGATCTGGAGGCCGATCACCCAGAAATCGATATTCAGACCCTTCGAGTATTCGGGGGTCGTCAGCGGTGCGTAGCCGAACCAGCCGCCATTCGGGCCGACGCCGAAGAAGATCGGCATCGTGATGAAAAGTCCGCCGAGCACGTAGACCCAGTAGCTGAATGCGTTGAGCCGCGGGAAGGCGACGTCGCGGGCGCCGATCTGGAGCGGAATGAGATAGTTGAAGAACGCCGCCGACAGTGGCATGACGGCGAGGAAGACCATCGTCGTGCCGTGCATCGTGAAGAGCTGATTGTACTGCTCAGCCGTGACGATGTGCTGGTTGGGGAGCGCGAGCTGCCAGCGGATGAGTGCGGCTTCGAGCCCGCCGACGATGAAGAAAAAGAGTGCGGTCCAGAGATAGAGCGTGCCGATCCGCTTGTGATCGACCGTCGCAATCCAGCTCCAGAGTCCCGTCGACTCGTACGACGAGTCGGCCGTTGGCGGCGCGAGCGTCGGAGTGGCGGCAGTGGTGGCCATTACGGTGGGTCTCCGAGGGCTTACTTGAGGGCGAGCAGGTAGGCGACGATGTCGGCGATCTGCCGGTCGTCGAGCCCGCCCGCGGTAACTTTCTGTTTCATCTGCGGGCTGTATTCACCCGTGCCGAGCGTCGGCATGATCGATCCCGGCTTCATGACCGGCGCGTTCTTGATCCAGCGCGCGAGTTCCTTCGCCCGCGTCGAGTACAACCCGCTCGCAAAGGTGTGACGCGACGCGAAGTGGGTCAGGTTCGGCCCCTTCATCTGGTCGTCCTTCATGAGCTGCATCTCACCGCGGATATTATGGCAGGTGATACACGGCGCTTTCGCGATGTTCATCACGAGCTCGCGGCCAGCGATGGCGTTGCCGGCGTTGAGGATCGCGTCATCGAACGCGATCGTCGTCGGCAGCGGCGTCGTCGGAATGACGTGCGCCGGCAGCTTCGCAGTTGGGAAGACGTAGCCGCTGTCGTTCGTCGCTAGCGCTGGCGCTAGCGACGCCTTCGTCTGCGCCACCGTCAGAACTTTCGCGCCGGTCGGCGTCGTGGCGACGGCCGGCGCGGGCGCCGCCGGCGACATCTGCGCGTTCGCCTTTTGGTGCGCCGCCCAGCTCGCAAACTTGTCGGCCGAGACCGTGTACACGCGGAACCGCATGTTCGCGTGCGACGAGCCGCAGTACTCGGTGCAGAAGCCGTTGAAGACGTTCTCGGTGAGCGACGAATCGGGCGTGTACCAGAGGTAATTCGCCTTCTTCGTGTAAATATCGCTCGCAATCAGATCGCGTTTGCCGCCGAGTTGCGGCGTCCAGAATGAGTGCAGCACGTCGCGCGTGTTGAGCTTGAAGTTCACAGTGCGGCCGGCCGGGATATAGACCTCGTTCGCCGTGACGATGCCGAGTTCCGGATAACGGAACTCCCACCACCACTGATGACCGATCACCTCGACCTGGAGCGAACCGGCCGGTGCCTTGGCCTGCGTCTTGAAGATCGTGCGGACGGTCGGCACGGCGATGAGCACGAGAATCAGCGCCGGGATGACGGTCCACGTGATCTCGAGTGCCGCATTCCCGTGAATCTGTTGCGGGGCCGGGCCGCCGGGACGTTTGCGGAACTTGAAGATCGTGAGGATCAGGATTGTTTCGGTCACGATGAAAACGATCGTGCCGAACAAGAGCAGCCGGTTCCACAACGCGTCGATCGACGTGTTGAGGTCGGTGAGGTGCGTGAAGGTCGAGTTCGGATACACTTGGCCACACGCAGAAAGCGCCAGAACAGCCGCCGCGACGAACATCGCGGGAGTGCGCTGGCGCAGATTCAAACGGGACATTACGCGGGATCCTTTCAATTGAAGAAGAGCGAGGAGTGGGTGTCCGCTCTCTAACGCGAATAAATAGATCAGCTTGTAAAACCTAGCCCTTCGGATAGGGGTGGGCAACCTTAACGATACTTGGACGCACGAGCCGTTACGGATGCGTCAATCCCCCGAAATTTCGATCTCCACGGAGTGCTGGGCTTTGACTTTGTTCACATTTAATTCGATCGTCGTCCGGAGCTGGGCGATGTTCTCGCGCATCGTCCGGAGACGGACCACATCACTCCCGCCGCGGCCGACGGCGAGAATCATCCCGGACACCTGATCGGCGATCAGCCCGAACTGCCCCTTCAGCTGCCCCTGGAGTGGCACCGCGAGCCGCTTAACCTGCTGCGGGATCATGCCGACCGACTTCTGGTTCTTCATGTCCATCGCCATCCGTTCGGTCATGCCGTGCATGGACTGGACGGTCAGCAGTGCCTCTTCGAGCGTCTTCATCTTCTGGGCGCCGGCCCCGTCGAGCTTCGTTGCTCCCATAAATCACTCTCCAACCATCGCTGCGGGATTGAGCGCCCGGTCGAGCGCCTCTTTGGTCATCCACTTCTTCTCCAAAACGAGCTCGTACACCCCGCGGCCCGACGCGAGCGCCTCCTTGGCGATCTCCGTGCATTTCTCATAGCCGAGCTCCGGCACCAGCGCCGTCACGATGCCGATCGACATTTCGACGAAATGGCGCATCCGCTCAGGATTCGCCGTGATCCCCTCGATGCACTTCTCACGGAGCACGACGATCGCATTGCGCATCGAGCTGATCGTCCGGAGCAGCCGGTAGGCAATCACCGGCTCAAACACGTTCAGTTGCAATTGCCCGGCTTCGGCGGCCATCGTCACGGTGACGTCGCCGCCGATGGCGTCGAAGCAAACCTGATTGACGACTTCCGGAATCACCGGATTGACCTTCCCGGGCATGATGCTCGAGCCGGGCTGCATCGGCGGAAGGTTGATCTCGCCGAAGCCGGTGCGCGGGCCGCTCGAGAGGAGGCGGAGATCGTTGCAGATCTTCGACAACTTCACGGCGCAACGCTTCAGCACGCCGGAGAGCTGCACGAACGAGCCGGTATCCGACGTGGCCTCGACGAGATCGGGCGCCGTAATCAGCGTCAGTCCGGTCACTTCGGAAAGACGTGAACAGACGAGCGCGGCGTACCCCTTCGGCGCGGTGATGCCGGTGCCGATCGCGGTCGCGCCCATATTAATTTCGCGAATCAGCGCCTGGGCCTCGACGAGGCGGTCGACATCTTCCTGCATCGT
>JAYVPN010000050.1:0-2275 GCA_043757365.1 Gemmatimonadota bacterium | reverse complement strand
ACAGACGATGGCTCGCGAGACCGCACTGACGCTTTACCGTAACATCGGGATCATGGCTCACATCGACGCCGGTAAAACGACGACGACGGAGCGTATTCTCTATTACACCGGTAAGTCGCACAAAATTGGCGAAGTGCACGATGGCGCAGCGACGATGGACTGGATGGAGCAGGAACAGGAGCGCGGGATCACGATCACGTCGGCCGCGACGACCTGCTTTTGGCAGCGCCACGGGCAGTCCGATAAGACGGGCGCGGGCGACGAGTATCGCATCAACATCATCGACACGCCGGGCCACGTGGACTTCACCGTCGAAGTGGAGCGCTCGCTCCGCGTGCTCGATGGTGCGGTGACACTGCTCGATTCGGTGGCCGGCGTTGAGCCGCAGACGGAAACCGTTTGGCGCCAGGCCGACCGCTACAAAGTGCCGCGCATGATTTTTTCGAACAAGATGGATCGCGTCGGCGCAGACTTTGATCGGTGCATGGCGATGATCAAGGATCGCCTGTCGAAGGACGCATTCCCGCTGCAGTTGCCGGTTGGCTCGGGCGAACTGTTCACCGGCCACATCGACGTCATCGAACGCAAGCAGTACATCTTCGACGACTCGACGATGGGCAAGTCGTTTACGGTGACGGACGTTCCGGACGATATGAAGGCAGCGGTCGAGAAGGCGCGCCACGAGCTCGTCGAAGCGGCCGTCCAGCACGACGACGATTTGATCGAGAAGTATTTCAGCGGCGTGGAGCTGACGGTCGATGAAATCCGTCACGCGATCCGCTCGGCGACGATGAAGATGAAGTTCGTCCCCGTCCTCTGCGGCGCCTCGTTCAAGAACAAGGGCGTGCAGGCGCTCCTCGATGCCGTGATCGACTATCTCCCGTCGCCGATGGACGTCCCGCCGATGATGGGCACGCTTCCGGGCCACGACGAGAAGGATCAGACGCGCGAAGTGAGCGACGAGGCGCCGTTCTCGGCGCTCGCATTCAAGATTGCGACCGACCCGTTCGTCGGGAAGCTGACGTTCTTCCGGGTGTACTCGGGCGTCTTCAAGGCCGGTTCGTACGTCTACAACGCGTCGAAGGACAAGCGCGAGCGCGTCGGCCGTCTGCTCCAGATGCACGCCAACAAGCGTGAAGAAATCGAAGAAGTGCGCGCCGGCGACATCGGCGCGGCGATCGGCCTCAAGGACACGCGCACCGGCGACACGCTGTGCAACGAGGATATGCCGATCATCCTCGAGGCGATGAAGTTTCCGAACCCCGTCATCGACGTCGCGATCGAGCCGAAGACGAAGGCCGACCAGGACAAGCTGGCGATTGCGCTCAGCAAGCTGGCGGAAGAAGATCCGACGTTCCGCGTGAAGTCCGATGCGGAAACCGGTCAGACGATCATCGCCGGTATGGGCGAGTTGCATCTCGAGATCATCGTCGATCGTATGATGCGCGAGTTCAAGGTCGACGCGAACGTTGGCCGTCCGCAGGTGGCGTATCGCGAGACCATCAAGAAGCCGGCGCTCAAAGTGGAAGGCAAGTTCATCCGCCAGTCCGGTGGGAAGGGCCAGTACGGGCACGTGGTGATCAACGTGTTTCCGGGCGAGCTCGGCAAGGGGTATGTGTTCGAGGACAAGATCGTCGGCGGCGTGATTCCCCGTGAATTCATCAAGCCGGTCGGCGAAGGCATCCGCGAGGCGCTGGAGAACGGCATTCTCGCCGGATACCCGATGGTCGATGTGCGTGTCGAGTTGATTTTCGGTTCGTACCACGACGTCGACTCGTCGGAAATGGCGTTCAAGATTGCCGGGTCGATGGCGGTGAAAGAGGGGGCGCGTCAGGCGCACCCGATCCTGCTCGAGCCGGTGATGAACGTCGAAGTGGTGTCGCCGGAAGCGTATATGGGCGACGTGCTGGGCGATCTCTCGGCGCGTCGCGGGAAGATTGGCGGGATGGTGCAGCGTGGCGAGGCGCAGGTGATTTCAGCCTCGGTGCCGCTCAGCGAAATGTTCGGATATTCCACCAAGCTTCGGTCGATGTCGCAGGGACGCGCAGTCTACTCGATGGAGTTCGCGCACTATGAAGAAGTCCCGAAGTCGAAGGCCGAAGAGATCATTGCGAAGGTGAAGGCGTAAGCGGTTGGAGGAGTAGCAGGAAGTTGTTGGACGCAGGTTACAGCGACGGCAGACATCAAACTCATTAGCGGGATCAGAAAATGGCCAAGGCAAAGTTCGAGCGCACGAAGCCGCACGTGAACGTCGGGACCATCGGTCACGTCGACC
>JAYVPN010000049.1:0-2278 GCA_043757365.1 Gemmatimonadota bacterium | reverse complement strand
GTCGCGCTGCGCTTCGCCAACGTCTTCGGTCCACGTCAGGATCCGCATGGCGAAGCGGGGGTCGTCGCGATCTTCTGCGAGCGCATCCTCGCGGAGCGTGCGCTCACCGTTTTCGGCGACGGCGAGCAGACACGCGACTATGTCTATATCGACGACGTTGTCCGGGCCGTGCAGCTGGCCGCCGCCGCCACGCTGCCGGCGCCGACGAAACTCGACGAACGCGGCTTCAACATCGGTACGGCAATACCGACATCTGTGCTCACGATCGCCGCCACGCTCAAGCAAATCGCCGGCTCCGACGTCGCCGTCGAATTCGCGCCGAAACGCGCCGGTGAACAACAGCGATCGTTCGTCAGTATCGAAAAAGCGATCCGCCTGCTCGAATGGACGCCGCAGGCGACGCTCGAAGCCGGACTCTCCGCCACATTCCGCTGGTTCCAGTCGCACTCCGAACCGCACTCCTGACCGCGCCCCGAGACCTCATGTACTTCCAGGCCAACTCCGCGATTCCATCGACGCCGCTCGAACTGATCCTCAAGGCGTCGCTCGTCACGCAGGGCGTCCTCGCGCTCCTCGCGCTCCTCTCGCTCGTCAGCTGGGGGATCATGCTCGCGAAATGGCTCGAGTTCCGGCGCTCCGCCGCGAACGCCGCACCGTTCCTCGCGGACTTCGCTCGCGCCTCGAAGCTCGAACAAGTCGCGGGGCTCTCGCGGCGGGTGAAGCCGAGTCCGTACACGCGGGTCTTCGCGCGCGCGGTGCAGTTCCTCCAGGAAACCAAGCCGGCTTCGGTACCGGAAGGCGCCGAACGTCCGCCGCTCAGCGCCGCGCAGGTCGAAGCGCTCCGTCTCGTCCTCGATTCCGAGTGCAATGCCGAACGCGATCAGCTCGGCCGCTGGATTCCGGGGCTCGCGATGATCGGCTCGGTGTCACCGCTGATGGGACTCCTCGGCACGGTGCTCGGTGTCATCTCGGCGTTTCTTGGAATTGCGACGAGCGGCGCCGGAAATCTCGGCGCCGTTGCGCCCGGTGTTGCCGAAGCGCTGACGGCGACCGCCGCCGCGCTTGCGGTCGCGATTCCGTCGGTCTTCGGCTACAACATCTTCGCCTCGAAACTCAACCGCTTCGACGGCGAACTCGAAGGCTTCGGCTCTGAAGTGATCGCGCTGATGGCGCGCGAAGGACGCATCTAACATGCGCCGTCGCCCACGCGGGGAACGAACGCCGCTCAACGCCGAGATCAATGTTGTCTCGCTGATCGACGTGATGATGCTGCTGATGGTGATCTTCATGATCACCGCACCGATCATGCAGGGCGGTGTCGACGTCGCCTTGCCGAAAGTCGAAGCGCGCCCGCTCGAATCAAAAGGCGGGCTTGTCGTCTCGGTGACGAGCGACGGCTCGATCTACGTCGACGAAACCAAACTGTCGCTCGCCGAGTTCCGTGCGAGCTTCAAGGCGCTTGCGTCGAAGCAGGGGAAAGACGGCGTCTACCTGCGCGCCGACGAGCACGCGCAGTACGGCGTCGTCGCAAGCGTCCTCTCGATCATGCGCAACGCGGGAACGCAAAACGTTGGGCTCGTGGCCGAGCCGGAGTCGGTCAAGAAATGATGGCGGCACGACGGCCGGCGCGTTCGATCGCGCTGCCGATTGGCGTGTCGGCGCTGCTCCACGTGGCGCTGTTCGCGTCGGTCTTTGTGCTGCGCGCTGCCGCGCCGAAGAATCTGCCGCCGATGTACAAAGTGGATATCGTCGCGGCGCCCCCGGGGCCGCGTGCCGCCGGTGTCGTGACCGAGGCGCCCGCGCCGGCGACGCCCGAGAAGGCACCGCCGCGACCGGAATCCAAAGTGCCGGAGAAAGTCGTGCCGGTAAAAAAAATTAAAGGGAAAGTCGAGAAGACGCTGCAAAAGGCGACGCCGAACGTCACCGAGAAGTCGACTCCGGCAAAGGCGACGCCCGCGCCGAAGGCCGGCGGCGGCGAGATCGGCGGCAAAGGAAACGACGTCGCGACCGTGCGCACCGACGGGATCGACTTTCCGTATCCCGGGTATCTCAACAACATCGTCCGTCAGATCGCGCTGAACTTCTCACCGCGCGGCAACCTCGGCGCATTGAAGGCCGAAGTCTTTTTCATGATCCGCCGCGACGGCACGGTGGCCGGTTTTCGCTTCCTGACACGCAGCGGCAACATGGCGTTCGATCTCGAGGCGCAGGGCGCCATCGAGGCCGCGGCGCGGAGCTTCGGCACGCTGCCGCAGGCGTTTTCCAATGATGTGCTTCC
>JAYVPN010000048.1:0-8361 GCA_043757365.1 Gemmatimonadota bacterium | reverse complement strand
TCGGTGCCAAATGGAATGGCACGACGCCGCTCCTCGATCCGATGTGCGGCTCGGGCACGATTGCGATCGAAGCCGCGATGCTCGCGCGGCGGATTCCGCCAGGCACCGCGCGAATGTTTGCCTGTGAGCGCTGGCCCGCCGCGCCGACGACAGCGTTCGCGGCGGTTCGCCATGCCGCCGCCGAACAGGTGCTCGAGAAGTCGCCGGTGGCAATCACGGCATCCGATCGCGATGAGGGAGCAATCACCGCTTCGCTCGCTAACTCGGCGCGCGCCGGAGTTCAGGGCGACATCGAGTTCGGCGTTGGCGCGATCTCGGGCGTGGGGCCGCAGGATGCGCCGGGAATGGTCGTCGTGAATCCACCCTACGGTGCGCGTGTCGGCGCCGGCGCGGGCGGCGAGCTGCGCAATTTGTACGCGCAGCTCGGGAACGTGCTTCGCGCGAATCGCGCCGGCTGGACGCTCGCGATGCTCTCCGCCGACACGTCGCTCGAATCGCAGGTGAAGATGAAGTTCACCGAGGCATTGAAGTTCAAGAACGGCGGCATTCCGGTGCGGCTCGTTGTCGCAGAAGTTCCGTCGCGTGGCTGACGCCGCCACGATCGTTGCGCTCGGCAGCTCGCCGGGCGGCGTCCCGAAACTACCGCGCAATGAAGTCTTCGTGTCGAAGTCCGGACTCGACGGCGACGGCCATCGCTATCATGGGCATGGCGGCCCGGACAAAGCGGTCTGTCTCTACGCTGTCGAAGTGATCGATGCGCTGCGCGCCGAGGGACATCCGATCGCCGCCGGCACGACCGGCGAAAACGTGACGGTGCGCGGTCTCGATTGGCCGGCGATCGTTCCCGGCGTTCGCCTGATGCTTGGCGCGGTCGAGGTCGAAGTCAGCGAGTACGCGACGCCCTGTCAAACAATCGTCGATTCGTTCGCCGACCGGCGCTCGAAACGGATCTCGCAGAAGCTGCATCCCGGCTGGAGTCGCGTATATGCGCGCGTCATCACCGAGGGAATTCTTATACTCGGCGATCCGGTGCGCGTCGTCGAGCCTTAGAACTCAAAACCGAACGCGATGTTGAGATGGTCGTTCACGAGCTTGCCGATCGCGTAGCTCGTTTCGAGCCGCCGATATTCAAGTCCAATGACGAGCGGCCCGGCGGGGCGAATATGGAGATGGCCTTCGATCGCCGTGTTCTTCAGCCGTGCACCGGACAGCAAATCCTCGTCACGTGGATCGTCAAAGCCGTAACCGCCGCCGAACACGACGCGCGACGACGGTTTCAGATTGATCTGTCCCCACGCGCCGCGGCTGCGAATCACCCGGCCGTTGACGCCGAATCCCTGGCCGATCGCGCCGCCGCCGAGCGAGCGCATTCCTTTCCCATCGTACCCTTCGCCGCGCAGCTCGAGCCAGCGCGCGAGTGGAACACGCGCGTCGATTGTGTACGCATCGGAGACGAGCAGCGAATCGCCCTTCGTGGCGAACCAACCGCGATGAATGCCCGCTCCGATGTCGCCGGCCAGTTCGTCGCTTCCCCACTTGAAATGCACGCGTCCTTCGAGAAACGGTCGCTTGCTCCGCTCGGCGATGTCGTTGTCGGTGTCGAAAAGGCTCTGCGGATCACCGCTCGACGGGGCGAGGACGGCGCCCTGGATGCCGAGGCTTACCGGTCCGCCCGTCTCGAGCCCGGCGCGCACCTGCGGGAGCCAGAGCCAGAGATTGCCGGAACCAACGAATTCTGGCGTCCCGA
This sequence comes from Gemmatimonadota bacterium, assembly GCA_043757365.1. Taxonomy (GTDB): domain Bacteria; phylum Gemmatimonadota; class Gemmatimonadetes; order Gemmatimonadales; family Gemmatimonadaceae; genus Fen-1231. The sequence continues at coordinate 6,614 of JAYVPN010000048.1, read as the reverse complement.
TGCTCGCGAGACTGACCGGGTTCACGCCGCTGACGAGCGGCGACTCCTGGCCGACGAGAAACTCGCCGTGCTTCCAAGTGATTTGTGCGCGTGCGACGCGCAGCCGGAGCAGCGGAAAGGTGCGGCCGCCGCTGCTCGGCTGCTGTCCGCCAAAGAAGTCGACATCCAGATCGCCGTGGAACGTGCCGCCGATCACCTGATCGGCCGTAATGGCCATGCCGAGCTGTGTCTGGCGGATCGACATCCCACCGCCGCCTTGCGGCAATCCGTTTGCCGTGTCCGGGCGTACAAATAGTGGGACATCGACGTTGTTGACACGTCGAGAGTTTGAAAAAGCGCTGACCAGCACCCGCCCGTTAAACTCCAGAGAGAGCCGGGATCGAGTCTTGACCGAACTTTGGGACTCCGCCGCGAGTTGTTGCTGTAGCAGCCTGATCGCTTCCTCCGCCCGCTCGAGGCGGGCGGCGACTGAGTCGGCTTTGGCTTTGGTGGAGTCCTGTGCTCCGAGCGGCCGTACGGCGAGACTCAGGAACAGCAGGGCAAGGAGCATACCGAGTAGCGCGCTTGACCTTCGCGGCTGGGAGGGTCTATCGTAGCTATTCAGTTCATCGCGGGAACGCAGGTTCATATCGGGGGCTCGCACGTGAAAGGTCGCATCAGTACGATCGTCGGAACTGTCGTGGTTACTGCAACTCTCGGGTTCGCTGCTCCCGCCAGCGCCCAGAGTTCCGTGAGCGGGCGCGTCACGATTCAGGAGAAGGTGGGTGAGACGACATCGGATCTGGCGAACGCGGTCATCTATCTTGTGCTGAAAAACGGCCTTGCGCGATACTCCGAGCAAAATACTAAAATGGCAATGAGCGGCCGCCAGTTTTCGCCGCGCATCCGCGTCGTGACGGCTGGCTCAACGCTAGAATATCCCAATCAGGACCCTTTTAGCCACAACATCTTCTCGACGGCGCCGGGAGCGTCGTTCGATCTCGGGGTCTACGGCAGCAATACCTCCAAGAGCACGACGTTCAAGAAGGCCGGGTCGTTTCCGATCTACTGCAACATCCACGCGAAAATGACGGGGTATGTCGTCGTCGTTGCGACGCCATATTACGGACAGCCCACCGCCGACGGCCGATGGATAATTTCGGGTGTTCCTGCGGGGAGATACGCACTGCACGTCTGGCACGAGCGCACGCCGGAAATCATCAAGGATGTCGAGGTTGTCGCCGCCGGTGTGTCTGGCGTGGACGCCGTGCTCGACGCCAAGGGCTTCACGCTGGGTGAGCACAAGAACAAGTTCGGCCAGAAGTACTCCGACGCGATTCGGTACTAGGCCGCTCGTCCCCCACCCGAACACCGAGCCTAACCGTGAGCGCGCGCGGACTATCCCTGACGACCAAGATCTTTCTGAGCACGGCGGCGGTGGTCGCCGCAGTGCTTGGCGCCACGCTGCTGATGACGGCGCGATCGGCAAACCGGACAGCCGATCAATCGGTCAATCGGGCGCTGATGACGACGCGGGAGCAAGTGTCGACGCAGCTCGCCGAGCGGGCCAAGGCGCTGCAGGGCAGCGCTGAGACGTTCGTTCGCAATCCATTGTTTCGATCGCTGATCGAAAAGGGGTTACTCAGCGACGCGCTCGACCAAGCGCTCGAAGCCACGCAACAGACCGGGGCCGACTGGGTGCAGATCACCGACGCCGAAGGCGTCCGGATGGCGAAGAGCGATGATCCCCAGGCGAAGGCCGACACGCTCGCCGGCTCGGCGCTGATTCGCCGCGCATTGCAGGACACCGCAAACGTCGGCTTCGGCAATCCGACCGATTCGAGTCTCATCGTCGCCGTTGCCGTGCCGATTGTCGGCACCGGGAAAATCGTCGGGACGATGATGGCGGTCAAGAATCTCGACAGCACGTTTCTCGCGTCCGTTACCCGCGCTGGCGCGAGCGATGTCGATCTCGTTTTCTTCGCGTTCGATCAGAAAGGCGCGGCGCATCTTGCGGCGTCGACACTCGGGCGAGGCGCCGACGTCACGAAGACCGCCGGCGCGCTCAGCGCGCCGAAAAGCGATACCGATTCGTCGGCGACGCTTCGTGTCGAGCCGGTAATCGGCGGCGAACACTTCGTCGGCATTGGCTACCCGCTGCGCGCGGCGTCGGGGCGTCCGGTCGGCGGCTACCTCGTGTTGCGCAACAAGGACAAGGAATTCGCGGCGTTCAATAGGCTGCGCCTCATTATCCTGCTCGGTGGGGCCGGCGGATTGATCGTTGCCGGCCTGCTTTCGTTCGGCATTGCCCGGCAGATCACGCGTCCGGTCGCGCAACTCGTCGAAGCGACACGTCGCGCCGCAGAAGGCGATTATTCCGCCGACATCAACGTGAAGGCGACCGGTGAAATCGGCACGCTCGCCGATGCTTTCCGCGCGATGCTCACCGACTTGCGAGACAAAGCCGCGCTCGTCGAGTTTCTCGGTGGCAGCGTGATCGGCGAGCAGAAAACAGTGCGCATGTCGGCGGCGCTGAGCCCGACGCTCGTGCAGGAAGTGCAGCAGGGCGGCATCACACCGGGGACGCGCTTCGCCAATCGATACGAAGTGAAGGAAGTGCTCGGCGTCGGCGGCATGGGAACGGTCTTCAAGGCCATCGACAGTGAACTCGGCGAGCTCATCGCGATCAAGACGCTCAAGAAGGCGATCCTCAGCGAAGACGCGAGCGCGCTCGAGCGTTTCAAGAGCGAAATCCGGCTCGCGCGGAAGATTTCACATCGCAACGTCGTCCGCACGCACGACCTCGGCGAGTACTCCGGTGTCTACTACATCACGATGGAGTACGTCGAAGGAAAGACGCTGAAGGAGCTGATTCAGACGCGCGGCCGGTTGCCGGTGGCCGCGACGCTCACCGTCGCCAAGCAGCTGTGCCGGGCACTCGAAGTCGCGCACGAGCAGGGCGTGATCCACCGCGATATCAAACCGCAGAACATGGTCGTCGAGCCCGACGGCGTGCTCAAGGTGATGGACTTCGGCATCGCCCGCCTGGCCAAGCAGACGACGGGAGTGACGCAGGCCGGAATGGTCGTCGGAACGCCGGAATACATGGCGCCGGAACAGCTCATGGGAGCGGACATCGACGCCCGGGCCGACATCTACGCCGCCGGCTGCGTGATCTATGAGTGCCTGACTGGCAGCACGCCGCTCGAGGCGGACAACATGGCGGTTCTCATCGCCAAGCTCCTCGAAGAAACCCCGATTCCGCCCCGCGTGGTCAATCCGGAGGTTCCGCAGGCGCTCTCCGACCTCATCATGCGCACACTGTCCAAGAAGCCGGCTGGACGGCCGCAGTCGGCGACCGAGCTGCACGATTTGCTCGCCGCCATCGGGTGATTTTGGGAGAGGGGACGATTAGATTTGGGATATGTCCGACCCCGTTTCGAGCGTCTTCAATGACGCCTATGTCGCGGAGGCGTATAAAGCCTTCCGCCGCGATCCCGCCTCCGTAGACGAAAGCTGGCGCCAGTTCTTCCGTTTTGCCGCCCAATACGGCGGCGGAGCGCCCGCCGGGTCGGCTCCCGACCAGGATTTCGCCCGTAAAGTCGCGGGCGTTGCTCGCTATACCAATGCGATCCGTCAGTACGGCCATCTCGCGGTGCAGCTCGATCCGCTCGGCACGCCGCCGCCCGGCGCGGCCGAGCTGACGCCCGAGTTTCACGGCATTATCGATGCCGATCTCGATGTCGTCTCTGGCGCGTCGCTCGGCTGGCCGCACCTCGCGACGGGCCGTGACGTCGTCGAACGACTCCGCTATCGCTACTGTCGCAACATCGGCATCGAGTACACGCATCTCGGCTCCGAAGAAGAACGCGCTTGGTTCCGCGCCCTCTTCACGGCCGAACAACTTACGCGCGAACTCACGCCCGATGAGAAGCGCGCGCTGCTCACGCGCCTCAGCGAAGTGGATGGGCTCGAGCGCTTCCTCGCCCGCGCTTTTCCGAACTACAAGCGTTTCGGCATCGAAGGGACTGACGCGCTCGTGCCAATGCTCGACACGGCGATCGACGAAAGCGCCGCCGCCGGTGGGCGAGAAGTCGCGATCTCGATGGCGCATCGCGGCCGCATCAACGTTCTCACGCACGTGCTCGGCAAGCCGGCCGAACTGATTTTCGGTGAATTCCAGGGACGGCACGATCACCTCGAGGACTCGTCGACCGGCGACGTGAAGTACCATCTCGGCTTCGAGAACGAGCGAATGACGGCGGCCGGCAAGGCGCTGCACGTCTCGCTCGTGCCGAATCCGAGTCATCTAGAAATCGTCAATCCGGTGCTGCAGGGAGTGGCCCGTGCGCATCAGCGTCAGCCGGGCGCGCCGGCGCAGCGCGACAGGAAGGCCGTGGTGCCGGTATGCATTCACGGCGACGCCGCGTTCCCGGGCGAAGGGATCGTTGCCGAATCGTTCAATCTCGCACGCCTCCGCGCATACGATGTCGGCGGGACGCTGCACATCATCGTCAATAATCAGGTCGGCTTCACGACCGATCCGACCGATTCGCGCTCGACGCGCTACGCGAGCGATCTCGCGAAGGGCTTCGAGATGCCGATCATTCACGTCAACGCGGATGACGCGGAAGCGTGCGTGATCGCGATGCGCATTGCGGTGGCGTATCGGACGCAATTTGGAAAAGACTTCCTCGTCGATCTCGTCGGCTATCGCCGCAACGGTCACAACGAGAGCGACGAACCCGCGTACACGCAGCCGCAGCTGTATGAAAAGGTGAAAGCGCACCCGACGGCGCGTCAGGTCTGGGGAAGCCGCCTGATTGCCGAAGGTGTTGCGACGCAGGCCGATGTTGACGCGGCGGAGAAGTCCGTCGCCGACACCTTCGCCGCCCTGTTTGACAAATCGAAGGCCGACACCGATACCGATCACTCCGACTATGCCGGTCAGGAAACACCCGAGTTGATGCCGGAAACGGCCGTCAGCGCCGAGCGCTTGACGGCACTCAACAATCAGCTACTCACCTGGCCGTCGAGCTTCAACCCGCACCCGCGACTGGCGAAGCAGCTCGAACGCCGCCGCGAGGCGATGGGTGGCGCCGGCGGCATCGACTGGGGTCACGCCGAGTCGCTGGCGTTCGCATCGATACTGACTGACGGCATGTCGATCCGGATGAGCGGCCAGGACGTCGAGCGCGGCACCTTCTCGCATCGGCATTCGGTGCTGCACGACGTCATCAACAACGGCACGTACACACCGTTGCAGCACGTCGCCGATTCGAAGACCGCATTCGAGATCTATAACTCCGCGCTCAGCGAGATGGCGGTGATGGGCTTCGAGTATGGCTACAGCACGGCCGCGGCCGATACGCTCACTTTGTGGGAGGGTCAGTTCGGCGATTTCGCGAACGTCGCGCAGCCGATCATCGACCAGTTCATCAGCGCTGACCGCGCCAAGTGGGCGCAGGACTCAGGGCTGGTGCTGTTGCTGCCGCACGGCTACGAGGGGCAGGGACCGGAACACTCGAGCGCGCGTCTCGAGCGGTTCCTTCAGATGTGTGCAGAAGGCAATCTCCGCGTCGCGTATCCGAGTACGTCAGGGCAATACTTTCATATCATCCGTCGTCAGGCGGCGCTGCCGCAGCGTCGGCCGCTGATCTTGATGCAGCCGAAGTCGCTGTTGCGACTGGCGCAGGCCACGGTGTCGCTCAAGGATCTGGCGACGGGCGGCTTCCACGAAGTGATCGACGACGTGAACGGCGACGCGAAGCGCGCCGAGGTGCGGCGGATCGTTTTCTGTTCCGGAAAGGTGTACTACGATCTCGTGGCGAAAGAGGTGCCGCACGACGTCGCGATCGTGCGCGTCGAGGAACTCTATCCGTGGCCGCACGCGGATGTGTCGCATGTGCTCGATCAGTATCCGGAGGTGAAGGAGGTGGTGTGGGCGCAGGAGGAGCCGAAGAACATGGGCGCGTGGAGTTATGTCGCGCCGCGTCTTCGCGGATCGGTCGGCAACGCGCTCGCCATCCGTTACGTTGGGCGCCCGGAACGCGCGAGCCCGGCCGAGGGCTATCTCGCGACGCACAACGAAGAGCAGGGGCGCATCGTGGCCGACGCCATGGCGTCACCGGTGCGGGCTGGTGGACCGCGCCGTAGTTCCGGAGTATTGAAGGCGCTCTGAACCGTTCAGCTTTCGAGGAGATTTAATGCGTCGTGTTCGCCGCCTTGCTGCGGCTGTGCTGGTCCTCCTCCTCACCGCGCCGCGCTCTGCATTATCGCAGGAACGCGGCGCGGTCGCATTGGAGCAGGCGATGCGCGGCGTGACCGTGACCTCCCGCGTGTTGATCATCGGTGCGCATCCGGACGATGAAGACACGCAGCTCATCGCATGGCTCGCCCGCGGACGCGGCGTCGAAACCGCCTACCTCGCGCTGACGCGCGGAGACGGCGGGCAGAACATCATCGGCAACGAACTCGGCGAAGCGCTCGGCGCGATCCGCACGGAAGAACTGCTTGCCGCCCGCCGTCTCGACGGCGGCCGCCAGTATTTCACACGCGCCTTCGATTTCGGTTTCTCCAAGAGCGCGGACGAGACGCTAAAGCATTGGGATCGCGACTCGATTCTCGGTGACGTC
>JAYVPN010000047.1:0-2284 GCA_043757365.1 Gemmatimonadota bacterium | reverse complement strand
ACAACGAACATCTCGTCGGCAACGAAGGATTTACGGGGCCGTCGTCGCTGCTCTACCACATCCATCCGCCCACGACGGTGAAGGCGGTCAAGCGGCTGAAGGACCTCAAGTACGAGGGTGAGCCGCACCGGATACTCAAGCACCGTCATTTCAGGACCGCCGGATTTCCCTCCGGCGGCAGCCCGACGCTCGACCGCAAGCTGATCATGTACAACGACGACATCGCGATGTTGTTCGCCGTGCCGACGCTTCAGGACGCGCACTATTACCGTAACGCGCAGGGTGATGAGGTCGTGTATGTGGTGGAAGGCGAGGGGACACTGGAGACGCAGTTCGGCGATCTCGACATCCGTCCGGGCGACTACCTCGTCATTCACCGCGGGATTCTCCATCGCTACAAGTTCACGAAGCCGGCGCGAATGCTGATTTTTGAGAGCCGCGGCTATGTCCGGCCGCCGAGCCGCTACCTCAACGACTACGGCCAAATGGTGGAAGGAGCGCCGTATTCGGAGCGCGACATGCGCGTGCCGAGGGTCCTCAACACCCACGATGAAAAGGGCGATTTCGCGGTCGTCGTCAAGCAATACAACGGCCTGCAGGAGTTCACGCTCGACCATCATCCGCTCGATGTCGTCGGCTGGGACGGCATGTTTTATCCGTGGGCGTTCAACATTCACGACTTTGAGCCGATCGTCGGCAGAATCCATCAGCCGCCGCCAGTGCACCAGACGTTTCAGGGGGACGGGTTCGTCATCTGCTCGTTCTGCCCGCGCCCGTACGACTTCGATCCCAATTCCGTGCCTGCGCCGTACAACCATTCGAATGTGGACTCGGACGAAGTGCTCTTCTACGCGTCGAGCGAGTTCATGAGCCGGAAGGGCATTGAATACGGCTCGATCACGCTACATCCCGACGGTATTCCGCACGGTCCGCACCCGGGCCGCGCGGAAGCCAGCATCGGCGCCAAGTTCACGAACGAGCTCGCCGTGATGATGGACTCGTTCCGGCCCATGAAGATTGCGCGCGAGTTCGTCGCGTTCGAAGACGAGAAATATCAATTCTCGTGGCTCGAGACCGGTGACGCCGGTTTCTCGCCGCCGACCAGTTGATGCCCAAACCGCACGGCCGACTCGCCGCACTGCCTCCGTATCCGCTCGCGCACATCCCGCAGAAGAAGCGGGAGCTCATCGCGCGCGGGATCGATGTCATCGACCTCGGCGCGGGTGACGCGGATCTCTCACCGCCGCCCGCGGCCGTTGAAGCGCTTGCCGCCGCGGCGCGCGAGCCTGCGATGAGCCGCTACGGATTTGGGCTTGGCTATCCGCCGTTCCGGGACGCCGTCGCCGGGTTCATGACGCGCCGTTTTGGCCACACCTTTGATCCGGCCACGGAAACGATTCCGCTCATCGGCTCGAAGGAAGGGCTGTCACACCTTGCGCTCGCATTCGTCGGACCGGGCGACACGACCATCATTCCCGACCCGGGCTATAACGCGTACCGCGGCGGCACGCAGTTGGCCGGTGGCGATCCGTATATGTACGCGATCACGCCGCGAACCGATTTCCTCATGGACCTGGACGAAGTCCCGGCGAACGTGCTGCAGCGGGCGAAGATGCTCTACCTGAACTATCCGAACAATCCCACCGCGGCGATCGCGCCGCGAGATTATCTCGAGCGGATGGTCAGGCGGTGCAAGGAGCTCGACATCCTTCTGGTGTACGACAACGCATACTCGGAGATGACGTTCGACGGCTACGTGGCGCCGTCCATCTTCGACATCGACGGTGCCCGCGACGTGGCTATCGAGTTCCATTCGTTTTCGAAGACCTTCAACATGACCGGCTGGCGTTGCGCGTTCGCGGTTGGAAATCCGCAGCTGATCGGCGCCCTCGCCAAGGTGAAGTCGTTCACCGACACAGGTCAGTTCATGCCGGTGCAGCGCGCGGCGATCGCCGCCCTCGAAACATCAGCCGCCTGGCTCCCGGGCAACCTCGCGATCTTCAAGGAGCGTCGCGACGCAGCGGTGCAGTCATTCACGGAAGCGGGATTCCGTGCCGAAACACCGCGCGCGACGATGTACCTCTGGATGCCTCTCCCGGAGGGCGTTCAGAGCGCCGCGTTTGCCGACGCACTCATGGACGAGGGCGTGATCGTGCTGCCGGGGTCCGGTCTCGGCGCAGGCGGTGAAGGGTTCTTCCGCGTGTCGTTCATCACGAGCCCGGCGCGCATCGCCGAGGCGGCAGAGCGGGCGGGGAAGGTGCTCGCCGGGTTCGCGGTGAAAGTC
>JAYVPN010000046.1:0-8381 GCA_043757365.1 Gemmatimonadota bacterium | reverse complement strand
GAATCGAACTCGCAACCGCCTGATTACAAATCAGGTGCTCTGCCAATTGAGCTACGTCAGCGGCAGGCCATTTTGCGCGAGCCTATAAGGGTAGCGGAGCGGAACAAGCAAGTCAATCCATTGCCGGTCCACGCCTTACGTCGCCACGCCCCCCTCCGCACCGCCCACCGGAAAACCCCGGGAAAAGCCCCGAATAAATCCTCGGCTAGCGGACCTTCTTCCACCGCGTCCCGGACGGCGAATCTTCGATCGCTATCCCTTTCTCTTCCAACGCCTTACGCACCGCGTCCGCAGCCGCAAAATCGCGCTTCTGACGCGCTGCCGTTCGCGCCGCGAGTTGCGCTTCCACCCACGTCGTCAACTCGGCGTTCTCCGACCCACGATCCGGAACGATATCGAGCACCGCATTCACCTGCCGAAACGCCTCGCGCGAGCGCGCCAACGCCTCGACATTCGTCCCGCGCAAATCGAACTCGCGGTTCGCCGCACTGATAAACTCGAACAGCGCACCCTGCGCCCGCGGCGCGTTCAAATCGTCGCTCAACGAATTGGTCGCTTCCACGAGCAGCGTCTCCGCCGCCTCGGCGAGCGCCGTCGTGCCGCCCTGTTCGCGTTCCAGACGATCCGCAAAATCGCCGACGCGACGCACCGCTTCGACGCTCGCTTCGAGCGCATCCGGCGACAGATTCAGCTGCTTGCGATAGTGCGTCCCGAACATGAAGTGCCGCACCGCCGCCGGGCTCACACCCTGCTCGCGCAGATCGGCGACGTTGCTCACGTTGCCGACGCGCTTCGCCATTTTCGCACCATCGGTGAGGAGAAACTCGCCGTGGCTCCAGTGACGACTGAACGTCTTACCTGTCGCCGCCTCGCTCTGCGCGATTTCGTCCTCGTGGTGCGGAAAGACGAGGTCGATGCCGCCGCAGTGCAAATCGATCGTCTCGCCGAGAATCGTCATCGCCATCGCCGAGCATTCGAGATGCCAGCCAGGACGGCCGCGCCCCCACGGGGAATCCCACGCGGCTTCGCTCGCTTCATCCTCGGGCTTCGCCGCTTTCCAGAGAGCGAAATCCTGGGCGTTCTCTTTCGAGTAATCGTCCTGCGCGACGCGCGCGCCGACCTTGATCTCTCGCGTATCGAGACGCGAGAGCTTGCCGTAGCCAGGAAATTTATCAATCGCGAAATAGACGGAACCGTCCTCCGCCTTGTACGCCACGCCGCGCTCCTCGAGGCGCTGCACGAGCGTGATCATCTCCGCGATGTAATCCGTTGCGCGCGGATAGTGCTCGGCGCGCTGAATGCGGAGATACTCGCGATCGGCGTGGAAGACATCGATGATCGGATCGGTAACCTCGCGGATCGTCTTCTTTTGCTCGGTCGCGCGCTTGATGATCTTGTCGTCGACGTCGGTCAGATTCATCACCTGCTCGACCCCCCAGCCGCGCATGCGAAGGACGCGCCGCAGGAGATCCTCGAACAGGAACGTGCGGAAATTCCCGAGGTGCGCCGGATTGTACACGGTCGGGCCGCAGGTATACAAACGCACCGTGCTGCCATCCGCGGGAGCGAACGGCATCGTCTGGCGCGTGAGCGAGTCGTAGAGACGGAATTCCGGCACGACGGAAAGGTAGGCGATTGACGGCGTCGACGGGAGTTGGCGCCCGCCGCATCAGCGGTCCTCCTCGGCCACCCGCCCGGCGCGACCGACGATCACCCGCGAGCCATATACGCTGATGCCGAGCGACCGGCACGCGCTCATCACCTCCTCCGCACTCAGCTCGTCGTCGAGCGCCACGCGCAGCGCCCGGCCGCGGCGCACCACGCTCGGCACGCGCTCAGCGAGGGCCGTCGCAGCGAGGCGCGGGGCGCCGACGTCGAGTTCGAGCGTCCGCTCGCGGAGCGCCGATTCCACGACACGGCCGCGCTCGAGCGTGACCGTTCGCTGGGCGAGCCCGGCCACCGACCACCGTTTGCGGGCGGCGATTAGCACGGCGAGCCCGTCACGGCGAAGCGCCGCGAGCAGTGCGCCGTAGCGGAGGCGCTGCGCTGGCGAAAGGGAAATCGACGGCTCGTCGACGCAGAGCACGAGCGGCTCGTCGACGAGCGCGTGCGCTGCGGCAACGCGGGCCCTCAGCCCGGCCGTGAGCTCACCAATGCGCAGCTTCGCATACTCGGTGAGCTGGGTGCGTTCGAGCAGCACGTCGGCAGTCGGCGCCTCACGACCGGTCGCGAGTTCGCGCTCCGTCGCCGCGTACTCGAGCGACGCACGCACGCTGAGATACGGATGCTCGACGCCATGCGGCGGCACGTAGCGCGCGCCGTCGCCGTGCACATCGCCATGATCGACCGGCAGCAATCGCGCGGCGCAGAGGAGCAGCGTGCTCTTTCCAGCGCCGGCGTCGCCAACCACCGCGACGCTCTCACCGGGCATCACGATGAGTGAAACGTCATCGAGCGCGACGACCTCCGCCGAGCACCCCGGCACCCCGGCGCGAAAGCAGCGAGTGATAGAACGGAGAGCGAGGGCCGGTGCGGTCACGGCGCCATAATGCACGCGCGGTCACGGAACTCCGTGACCGTGCGAATGCATCAGCGAGCAAATAGTTGCGCTACGGCGTGGCGGGCGGCGCCTCGGCCGACGGAATCTCTCCGGCATTCCGATGATCACCGTACGTCTCTTCGATGAGCAGTTTGCGCACGACCACCATCACGACGGCGAGCGTCGGCACGGCGATCAGCAAGCCAACGGGTCCGAGCACCTTGCCGACGATCAGCACCGCCATGATCGAGAGCACCGGCGGAATGTGCACGCTACGCTGGAAGATCAACGGCGCCACGAGATTGCCTTCGATGAGATGGACGACGATGCCGACCAGCACGACGAGGAAGGCCTTGAACGGTCCGCCCTCGCCGCCGAGCACGAAGAGCGCCGGCAGCACCGTCGAGACGAGCGTGCCGAAGAACGGAACGATCGCCGCGGCGCCGCTGAAGACGCCGAACGCGAGCCAGTAGGGCACGCCGAGCATCCAGAGCAAGATGGCCGTCAGTGCGCCGAGCACGGACATCGCGGCGAGCTGGGCGATGGTCCAGGCGCGGAGCGTCGTGCCGATCGCATCGAGCACGCCGCGCGCCGTGTCGCGCCGCGCCCGCGGAACGAGGCCGACGAGCAGCCCGCGATACGTCTCGGGATTGAGCGAGAGGTAGATCGACATCACGACCATCGCCGCGAGATCGATGAAGACGTGCAGTAGGCTGAAGACTTTCGGCACGAGGTCGCCGGCGAAACTCTTCGCTTCGTCGATCGCGGTGTTGATCAGCTCCTGCTGCTGGTCGGCGCCGACGAGCGGCGCGAGCGCCGGGAATCGCACGGCGAGCTCATTGATCGACTTTCCCCAGCCGGTGATGTACTCGGGAAGCCGCGAAATGAGCTGTCGCGTCTGATCGACGACGGGCGGAACGATGAGTGCGCCAAGCGCGAAGAGCGCGAGCGCCGAGAGGATGAGCGCGAAGACGAACGCGATGCTTCGTTTGACGCGAAGCTTTTTCTCGAGACTGTCGGTGAGCGCGTCGAGAAACACGGCGATCAGCATCGAGATGAAAAACATCATCAGGACGCTCGCGACCGACCCGGCGAGCCAGAGCAGCAGTACGGTAATAACGGTCGCGGCGAGTCCGGGGACGAGCTGGACTCGCCGCGTCGTGTCGTCGGGCTGCGGGCGTAGCGCGGCCACTACTTTTTGTCGCGCGGTGCGTCTTCGAAGTGGGCGTCGACGATCACTTCACCGGCACCGATCGCCTTCGGCTTGGACGAGCCCGGCGGCAACAGTCCCATCTTTTCCTTGAGCGCCGTGAGTTGCTGATCGGCGCTCGCCGAGCCGGCAATCTTCTCAAGCTGCTTGAAGTCGCCGGCGAGACGGTCGCCGGTGAACTCTTCTTCGATCTCGGTCGACGCTTTGATCATCCGCTCGTTCTGGTCGATCTTCTCTTCCATCCGGGCGAACGCCTCGAACGCGCTCTTCTCGCTCATCCCGCTCATCGTTTCGGCGATGCGCTGCGACGCCTGCGCACGACGCTGACGCGCCAGCAACAAGTTCTTCTTGCGCTTCGCTTCTTCGATCTTGTCGTTCAGATCGCGCAGCTGATTCTTGAGCTTTTCCGTTTCTGCCGAGTGGGCCTGCCACGTCGTCTCGAGCTGGTTGGCGTGCGTCAGATGTTCGTTGTTGCGAACAAGCGCCTGCTTGGCGAGATCGTCGCGTCCTTCCTTGATCGCGAGCATCGCTTTCGCTTCCCAGTCGGCGGCCGCCTTGTACTCGGCCTGCGCCTGATCCTTGAGCCGTTTTTCATCGGCGATCGCGGCGGCCACCTGCTGCTTCGCTTTCGCGAGCTGGTTGCGCATGTCGACGACGATCTGATCGAGCATCTTCTCCGGATTCTCGGCGCTCGAGATCAGGTCGTTGATGTTGGATTTGAACAGTGTGGCGATGCGGTCGAAGATGCCCATCGTCAGCGAGCCTCGCGGAACGACGCCAGTTCGCGAATGTGCGATGCGAGCGCCAGAGTGATGCTTTCGTAAGACGCGAGGAACTCCTCGAAATCGAGATGCGCGAGTTCGAGGGCCTCGGTGAGGACCACGGTGTTGTGCTGAATGCCATACGAGCCGTGGAGCAAGTCGGTGGCGTTCAGTTCGAGCAGACGGCGCGCGAGGCCGTTGAGTTGCGTCACGTCGGTCGGCAGATCCATCACCTTCACCCGAAGGACGACGACCGGCGGCGAATAGTTCACGACGACGCCGAAATCGAGTGCGCCCGACGGTTTGACGTTCCAGATCCCCTCGCCGACTTCGGCGTATTCGACGCCGTCGGCCGCGAGGCGGTCGAGGAAGCTGACGATGTCGTCTTGCGATACCATTTTGGCCTCTGAGTCGGTGGCTTCGCTCTGACCTACGCGATCTGCCGTTCCGAAAGTTTCACTCCGACACGGTCGTTACGCCAGTTCCGGACTGCTTTTAAGAGCGTTTGATCTGCACCAGTCGTTCGCGGGCGAGCCGTCGGCCGGTCGGCGTCGCCGCCAATCCGCCCCCCGCGGTCTCGCGGTAGCGAACGTCCATTTCGCGGCCAATTTCGCCCATCACATCGATCACCTCATCGGCCGGAATCGCGAATTCGATTCCCGCCAGCGCCATTTCGATGGCGCTGAGCGCGATTGCGCTCCCGGTGGCATTGCGGAACACACACGGGAGCTCGACGAGCCCGCCGAGCGGATCGCAAATGAGCCCGAGCGTCCCCTGCTGTGCCAGCGCGACGGCGTGGCCAACTTGTTTGGGCGTGCCGCCAAGCATCTCGGTCGCGGCTCCTGCGGCCATTCCCGCGGCCGCGCCGGTTTCCGCCTGACACCCACCCTCGGCGCCGGACAGCGAGGCACGCTCGGCGACGACCGCGCCAATGAGGCCTGCGGTCGCGAGGGCGCTAACGAGCGCGTCATCGCCGATTCCTTTTGCCGATGCGATTCCGGTGAGCACCGCGGGAAGCACGCCGGCGCCGCCGGCGGTTGGCGCGGCGACGATCACTCCCATCGCCGCATTGACTTCTTGCACGGCGAGGGCGCGCGCCAGCACATCGCGGAAGAGCGTGTTGCTCAGCGGGCCGTTGGTTGAGCCACGAAGCTTTGCGGCGTCGCCGCCGACGAGTCCGCTCGCCGAGTGGAGATCGCCGACGAGCCCCTGCTCGACGGCGCCGCGCATCACGACGAGCGCACGATGCAGCGCGTCGCGAATTTCCTGTACCGGGCGTCCCTGGTCCTTCGCTTCTGTTTCAAGCGCGACGGCACTCAGAGGTTTCTGCTGTGCTTCAGCGTCTTTGATTGCTTCGGCGAGTGACTTGTACATCAGGCGCTCACTTTCGGAAGGCGATGCGTCCAGCGGACCCACGACAGCGCGCGGAGATCGTCGCGTACTTTCTCGCCGGGTTGCTCGTCGACTTCGATCACCATGAAGGCGTCGCCGCCGCGCTCTTTTCTCGAGAGGCGAAGCGTCGCGATATTGATGTTGTTTTCGGCGAGAATACCGGCGATGCGGGCGATCGAGCCCTTCACGTCTTCAGCGACCATCACGATCGTGTGGTGATTGCCATTCACTTCGACGTCGTAGCCGTCGATCTCGATGATGCGGATTCTGCCGGCGCCGAGCGACTCGCCGATCAACGCATGTTTGAGCCTGCCGCGTTCGAGCGTGATGCGCACGGTGTTTGGGTGCGCGTTCTCGGCGATCGTCGTCTTCTCGAACGTGTAGGCGAGTCCTTCTTTCTCGGCGATCTCGAGGGCCGTGCGAAGTCGGTCGTCGTCAGGGCGAAAGCCCATCAGGCCGCCGACGATCGCTTTGTCTGTGCCGTGTCCTTCGCCGGTGCGGGCGAACGAGCCGTGCAGTTCGACGAGCGCTTTTTCGGCGGTGCCGCCGACGAGGCCGCGGGCGAGCAGGCCGATGCGACAGGCGCCGGCGGTATGGCTACTGGATGGCCCAACCATCACGGGGCCGATGATGTCGAGGAGGGAGACCATTATCGGCGGGCGAGCATGGGTTTCAAATAATGACCGGTATAGCTCTCTTTCACCTTGACGACATCTTCGGGAGTACCCGCGGCAACAATGTTGCCGCCGCGTGAGCCGCCGTCGGGGCCGAGGTCGACGATCCAGTCGGCGGTCTTGATGACATCGAGATTGTGCTCGATCACGAGAACCGTGTTCCCGCGATCGACGAGACGATGCATGATCTCGAGGAGCATCCGCACATCCTCGAAATGCAAACCGGTCGTCGGTTCGTCGAGAATGTACAGTGTGCGGCCGGTGTCGCGCTTGCTCAGTTCGGTGGCGAGCTTCACGCGCTGCGCTTCACCCCCGGAGAGCGTCGTCGCACTCTGACCCAGATGGATATAGCCGAGTCCGACGTCGTTGAGCGTCTGCAGTTTCTGCGCGATGCGCGGCTGGTTCTCGAACGCCGCGAGCGCGTCTTCTACTGTAAGCTCGAGCACTTCACTGATGCTCATGCCGCGGAACCGTACTTCGAGCGTCTCGCGGTTGTAGCGCTTGCCTTTGCACGTCTCGCACGTGACGTAGACATCCGGCAAAAAGTGCATTTCGATTTTCACGAGGCCATCGCCCTGACAGGCTTCGCAGCGGCCGCCCTTCACGTTGAATGAAAAACGGCCGGGACCGTAGCCGCGCAGTTTCGCTTCCGGCATCTCGGCGAAGAGTTCGCGGATCGGCGTGAACAATCCCGTGTACGTCGCCGGATTCGAGCGCGGCGTACGCCCAATCGGGCTCTGATCGATGTCGATCACCTTGTCGAGATGTTCGAGGCCGGTGACGCGCTTGTGCTCGCCGGGAAGCACCCGTGCGCGATAAAAATGGCGCGCCAGCACACGATGCAGAATGTCCTCGATCAGCGTGCTCTTGCCCGAGCCGCTGACGCCGGTGACGGCGACGAACAGACCGAGCGGAATCTCGAGATCGACATTGCGAAGGTTGTGTTCGTTCGCCCCTTCCACACGCAGCAACCGGCGCGGATCGCGCTCACGTCGCGCCGCGCTCCATTCAATCTTCTTCTTGCCAGTGAGATATTGACCGGTAATGGAATTCTGGTTGTCGAGCACTTCTTGCACGGTGCCGGCAGCGATCACCTGGCCTCCGTGCTTTCCGGCGCCGGGCCCGAGATCGATCAGATAGTCGGCTTCGCGAATCGTTTCTTCGTCGTGCTCGACCACCAGTACGGTGTTGCCAAGATCGCGGAGCTTCTTGAGCGTCGTCAACAATCGCGCATTGTCGCGCTGATGCAATCCGATGCTCGGCTCGTCGAGAATGTACAGCACGCCCACGAGGCGGCTGCCGATCTGCGTCGCGAGGCGAATGCGCTGCGCCTCGCCACCAGAGAGCGACTCGGCGCTGCGATTGAGCGTCAGATAATCGAGCCCGACGTCGACGAGAAAACGCATCCGCTCACTGACTTCCTTGAGCACCGGTCCGGCGATCTCGGGATCGAGCCCAGGCTTCCCGGGTTCGCGTAGTTGAATCGACGCGACAAACGACGCGGCGTCGGCCACCGAGAGTTCGCCGAACTCGCCGAGGTTCTTTCCGGCAACGGTAACGGCGAGTGACTCGGGCTTGAGGCGCATTCCCTTACAGTCGGGGCACTGCGCGACGACCATATACTCTTCGAGCTCGGTGCGGATCGCATCGCTCGTCGTCTCGGTGTAACGCCGCTGGACGTTCGAGAGAATGCCCTCCCATTTCCCTTCGGTTTCCGTATCACCGCGCTTTTTGGCGTGACCGAAAAGGAGCGTCTCCTGCGCCTTCGCGGGAATTTTCCCCCACGGCGCATTGAGCTCGAACTT
>JAYVPN010000045.1:0-8386 GCA_043757365.1 Gemmatimonadota bacterium | reverse complement strand
GACGCTTCGGCCGCAGTCCGCATGCCGCCGCCCGAGGTCATCACATTGGGCGCCGGGTAGCCGCGCGCGGCAAGACGCCTCGACAAATGCTCGAGGTAGGTCGACACGCGCGGCTGGGCGTATCCTTCGGCCACCGCCGTCGCCGTGCGTTCGTATTCACGAATCTCGGGGAGGACGTCGGCGCCGCAGACGACCGGTGTCCGCGGCAGGCGGGCTCGAATCGCGCTCGCAAGAAGCGTTTCGTGTTCGGCATTTTCGTACGCGTGCAACAGTGACACAACGACGATTTCGGGATCGAGCGTGGCGACGGCATCGGCAACGCGCGCCGCTTCGGCAGCCGTGAGCGCAATCTTCACGCCACCGACGATCCGCCGCTCGTGCACCGGCACGATGAGCCCGGCCGGTACCAACGGCGCCGGATGATCGGCCGAGAGATCATACAGCGCAATGCGATCCTGCCGGCGCAGCTCGAGCAGATCCGTGGCTCCCGCGGTCGCGCACAGCACCGTGCGTGCGCCGCGGCGTTCGAGGAGGAGATTCGTGACGACGGTCGTCCCGTGGGCGATCCGCTCGACGATCGATGGATCCGCGCCGAGCGCCTCGAGCGCGGCGGCGACGCCTTCGCTCTGATCGGACGGCGTCGAAAGGACTTTCCGCGTGACGACGCGCCCATCGGCGCCGACGGCCGCGAGGTCGGTGAACGTCCCGCCAACGTCGATCCCAACCGACACGCCGACCGAGGCCGTCAGACTGCGCTCCGGGAGGCGCGCGATCCGGGCGCAGCAACCCAGAGGAGGCCGAACGCGATCGCACCGTGGGCCGGCACGGCAACCGCGAGAATCGCGGCGTTGTGCTGCCAGTAGGCGGGGATGAAGTGGAGCACGAGCGTGACGATCGCGCTCGCCGCGGTCAGTAGACCGAGCTGTACCGACACGCGCACGAGCCGACGGCGTCGCACGCGCCTGAACGCGAGCGGAATCAGCAACGCGAGCACGAGCGATACGGGCGTCGATAGCAGCACGTTCACATTGTCGGACATATACACGTGCTTCGTGAACGCACCGGCGCAAATCAGCATCACGCCGAGCACGCCGGCCGCGAGATTCCATGTCGTCGCGAGCGTGACGAATGCCACCCTCGCCGTACCGGAGTTCGCCGCCAAGAGCGCAAGCAGAACCATGACAGCGGCAAACGTCGCGCCGGCGATCGACGCCGGCATCAGGTATTCGGGGACAGTGAGCCGTTCGGCATACCGCTCGTCGGCGACGAGCTGGCGATGATTTCCGACGAGCTTCGTCATCGTTCCATCGGCGCGGCGTACGGTCGCGACGCCGAGGATGTCGCGCACGCGCATCGGGATGAACATCTCTTCCCAGCTCGAGAGCACGCCGTCGGCGGGGCGACCGAGCACGTAGTCCATGCCGAAGTTGGTGAACGGATACGCGGCGGAGAGCCGCATCGTCTCGCTGCGATACGACACACCATCCGAGAGTCCGGTGACCGCCTGCTTGAGCGCGCCGCCAAGCACGAGGTCAATCGCGTCGCGTACGCGCGTCGCGCAATCATCGCGGTAGTAATCGTAGCGATAATACTTGTTCTCTTCGCGCGCGTTCCACTCGATGAAACGGCGGAGCGAGTCCGCCTCGGCGTGCGTCAGCGCGAGATCCTGCTCCCACACGGCACGCCCTTGCTGTCGATAGGCCTCGACGAACGGCAGCGCCGGGAAGCCTTCCATCCAATACTTGGTATCGCCCGTAAGGAAGTTCTGGTAAAACTTCGGCTGATTGAAGTCGAACATTCCCCAGTTGTACGCGACATCAGAACCGGTGCCGTAATTGTGCACGCGAACCGCGATATGTCCGAACCGCTCGAACAGATCATCGCCGGGGCCGAAGGTCAGGACGGAGATCACGAGCGAGTCGCGCTGCGGCGCGGCCGCTACACTGCGCGCAGGCTGCGCAGCGAGCGCCGGAACGAAAGCGCCGACGGTGATCAGCGAGAGCAGGCCGGCGAACCACCGGACGGCGCGCCGATGTACAGCGCGCCGAGGTACGAGATGTTCCAGCATCACAACCGGATCTCCTTCCCCAATTCCGCCGCCGCATACACCGATTCGAGCCAGCCGTACACCAACTTCTGGTCGTCCGGCGCTTCGTAGTCGGATTCTTCGCGCAACACGGCCACAAAATGCGCGAGCTCGGCGCGGTACGACTGCAGAAACGGGCTCTCACGCTGTGCCGCACCGGTCGGTGAGACGTCCATCGGCTTGCCGTTCAATTCCTTGATGATGCGCAACGGCGAGAGGCGGGCGCTCCCTTTCGTGCCGATGACTTCGAACCACCAGCGGTTCGCGTCGCCGACGTAGTTCCAGTTCACGTCGATCGTCACCGTGAAGCCACCATGACATTCGGCGAATACGAGCATCGAATCCTCCACCGACGACGCGCCCTTGGCCCGTTCCATCGTCGCGCTCGCGCGGATCGGCTCGGGGAAGTCGGCGATCCACGCCGCGAGGTCGAGCAGCGGCAGCCCGTGCTCGAGGAACGCGCCACCGCCGGCCTCGGCGCGGCGCAGCCGCCACGAAGAGATCGCCGTCTTCATGTGATACGAACCGGCGCGCACGGCGACGACCTTGCCGAGTTCGCCGCCGTGCACGAAGGCGTTCAACGTTTGCACGTCGCTGCGGAAGCGATGGTTGTTCGCGACGAATACTTTGCGGTCGTGTTTCACCGCGGCCGCGAGAATTCGCTCGACGCCGCGTTGGGTCAGCGCGAACGGCCGCTCGCACATCACGTGCAGTTTGGCGCGCAATGCGCTCAGCACGTGCACTTCGTGCAGATGGTTCGGCGTCGTGATGACCACGGCGTCGAGCGCTTCCGTCTCAATGAGATCTTCGATGTCGGTGAAGGTGTTCGGCACACCGAATCGCAGCGCGAGCGTTCGCGCCTTCAGGGCGTCGTTGTCGCAGAGAGCGACGACCGAGACGCCGCGCATCTTGGTGAGCACGGGAAGATGCGCCGTTTGGGCGATCGCGCCGAGTCCGATGACGGCGACGCGGAGCGACGGGCGCGCCGTGCCAGTTGCGGGGGTTGCTCTCACGTCAGTTCACCGTGCCGATTGTTGTGCCGGGATAATACGTCGCGAGTATCATGCGGGCGGACTGTCCGGCGCGGGCGCGTCCGATCGCGCCCCACTGGCACATCCCGATCCCGTGTCCATAGCCCTTGCCGCGCAGAACAAGCCGCGCAATGCCGCCGTCGCGGCGCGACTCCGGCTCCACTGAAAAATAGGTGCTGTTGAGGATCTCGCCACCGGCACTGCGGAGGACGTAACGGATATCGTTGCCGCGCAGCGAGTAGCTCCCGCGGTCGGTCGAGATCGTGAGCCGCCCCACCCGCCCACTCGGCGTTCGCGATTCGACGACAACCCGCTGGGCGCGTCCCGGACCGCCACTCGGAACGGCGACGAAGTTCTTGAGATACGACCGAAGCGCGCCGTCGAGCTCGTCGCCCGAAAACGACTTCGTCCAGGCGAAGCGTGGGGCGATGTCACAATAGGCGCGGTCGCTTCCCGGAATTTTGTCGCTGATATGGCGCAAATAGGGTTCGTTCCCCGATCGCCAGACTTCGTCCGGCGCCGCCGTTTCACCGCCGCAAGTGGACGAATACGGCGCGTTCACCACCCGGCCGTTGTATTTCACGACCTGTCCGGCCGTTGCAGCGACGGCCTGATCGGAGAACGGCCGCTCGGCGTCCATTCCACCGTAGACTTGATCGGTGACGCTCGAGAGCACGTCGAATGATGCATTCCGCGAGGAGCTCCCCTCGACGGCAGCGAGACGCACGAAGGTGTAGCTGCGGGCAGCGATCGCCTGCGCCTCTACCGCCGCCTGTTCGTTGCCGGCGCGCGGACCACCAATTTCGAGCGGCACGACACCACGGAGATACTGCTCGACCGGGAGCACGTTCACGATCACGAGCCCGGTGTCAGTCGCGATGATGCGAATCGCGCCGCGATAGCGCTTGCCTGAGAAGAGCGGTGGTGCGTTGTCGAACTCCGCGCGCACCGTGAGAAGACCGTCGCTCCATGGCGTCGGCGCGCCGCTGGAAACGGCGCGCAACAGTCGGCCGCGCCGTTCGACGGTCCAGTGGTCGGTGGCCCGCGCCTTCACGAGCACGGAGTTGCGCGCGTCGAAGAGTCGCCACGGACCAGCCGCCCCGAGTTCGACGCCCTGCGCGGCGGTCGCGAGAGCGACGCGCACGTCGCGCAGCCCTTCCGTGCGCTGCCGCGGCGCTTCATCGCGCGGAATGTCGGCGGGCGGCTCGGACTTCGCGGTGTCGGCGCGTACAGGAGCAGAGCCGGCGATGATGAGCGGCTTGTCGTCGCTCGGCACGCGCCGCGTGACGCACGCGGCGATCAGGAGGAGCAGCGCCAGTAGCAGCAGGAACGGCGCGCGCGCCATACCCGCTGCGCGCATCACCGCCCGAAACTCCCGATGGTCGCCATCGGCAGCTCGCGCGATGGCCGCACGCGCGGCGCCGCGGCCGGCTGCTCGACGACGCTCAAGACCTTGGCTTCAAAATCGTAGTCGTCGATGACGTCGGTGACCTCGACCTCAACGAACGAACCCGCCGGAGCATCGACGTCGAGCCAGGTGACGCCGTCGATGTCATCGGCCTGCCACGGCAATCGGGCTCGCGCGGCGACCGGTTCGCCGTCTTCCGTCGTCGCCGAGCGCTCGACGAGTGCCCGTACGCGGCTCCCGATGCGCGATTCATACCGCTCGGCCGTGATCGCGCGCTGCAGCGCCGTGAGGCGTTCCAACCGCTCGAGCTTGAGTTGCTCGGGAACATCGTCAACGAGCAATGCCGCGCGCGTCCCTTCCTGAGGCGAATAGGTGAAGACGCCGACGCGCTCGAACTGCGTCTCTTCGACGAACTCCATCAACTGTTGGAAATCAGCGTCCGTTTCACCAGGGAAGCCGACGATGCACGTCGTGCGGATCGCCAGGTCGGGGACGACCTCGCGGAACCGCGCGACCTTCTCGCGAATGGTTTTCTGCCGCTCGGGACGGCGCATCCGTTCCAAAACGGAATCGGAGGCATGTTGCATCGGCATATCGAGATATCGCAAAATCCGCGGCTCGGCGGCGATCACCTCGAGCAACTGCGGCGTGATACCGGCCGAGTACAGGTACATGTTGCGGAACCACGGAATCGACGTCTCGCGGATGAGCGCCTTCAGCAGATCGTGGAGGCGATGGCCGTCCTGGCGATCGCGGCCATAGTGCGCGAGATCCTGCGCGACGAGATTCACCTCGCGCGCGCCTTGAAGCTCGAGTAGTTGGGCTTCGCGAATGATCTCGTCGAGCGAGAACGACCGGTGCTTGCCGCGCATCAGCGGAATCGCGCAGAAGGCACAGCCGTGATCGCACCCTTCGCTGATCTTCAGATACCGGACGTGCGCCGACTCGCCGGCGTAGACGCGCACGCCGGGATGCGCCGTGACCGGATCGCCAATCAGTCCGCGCGCGCGAAGCTGCGGGACGAGCTGTTCCATCTCGGAGGCGCCGAGGAAGAAATCGACTTCGGGGAGGGCGCCCATGAGTTCGTCTTTGTGGCGCTCGACCATGCAGCCGACGGCGACAACCGCTTGGGCGGCGCCCTCGGATTTCAATCGCCCGGCCTGCACAATAGCGTCGATCGACTCGGCCTTGGCCGCATCGATGAAACCGCAGGTATTGACGATAATGAGTTCGGCTTTCTCGACCTCATGAACCAGTTCGGCGCCGTGGTCGAGGAGCTGGGCGAGATAGCGTTCGGAGTCGACGGTATTCTTGTCGCAGCCGAGAGTGATGAGGGCGACCTTCATCCCGTGAAAGCTAGTCGGCTTGCGGGGTTGGTTCTACGGGCGCGGGCTCGACGACGCCTCGGATTGGCGCGGATGAGTGGGAGGAACGGCTACGGCGGACACGGATTTCAAGGAAAACGGGATACGGCAACTGCGGCCGCGGATTTCGCGCTAACGCGCGGATTCTGCAAGCTCAAAAAACGGGGGTGGGGGAATTACTCTCTTGGCGAGAGCAGTTCCCCCGCTTTTTGCAGTTGCTGTCTCCGCGCGTTACCGCGAAATCCGCGGCCGCTGTCGCCGTTTCTCTCACTCATCCGACCAAATCCGAGGCGTCGTTGAGCCCCGGCACGCCGAACAAGGCTACCGGTAGTTCCCGTACTGCAACTCCACCCCGAAATCCTGCGTCTTCAAGAACCCGATCACCGACTGCAGCTCATCACGATCTGGCGCCGTGATGCGAACCTGATCGGCCTGGATCGACGCCTGAACCTTCTTGAACTTCTGCTCTTTGATCGCCGCCGTGATCTTCTTGGACGTCTCGGTGTCGAGCGCCTGCTTGAGCTTCACCTCGCGGCGCAGTGTGTCGCCGCCGGCCGGGGTGACCTCACCGACGTCGAGATTCTTCACCGGCACGCCGCGCTTGATGAGCTTCGACTGGATCACGTCGAAGAGCGCCCGCATGCGCATGTCGTTGTCGGCGAGGAGGCGGATGAGCCCCTCGGTGCGTTTGAACTCGATCTCGATCTTGGCGTCCTTGAAGTCGTAGCGCTGCGCGACTTCCTTCTGCGCCTGATTGATCGCGTTGTCGACCTCTTGGAGGTCGACGCCGGTGGTGATGTCGAACGATGCGTCTTTTGCCATACCCGAAAGCTAGCGGATTTTGGCCTCGAGGCGAGCCTTCACGGCCGGCCACTCGGTATCGAGGATGGAATACCAGACGGTGTTCCGCATCGTCCCGTCGTGCATCAGGGAGTGGTTGCGATGCATCCCCTCGTACTGCGCGCCGAGCCGCTCGATGGCGTTGCGCGACTTCTCATTCTTCTCGTGCGTCTTCAGCTCCACACGGAGCGCCCCGAGCGTCTCGAAGGCATGCCGGAGCATCAGGAACTTCGCCTCGGAGTTCACGACCGAGCGCTGGTGCGGCAGGCCGATCCAGGTCGCGCCGATCTCCATGCGCCCATCGGCGGCGCTGATGTTCATGAACCGAGTGCTTCCCACGACTTCCCCGCCCTCGTGATTCAACCGAACGGTCGCAAACGGGAGCGCGGTTCCGGCCTGCTGTGCGCCGAGCGCGCCCTGGATCCACGCCCGCAGCGCGTCGGGCGTATTGGCCTGCACCGGGAACCACCGGAAGATCCCCGGCTCGAACGCATACTTCGCAAGCGCCTCGAAATGCGCCTCGCCGAGCGGCTCGAGGCGAACAAAACGCCCCGTCAGCGTGACCGGGGCGATCTTGAGAGGGAGATGCTCGACGCCCATCAGCCCAGATAACTCTCGAGCGCACGCGCTCGGCTCACGTGCCGCAGTCGAGACAGCGCCTTTTCCTTGATCTGTCGCACCCGTTCACGCGTGATGTTGAGCACCGTGCCGATCTGCTCGAGCGTCATCGGCTCCGCGCCATCGAGGCCGAAATACAGTCGCAAAATCTTCGCCTCGCGCTCCTTCAGCCCGCCGAGTGCCTCGGCGATCGATTCGGTGAGCGCCTTCTCGAACGTTTCCTCGTCGGGCGTCGGATTGACGTTGTCGGGGAGATAATCGAGCAAGCGGTTGTCTTCGCCCGGCGTCATTGGCGCGTCGAGCGAGAGATGCGTCTGCGAGATCGCCATCGTCTTCGCGACTTCTTCTTCGGTAATCTCCATCCCTTCGGCGATCTCGGCGTGCGTCGCTTCGCGACCGAGCTCCTGGAGCAGCGCGCTCGCGCGCTTGCCGATACGATGGAGCGTTCCGGCGCGATTGAGCGGCACGCGAACGATGCGGCTCTGTTCGGCCAGCGCTTGGAGAATCGCCTGACGGATCCACCAGACGGCGTACGAAATGAACTTGATGCCTTTCGTCTCGTCGAATTTATGAGCGGCGCGAATCAACCCGAGGTTTCCCTCGTTGATCAGATCGCTGAGCGATACGCCCTGATTTTGATATTTTTTGGCGACCGAAACGACGAAGCGGAGGTTGGAGCGCACGAGCGTATCGAGCGCTTCCTGATCGTTTTCGCGAATGCGCTGGGCCAGCAGCACTTCCTGCTCGCGACTGATCAGCGGATAAATGCTGATATCGCGCAGGTACTGATCGAGCGATCCCTCTTCGTATCCGCTGCGTTTGTTCGGCAGTCCAGCCATCGACCTGCTCCTGCGACCTGAGGGACCTCGGGGGGCATCAACCGCGTGCAACGTGTGGAATGCGATGGAATGTGGAGCGCGCACAGCCGTGGCGGAAGGAGTCGCGGATTAGTGGACACTCTCGCCGAGCCGGCGCCAGCGCACGCGGGTCAACCAATCGAAGGACGTCGAGCTGTCGGGCGTGTAGCTGTAGTAGACCA
>JAYVPN010000044.1:0-8441 GCA_043757365.1 Gemmatimonadota bacterium | reverse complement strand
TCGATCTTCGTCGTCCGCACCTTCTTCCTGCTGTGGCTGAGCCGTAACCGCTCCGCCCAGACGCTGAGCATCTAAATGTTTCGCATCCTCCACGATACCACGTACGATTTCATCCGCTGGTGGAAGACGGCGGCGATCCTGACGGCCGTGTTCATCGCCATCGGGCTCGGCTCGGTCGCGATGAAGGGCGGCTTCGAGTACAGCATCGAGTTCACCGGCGGCACGCTGATGCAGTTGCACTTCAAGACGCCGCCGGACGTCGCCAAGCTTCGCGCTTCCCTCATGAAGGGCGCCGAAATCCAACAGTTCGGCAGCGACACCAGCTACACCGTGCGCGCGCAGGGCGCGTCGGGCACCGGCGGCGCGGAAGTCGTGTCGCGCCAGATCGAGGCCGACATCGCCACCGTCGTCGGCAAGGACAACTTCAGCGTCGTCCGCACGGAAGCGGTCGGCCCGCGCGTCGGGAGTGAACTGACCCGCGGCGCGATCCTCGCCATTCTCGTCTCGTTCGGCGTCACGCTCCTCTATCTCGCCTGGCGCTTCGAATGGCGATTCGGCCTCGCGGCGACGATCGCCACGGCGCACGACATCCTGACGACGATCGCGTTTATGAAGATCCTGCACCTCGAGATCTCGTTGACGATTATCGCCGCGCTGCTCACGGTGATTGGCTACTCGCTAAACGACACGATCATCATCTTTGATCGCGTGCGCGAGAACCTCCGCAAGAACACCAAGGAATCGCTCTACGACACGCTCAACCGCTCGGTCAACGAAACGCTTCCGCGCTCCGTGCTCACGCACGCGACGACACTCGGCGCGACGCTCGCCCTGCTGTTTTTCGCCGGTGACGTGATCCGGCCGTTCGCCTGGGTGATGGCGTTCGGCATCTTCACCGGTACGTTCAGCTCGATCTACGTCGCGTCGCCGATCCTCCTCTGGATCGAGACGAAATACCCGCGCCACACGAAGAATGACGCGAAGCCGGGCCGCGCCGCAGCCTCGCAGGGACGCGCTGCGCGGGCGTAAGTTAGACAGCAACAGCAACAGCAACTGCGGCCGCGGAAGGGCGCGGAAACACGGCGGAAGCGCGGAAACAGCAACACATGGGGAACTGCTCTTCACAAACGAGCAGTTCCCCTAAGTCTTTCAAGCGTCCTGCCGTTGTCGTGCCGTTGTCGTGCCGTTGTCGTGCCGTTGAAGTTGCGGTGGCCGTTTCCGCGTATCCGCCACTGTTTCCGCGCCTTTCCGCGGCCGCAGTTGCAGTTCCTCCGTCTCCAATCTCCACCTTCGTCACTTAGCTTTTAATTCATGCGATTCATCGACTCGCACGCCCACCTCGCCGATCCCGCGTTCGATACGGATCGCGACGCGATGATCGCCCGCGCCCGAGCCGACGGTGCCGTCTCGATCGTCGCGATCGGCGAATCGCTCGCCGCCGCCGCCCGCGCCCGCGAGATCGCCCGCGCCAATCCGGGCTTCGTCTTCTTCACAGCCGGCGTCCACCCGCACGATGCCGCCAACTTCGACCCGCAGCGCGATGTGGCCGCTGTTCGCGCCGAGATCGCGCTCGGCGCGGTCGCTGTCGGTGAGTGTGGCCTCGACTACCACTACGATCATTCGCCGCGCCCGCTGCAACGACGGGCCTTTGCGGAGCAGTTGGCAATCGCCGGCGACTCCAATCGCCCCGTCGTCGTGCATTCGCGCGACGCCGAGGACGACTCGATGGCGATGATCGCCGAGGCCGGCCGCGCGGGCATCGGCGGTATCCTGCATTGCTTCACCGGTTCGCACGCGCTCGCGCGCGCAGGGCTCGATGCGGGATGGTACATTTCGTTCAGCGGTATCGTGACCTTCAAGAAGTGGGACGATCTGGAACTGCTCCGCCTCGTCCCCGATGACCGATTGCTCGTGGAGTCCGACGCGCCGTATCTCGCGCCGGCTCCGAATCGCGGCAAACGCAACGAACCGGCGTGGGTCGCGCGTACCGTCGAACGACTGGCCGATGTGCGTGGAGTGCCGGTCGAGGCGCTGGGGAAGCAGGTCGTTGCCAACGCCATTACCTGTTTCTCCCTTTCCGGAGTGGAATCATGAGCGTCCGCTATCTCCATACCGCCGATGCGCCCGAAGCGATCGGTCCGTATTCGCAGGCGGCCGCCGTCGGCGGTTTCCTTTTCACGTCCGGCCAGATTCCGCTCGATCCGGCGACGATGCAAGTCGTCGACGGCGACATCGTTGCGCAGGCCGAACTCGTGATGAAGAATCTCACCGCGGTGCTGCGCAACGCCGGTGCGTCGTGGGCCGAAGTCGTCAAGACCACGATCTTCCTCGCCGACATGGCCGACTTTGCGAAAGTGAACGAGGTCTATGCCGCGCACATCGGCGGCTCGCGCCCGGCGCGTTCGACCGTCGCGGTTGCCGGCCTGCCGCGCGGCGTGCGCGTTGAAATCGAATGCATCGCCAAACTCGGCTAGGCGTCGCGCGCTGCTGATGACCACGGCAACACAGAGCGACGTCGTTCGGCTCACCGCGTTCGCGCGGTGCGCCGGATGCGCGGCCAAGATGGGCCCCGGCGATCTCGCCGCGGCACTCGCGCCGCTCGAACGCCGCTCCGACCCGCGCATTCTCGTCGGTCACGAGACCTTCGACGACGCCGGCATCTACAAACTCACCGACGAACTGGCGCTCGTGCAGACGGTCGATTTTTTCGCGCCGATCGTCGATGATCCCTACGATTTCGGTCGCGTCGCCGCGACGAATGCGCTCTCCGACGTCTTCGCGATGGGCGGTGAGCCGATCACGGCGATGAACATCGTCGGCTTCCCGGTCGGCCAGCTGCCGCTCGAAGTACTCACGGAAATGCTTCGCGGTGGACAGGACGCCGTTCATCTCGCCGGGGCGCATATCGTCGGCGGCCACACGATCACCGATGAAGAGTTGAAGTACGGACTCTCGGTTACCGGTACGGTGCACCCGGGTCGGCTACTCACCAATGCGGCCGCGCAGGCGGGCGACGTGCTGGTGCTCACCAAGCCCATCGGTACCGGGTTGCTCGCGACCGCCGCGAAACGTGGCCTGCTCGGCGGCGCCGAAACCGCCGAGCTCGTCCGCTCGATGACGACGCTCAACGCGACGGCCAGCCGCGCCGCGGTTGCACTCGGCCTTCGCTGCGCCACCGACGTCACCGGCTTCGGCCTCCTCGGACACGCGTCGCACATCGCGCGCGCGAGCCACGTCACGATCCACATCGACGCGGCGAAGGTTCCGTTGCTGCCGGGAACGCGCGATGCGCTGGCCCACCGCGCGACCACCGGCGGCGCCCAACGAAACGCTCAATATCTGGAACCGCTCGTCGACTACGGGCGTACCACCGAGGAGATGCGCGCGATTCTCGTGGACCCGCAAACGTCGGGCGGATTACTCGTCGCCGTACCACCGGCACTCGTCGACGTATATCTCGCACGCGTGAGCGCCGGCGTCGTCATCGGTGACGTGCGTCCACGCGACGCGAACGCGAACGCGAACGCGATTGTGATCTCGTGATGACCCCGCGCATGACGGGAGCGTGTACTGGCCGGTGCCAGTCTCGATCTTCAAAATCGATGCGACCCGACTTCGTCGGGTTGGATGGGTTCGATTCCCCTACGCTCCCGCCAGCGGTGACTCTCGCATTTCGACCGTTCGTCGTCCTCGCGGCGCTCGCTGTCGCCAGTGTATTCCCGCTCACGGCGAAGTCGCAGCGCCCCGATAGTGCGCGTGTCGGCGTCAGCGCTCCGGTGCCGGTCGCAGCAGGGCCCACGCCCGACGCCACGCCCGCCGTGCGTCGCAACGCAAAGCCCGGCGTACAGCCGCCGATCACCCCGGGACGCGCCTTTTTCTACTCGCTCGTGCTTCCCGGCCTCGGGCAGGCGGCGCTCGATCGTCGCTACACCGGTGCAGGATTCTTCCTCGTCGAAGCATTTTCGCTTGCGCTCGTCTATCGCTCGGCCGAGGATCTCCGCCTCGTGAAGTCATTTCTCGGTGATTCGGTACCGCTCACCTACAAGGTCGACCCCTCGACCGGCATCGCTGAACGAAACAACAATGGCGATCCGGTCGTCGCGACGTGGAGAGTATCGGGCTACACGCCCGCGCTGCTCAAAGCCCGCAGGTTGCAGGTCGAAGACTGGATCGCCGTTGTGATCTTTAACCACCTGTTCGCCGGCGCCGACGCGTTCGTCGCCGCGCAGCTGTGGGACCTGCCGTCGCACGTCGCCCTCCGCGCCGCGCCGCTGCCGGGCGGCGGAACCTCCGTATCGATGTCGCTGCGCTTTCGCTGACCATAAAAAAAGCGCCGCGTTATACGCGACGCTTCTCGATCGACTGCAGCACGGTCGGAAGAGGATCGGCGAGACGCATCAACTCGATCCGGTCGGCCGTAATGCGCAAATACGTCGGCTCATCGAGAAACGCGCCGGGGTTTGCGTACACACCGCCCGTTGCCGTCTGTTCGAACGCTTGCGCATGCGTGTGACCGAAGACGCAGAGATCGAGCCTTGGATCGGCCGCCAGGCGCGCCAGCGCCACTCGGCGAAGCCCCTCGCCACCATCGCGCGGCCGCATGTTCCGGCTCGTGTGGCTCGACCGAAGCGCGATGCGCGTCGCGAAATCGGGGTGTAGCCATCCGAACGCCTTGATCGCCAACGGATTGCGCAGCACCGCGCGCAGGCGACGATAGGGGGCGTCCTCCGTGTCGCGAAGGCCGTCGCCGTGCTCGATGAGGGTCTGCCAGCCCGCGAGCTCACCCCGCCACGGACCCACGCGGTAGTCAACGCCGGCGTCCGTCCGCAAAATCTCGCCGCCCCAGCAGTCGTGGTTCCCGGCGATCCACAGCACCTCGATGCCAGCGTCGCGAAGCGCCGCGAGCGCCGCAATCACCCGGAAACCGGCCCGCGGCATCGCATGCTGCCACTCGAACCAGAAGTCGAAAACATCCCCGTTCAGCACGACGAGCCCGGCTTCGTCCCGGGCGCGCGCCAGCACGCGCAGCAGTAACTGCTCGACCTCGCGCGGCGCTACGCCGAGGTGGGCGTCGGACATGAGGAAAACGGTGGTGGCCGCCATCTGGGTGAACCTATCGCGACGGAGTTATCTTCACCACGTGCCTACGACGACTGAAGTCCGCGTTCGCTACGCCGAAACCGACCAAATGGGTGTCGCCTATCACGCGAACTACCTCATCTGGTGCGAGATCGGCCGTACCGACTTCATCCGCAAGGCGGGGATGAGCTACGCCGAGATGGAACGCGGCGGCCTCGGGCTCGCCGTCTCCGATGCGACGGTGCGCTATCACGCGTCGGCGACGTACGACGATCTCGTCATCGTCGAGACCGCGCTCACCGAGGTTAGATCGCGGGCTATCACCTTTCAGTACACAATCACACGCGCCGACACCGGCGTGAAACTCGCGACGGCGTCCACGACACTCATGGCGATCGATTCCGCAGGCAAGTTGCGCGCAATGCCCCCGGCGATTCGCGATTTTCTCGAGCGCGCCATTGGCTGAGGCGATGGCGATGCCGTTGCCGATTATTGACGGAATGGACCGCAGATCCGACATTGCAGGTATGATACGTTCTATGCGGTTCACGTTCGTGTCACGCCGCGGCCTTCCGGCGCTCGCGCCGGCGCTTGTGTTGCTCCTCGCGCTGTTCGCATCGGGCTGTGCCCGCATGTACGGGTTCGCCGGCGGCGGCACGCCGCTCGACGTCAAGACGGTCGCGGTTCTCCCGTTCGACAACGAGACGACAAGCCCCGATCTCCAGCGCGAGCTCAACGAAGCGCTGCGCAAAGCGATGTCCACGCGTCTCGGCCTGCGCGAAGCGAGCGAGGACAAAGCGAACGCCGTCGTGCGCGGAAAGATCACCCGCTTCGAGCCCGATGTGCCGGTCGCCTTCAGCTCGAACCCACAGCTCGCCACGACCGTGCGCCGGCGACTTCAAGTCGTGATCGAAGTGGAAATCTTCGATACCGTGCACAATCGCGTCCTCTGGACCGGGAAGGGCATGTCGGGGACGGGCGAGTACGCGGAAAATTCCGAAACCGAAGGCCGCAAACAGGCGGTCGATAAAATCGTCAGCGACATCATCGTCGGAGTGCAATCACAATGGTGAAAGGCCGTCGCGGTACGAGTCAAATTGGATGCCTGGCCGTCCTCATGATCATTGCCGCGATCGGCTACTTCGGTCTGAACGTCGGCCAGGTGTTCTGGGACAACTACCAGTTCGAGGACCGGATGAAGCAGGAAGCGCGCTTCGCCGGACACCGCTCCGATGCGGTCATCAAACGCCGCGTCATCGCCTTCGCCGATTCGCTCAGTCTTCCCGACGGCGCGAAAAACGTGCATCTGCGCCGCGGCGATCACGTGATGTTCATCTGGGCGGAGTACTACGTGCACATCGAACTGCCGGGAATCGTCCGCGAGTTCTACTTCAATCCGCAGGGCTCGGGGACGTTCTGAGCCTCGCCCCACTCGATCCACGCCGCAAGATCATGGTTTCGTTCGCCGCGGCGGCGGCGTGGCGCGCCGCGTGCACCGGTCCTGTCGTCTTCACCAACGGCGTCTTCGATCTCATCCATCCGGGGCACATCGACATCCTGTTCGGCGCCCGCGCCGAGGGCGCGCAGCTGATCGTCGGGCTCAACAGCGACGCGTCGGTGCGTCGGCTCGGCAAAGGGCCCGAACGCCCGATCCGCACGCAGGAGGAGCGAGCGTACGTCCTCGCGGCCCTCGAGATGGTCAGTGCCGTGGTCGTCTTCGATGAAGACACGCCGCTCGAACTCGTGCGCGCGATATCGCCCGATGTCATCGTGAAAGGCGGCGACTACACGCCCGCGTCCGTCGTCGGCGCCGCCGACGTCACCGCGCGCGGCGGCCGCGTCGTGATCATTCCGATCACGCCCGGTCATTCCACTACATCCATTGTCGAGAAACTTCGTGGCCAATGAATCTGCCGTCGTCCGTCCGAACGGGCGCGCGGCGCTCGCGCTTCGTCCAATTTCGCTCACGCGAAACGCCGCGCCAAACGCCGAGGGCTCGTGCCTGATCGCCTTCGGCAACACACGCGTGCTGTGCACCGCGAGTGTCGAAGACGGCGTCCCGGGCTGGAAAAAAGGCAAGGGGGAAGGGTGGCTCACCGCCGAGTATGCAATGCTGCCGCGCGCAACGAACACGCGCTCGCCGCGCGAGCGCGGTCAAGTTGGCGGCCGCACGCAGGAGATTCAGCGCCTCATCGGTCGCAGCGTCCGCGCGATGCTCGACGATTTCAAATGGGGGGAGTTCACGATCAAGGTCGATTGCGATGTGTTGCAGGCCGACGGCGGCACGCGCACTGCGGCGATTACTGGCGCCTGCGTCGCCGTCGTCGATGCGTTCGACTGGATGGTGAAGACCAACCGCGTGAAGAAGTCGCCGATCAAGCGTCGCGTCGCCGCGGTGAGCGTCGGTGTGATCGGCGGCGAAGTGCGCGCCGATCTCGAGTACGTCGAGGACGTAAAGGCCGAAGTGGATATGAACGTCGTGATGAGCAGCGAAGGACAGTTCGTCGAAGTGCAGGGGACCGGCGAGAACGGTACGTTCGATCGTCATGCGCTCAATGGTTTGCTCGACGCCGCGGTCGCGTCGATCACCGAACTCGATCTGCACCAGCGCCGCGCGCTCGGGATCCTCGTCTGACCGCGCTCCTCATCGCGACGCGTAGCGCCGGCAAGCTCCGCGAACTCGGGCCGATGTTGCGCGCCGCGGGTTTCGAGCCGCGCACGCTCGACGAGGCCGGGATCAAATACGATCGGGCCGAGGAAGAAATCGAAGTCTTTGAGACGTTCGAAGCGAATGCGCGCGCCAAGGCGCGCTACTACTACGAACGCGCCGGCGGTGTGATGGTGCTCGCCGATGATTCGGGACTCGCCGTCGACTCCCTCGGCGGTGCGCCCGGCGTGCGGAGCAAGCGCTGGTCCGGCAGTCACGAGGAAGGGCACGCGCTCGACGACGCGAACCACGCGCACCTCCTGCGCGCGCTTTCTGGCGAGAGCGATCGCCGGGCGAAGTACGTCTGCGTGGCGGTGATCGGCGATGCGCGCGGCTGCACCGTCGCACACGGCGAAACGACCGGGACGATCGCCGCATCGCCCAGCGGCAACGGCGGATTCGGCTACGACCCATACTTCGTGAGTGACGATCTGGGCGTCACGTTTGGCGTCGCATCGCGCGAGGAAAAGGAGCGGGTCAGCCATCGCGGTCGCGCCGTGCGAGCGGTTCTCGAAAGTTGTCTCGCCAAGGATTCGCGGGACCGTTGACCTGAGCGGTTCTGGTTGCTATTCTTCGCGCTTGGGTTTGCGGGGCGTAGCGTAGCCCGGTATCGCGCCTGCTTTGGGAGCAGGAGGTCGCTGGTTCGAATCCAGTC
>JAYVPN010000043.1:0-30651 GCA_043757365.1 Gemmatimonadota bacterium | reverse complement strand
GCAAGTAGCCGTCGGGTTCTCCCCACGGGAGGACGACGCCTTCGAGAATCGAGATGCTCGGATCACCGAGCACGAGCTCGGCGCTCGCGGAACGGCGTGTGCCAAGCCCGCTGCAGCTCGGGCAGGCGCCGAACGGCGAGTTGAACGAAAAGTGGCGGGGCTCGAGTTCCGGCAGCGAGAGGCCGCAGTTCGGGCAGCCGTACTTCTCGCTGAACAGCTGCGTCTCCGGCTTGTCGCCGATGTGCTTCACGACTTCGACGAGACCGTCGGCAAGGCGCAGCGCCGTTTCGAGCGAGTCTGCCAAGCGACCGCGATCTTCGCGCTTCGCGACGAGTCGGTCGACGACGACCGACACATCGTGATTCATCTTACGATTGAGTTTCGGCGGCTCGGCTAACTCAATAAGCTCGCCGTCGACGACGGCTCGGACGAAACCCTGCTTGCGCGCATTCTCGAACAGATCGCGGAACTCACCTTTCCGGCCGCGGACGAGCGGCGCGAGGATTTCGATGCGCGTCCCTTCGGGGTAGCCGAGCACGGCGTCGGCGATCTGTCCAGCGCTCTGCCGCTCGACGGCGCGCCCACAGTTCGGACAGTGCGGCGTGCCGGCGCGAGCGTAGAGCAGTCGGAGATAATCGTAGACTTCGGTGACGGTGCCAACCGTCGAGCGCGGATTGTGCCCCGCAGTCTTCTGCTCGATCGAGATGGCCGGCGACAGCCCCTCGATAGAGTCGACGTCGGGCTTCTCCATCAGCCCGAGGAACTGGCGCGCGTACGCGGACAGCGACTCGACGTAGCGGCGCTGTCCTTCGGCGAAAATGGTATCGAATGCGAGCGACGATTTGCCGGAGCCCGAGAGCCCGGTGATGACCGTCAGGCGGTCACGCGGGATCGTCACGTCGACATTCTTGAGATTGTGCTCACGGGCACCACGTACGATCAGCGCGTCTTCTGCCATAACCTGTGTAAAGTGAGGGAGCCCACCTCGGGAAACAAGCGGCGGGGTTACGCATTCGTTCCGGAGCGGAGGTGCGATTTCCCCGTGAACGGGCCAATACCTTAGATTTCCGCGCATGAATCGCCGTCTTCGTTCGTCCCGCGGCACCGTCTGATGGCCGAGTTCACGCCGCGACTTGGCATCGCGTCCATCGATCCCGAGCAACTTCCGCTCGGCTGGCCGGATCACGCGCCGAACGCGTCGGCACCGGAGACCGCGCGTGCCGACCGCGAGGCCGACAGTGCGGTGGTGCTGCGCGAACCGCCGGTGTGTGGCGAATGGTCGTTCGAGACCGCCGATGATTCGGAGAGCCGCGGCGGTGCGAAGCTGGTGGACGCCAAGACGAGCGGCGCGGTGCCGCCGGTTGCGATGACCGCGGCATCGTCGGCGCCACGAGCGGTTGGCCGGACGGTTGCGCCGCCGCCACCGGTGATCGCACCGCGCGTTCCGTCACCACGACCGGCTCCTGCTCGAACAGCGCCCCCGATGCCGGTGCGCACGCCGTCGCCCGCACCGGTGGTCACAACACCGACGTCGAAGCCGATGCCGTCGCCGATCCGCTCGACGGCGAACCCGCGGATGATGACGCCACCGACGCCACTTCCGGCGTTCGACGAACTGAAGAGCGTCCACGAAGCGCATCCCGGCGACGCTGGCAGTGCGATCGCCCTCGCGACGGCGCTCGACAAGCGCGGCAACATCGAAGGCGCGCTCACCGTGCTCCTTCGGGCGATCGACGCCGGTGCCGATGCGGTGACGCTGCGATGCGCGCGGGCGATGATTTTGAGCGGCCGCTTGCGCTACGACGACGCCGAGGCGGAACTGAAGCGCGCCGCGAAAGTGCGCGCCGATGACCCTGACGTGCTGTTGCAGCAGGGGATACTCGCCTGCCGCCGTGCGAAGTGGCGTGACGCGGTGGAACCGCTCTCGCGCCTCGTGAAGATCAATCCACTGAGCGGACCGGCGCACTTCTACCTCGGCGAGGCGCTCAACAAGATCGATAGTTTGCAGGACGCGTATCTCGCGTACGAGCGCGCCGCCGAACTCGAGCCGGAAAACTGGCGCGCGTTGAAAGGCGTCGGGATCGTGCTCGATCGCATGGGCCGCCCGGCCGACGCGGCGACTTTCTACCGTCGCGCGCGCGACGCCCAGAGCGGATAACCGGCGTGACTCTTCCGGATCAAGAAGCACACGTGAAAGCGCGTGCCGCGGCACGCGGTCGTACCCGCACCGCGATTGCCGCGGTGATTCTCATTGCGTGGGTTGCCGGCCTCGTGCTGCTCGCGCGCCGTGAGTTCTTCACCACGGACACACAGAAACTCGCCGCGGCCGCGCTGAACATCAGTCCGGGCGCGAGCTTCTACGTTGTCGAGCAGAGTGGCAAGCAGATCGGCTTCGCGTCGACGACGATCGACACCGTGACGAACGGCATCGAGGTCACCGATTACTTCGTCGCCGATCTGCCGATCGGCGCCGAAACGCGACGGGCTTCAGCGCGGTCGGTGGTGAAGCTCTCGCGCGCCCTCGCGCTGCGAACCTTCGACGTGCAGGTAGAGTCGCAGGATGCACCGATGCGCATCGGCGGCCGCGCCGAGGGCGACAGTGCGGTTTTGTTCAAGATGGAAGCGGCCGGCCAGCCGGCCGACACGCAGCGCGTCGCCGTCAAAGGACCGATTTATCTCCCGACGCTCGTGCCGCTCGCCGTCATCCTCGGTGATAAACCGAAAGTCGGGAAGAAGTATGCACTGCCAACGTTCGATCCGACGACGATGACGCCGTCGGTGGCACGACTGCAGATCAACGCCGAATCACTGTTCACATTGATCGACAGCGCGGCGTTCAATCCGGCAACGCGAGTGTGGGAGAGCGCCCTCACCGATACGGTGCGCGCGTGGAGGATCGAGCCGGAGGAAGCCGGCGGCGGATTCAGCGGCTGGGTGGACCGCCAGGGGCGCGTCGTGCAAAGCACGCAGCCCGGTGGCATCGCACTGAAGCGGATGGCGTACGAAATCGCGTTCGAGAACTGGCGCATCGCGACGGCGAAGGCGAAGCCTAACGGTGGACGCGTGCAAGACAACATTCTCGACGCCACCGCGATCTCGGCGGGCGTCGATCTCGCAAAGACGAAGCGCACGTCGCTCAAACTGAAACTCAGCGGCCCCGACTTCCGCGGCTTCGATCTCGACGGCGGGCGCCAGAAGTTCAACGGTGATGTGCTGACGATCACCCAAGAATCGAAGGCTGGGCTCGTGCCGAGCTGGTCGCTGCTGGCGAACGATCCAGCGATCAAGAAAAAGTTCGCGGCCGAGCTCGCACCGGAACCACTGCTCCAGTCAAACGATCTGCGAATGGTGCAGACGGCGATCGGCATCGCCGGCCCCGATCGCGATGTTCGGGTGATCGCCGAGAAGATTAATACGTGGGTCTACAAGAACCTGAAGAAGGAAATCACCGTCTCCATTCCGAATGCCCTCTCCGTGTTGAACACGCGAAAGGGCGACTGCAACGAACACACGCAGCTGTACACGGCGCTGGCGCGCGGGCTCGGTATTCCGACGCGCATCGCCAGTGGCCTCGCCTTCGTAAACGGCAAGTTCTACTACCACGAGTGGCCCGAGGTGTACATCAACGATTGGGTCGCGGTCGATCCGACGTTCGGGCAGTTCCCCGCTGACGCATCGCATTTGCGGTTCGTCGTCGGCGGTCTTGCAAAACAGACGGAGTTGCTGCGGTTGATGGGCACTCTGAAGATCAGCGTCCTGTCGGAGGGGAAGTGATTCAGATTACGAAGCTCACAAAGAACTATGGCAAGTTCACGGCGGTCGATGCGATTGATTTGCATGTGCCGCCGGGCGAGCTCTTCGGCTTCCTCGGTCCCAATGGCGCCGGCAAGACGACGACGCTGCGGATGATCGCCGGCATTTTGAAGCCGACGAGCGGCACGGTGAAGATCGGCGGCGTCGACATCGCCGCCGATCCGATTCGCGCGAAGTCGAAGCTCGGCTTCATTCCCGATCGGCCGTTCATCTACGAGAAGCTCACCGGCTCGGAATTTTTGCGCTTCGTCGCCGGCTTGTATGGGCAGGAAGGGCCGGAGGTCGAGCATCGCGCCCGCGAGCTGATGGCGCTCTTCGATCTCGAGGAGTGGCGCGATGAGCTGGTGGAGAGCTATTCGCACGGCATGCGGCAGAAGCTGATCGTGAGCAGTGCGTTCGTGCACCGCCCGGAAGTGATCGTCGTCGATGAGCCGCACGTTGGGCTCGATCCGAAGTCGATCAAGATTCTGCGCGATTTGTTCAAGGAGTACACGCGCCGCGGGCACACGATCATGATGAGCACGCACACGCTCGAGGCGGCCGAGAGTTTGTGCGATCGCATCGCGATCATTGCAGGCGGCAAGATCGCCGCGTGCGGGACGATGGATGAGCTGAAGGCTGACGCATCACTCGGCGGGACGGGGCTCGAGCAGATTTTCCTCAAGCTCACCGGCCAGACCGCGGCGCGCGATTTAATGGATGTGCTGGATGCCTGAATTGTTGTCGTCGGCCGACACATCGCTCGCCCTGCCCGATGCGCCGCTGCTGCATCTATTGCTCCCGAAGTGGCTCACCGCACGCGCCCGCGCGGCAGCCGGCGAAAAGGGACGCGGGGCGCGGTACGGCATTCTCTCGTTCGTCGGCGTGCTCTTCTGGGCATTCATCTTCGGCGTGTTGTACAAGCTGCTCTCGTACTTCAAGGGCGTCGCCGAAATTGGACCGCTGCTCGCCGGTAAGCTGCTCGGACTGATCCTCGTGAGCTTCCTATCGATTCTCGTGTTGTCGAGCGTGATTACCGCGCTCTCGAGCTTTTTTCTCGCGAAGGATCTCGACCTGCTCGTTAGCGGCCCCGTGGACTGGCTGCGGTTGTACGGGGCGAAGTTGCTCGAGACGATCATCGCCAGCAGCTGGATGGTCGCGTTGATGGCGATCCCGATGTTTGCGGCATTTGGCGTGGCCTACAAGGGCGGCTGGTTGTTTGCCCCGTTTGCGATCATGGTATTCGTGCCGTTCCTCGTGATTCCGTCCGTCGTTGGCAGTGCGTTGACGCTGTTGCTCGTGAATATTTTCCCGGCGCGGCGGACGCGCGATATCCTCTCGGTGATTGCGGTTGGATCCGCCGCCGGCGTCGTGTTGCTGCTGCGCATCGTGCGGCCCGAGCGGCTTGCCCGCCCCGAAGGCTTCAAGTCGCTCGTCGATTTCGTCGCGGTGCTCCGCACGCCGACGTCGCCGATGCTCCCCAGCGAGTGGGTGCAGCGCAGCGTGATGGGCTATCTCACCGACACGCCCGACTGGCTCGCCGTGTATTTGATCTGGACGACCGCGGCGGCGGTGATCGTGATCGGTGCCCTGCTCCATCGCTCGCTCTACCTCGACGGCTTCAGCAAAGCGCAGGAGAGCGCGCAGCGCTGGGCGCGCTCGGGCAACGGCACGAAGATTCTGATCTGGCTGCTGAAGCCCGTCGGTGTGCTGAAGCGCGAACTCGTGATGAAGGAGCTCCGGTTGTTCTTCCGCGACACGACGCAGTGGTCGCAGCTCATTCTGCTCGCTGTGCTCGTGCTCGCCTATGTGTTCAACGTGAAGTTCCTGCCGCTGAACCAGGAAGGCGTCACGCAACTGCTGCGGAACATCATCCCGTTCCTCAATCTCGTCCTCGCCGGCTTCGTGCTCGCGTCGATCGCGGCGCGCTTCATTTTCCCCGGCGTTTCGCTCGAAGGGCGCACACTTTGGCTACTCCGCTCGAGCCCGATGACGGTGCGCGATCTGCTGTGGGCGAAGTTCTGGGTCGGCACGCTGCCGCTCTTGATTCTCGCGCTGCTGATCGTCGGCGTCACCGACTATCTGCTCAAGGTGACGCCGTTCCTCTTCGTCGTCTCGATCTTCACGATCACGCTCATGACGTTCGCCATCGCCGGTCTGGCGATCGGATTCGGGACGCTCTATCCGCAGTTCGAAACGGAAAACGCGGCGCAGATCCCGACGTCGTTCGGCGGCCTGCTCTACATGATGGCGTCCGTCGCCGTGATCGGCGCCGTGGTGATTCTCGAGGCGCGGCCGGTATACGGCTACCTCTCGGCCCTCGCCTTCAATACAGAAATCAGTCCAACAGAAATGATCGTCGGTTTCACCGCTGCGGCCGTCCTCTGCATCGCGGCGACGATGATTCCGATTCAGATCGCTCAGAAGCGCCTCGAGGCGGTGGAACGATGAGTCAGATCGAGCACGCGCACGAGTCGGATATTCCCGAACTCGTCGCGCTC
The DNA here is from genome assembly GCA_043757365.1 of Gemmatimonadota bacterium. Lineage (GTDB taxonomy): Bacteria > Gemmatimonadota > Gemmatimonadetes > Gemmatimonadales > Gemmatimonadaceae > Fen-1231. The sequence goes on along the minus strand of JAYVPN010000043.1, from coordinate 24,358 downwards.
AACAACCGATTTGCGCCGCAGGGGCTCACACTCGCGCGATCCGAATCATTCGCCTACGCGCATCTCGCCGACTATCGCGTACTCCGCGACGCGGACGGCGGCCTCGTCGGTTGCGTGGCGCTCGATGAATATTCGCCGTCGATCGTCGAGCTCTGCTCGCTCGCCGTCTCACCGGACGCACAGGGACTGGGCCACGGCAAGCGGCTGATCGCCGCCGCCGAGCAGCTGGCGACGATTCGCGGCTACGCCGAGCTGTTCGCGGTGTCATTCAGCGATGATCTCTTTTTGCAGCTCGGCTGGGAGCGGATGGCGCTGCAGAAGTTTCCGGAGAAGATCTCGCGGTACACCGCGCTCGATAAGACGGAGATCGAGGTGGGTGAGAAGCACTGTTTTTCGAAGAAGCTCGGCTGAGGAATCTCTCCTCTGATCAGATCGGCGATCGCGGCGAAGTACGCACCGCCCCTGGTATCGGCGACGGCGGCGTGCGGATGACCTTCCACTCGGCGAGCAGTTTCGTGACGAAGCGCTGCCCCTCGCCAACCCGCTCCACTTCTCGAGCGATTGCATCGACGGCCTGTTCGAGACGGTCGAAACGCGTCGCGGCCGCCCGCGCCGGCAGCTCGGAAGCGTCGCCGACGTCGAGTCCGAGTCCAGCGTCCTTGAGGAGTTTGCGTTCCCATTTGCGCCGTTCGTAGAGCTGTCCGGCAATTGCCGAAAGACAGCCAATGACGACAGCCAAGACGATCGCGCCGACAATGAGAATACGTCCGACGGCTTCCGACATTCCGCCCGCGAGTCGAGTGGTCAGGTCACACCACGAGCCAAGCACAGGAAAGTGTTGGCCGCAAGCGCGGCGCGGCGGTCTCAGCTACCGAACGACGCTCCGCAGTTCTCACAAAATCTTGCGTCGTTCGCATGAACCGCCGCATGACACTTCGGGCACTCACTCTCGAGAAACCGCCCGCAGTTCGAACAGAACATCGCGACACTCTCCGGCCGCGGCCCGCACTCGGGGCACTCGACCTTTCGTGTGCGCCAGCGCTTCACGGCGGCTTCGGCCAGATCTTCCGGTTCGAGTTCAGTCATCGACGTCGTTCCTCGCGTGGTCAACAGGACTCCGAACAGTAGCAGCGCGCCGCCGATCCAGGTGAATGAGGCGAGCGGGACGAACGCGATCGTCAGCATCGCTCGGCCGGGTGGTGCGGCACGCCGCACGACGACGGCGTCCTGAAGCAGGCTGTGCGAAATCCCGGGTACCGAGATCGGCTCGCCCATCGGCTGCTCGTTGCCGCCGAGGAACTCGCGCGTTTCCGTGCGGATCAGACGCCCGCGAGATCTGCCGTGCGACGGCATCAGCGCCGTCGCCGTCGTGTAGCGGTTCATGAACTTGAAGACCGACGTGCCGGAGCTCGCGAAAGTCCATTCCGTGCCGAACGCGTCACGCACGTGTGCGGTAGCGCCGTCGGCGATCGTGACGTCGGTACGCGTGGCCTTCGATGATGCGGCGACGCTCGCGGCCGCGAGCAGTGCACCAATCGCCGCGACGGCGAGCGGCAGTCGGCGCTTTGCGCCACGAGCGGCGAATGTCGCCGTGCGAACACTACTCGCGAGGTAGCCGACATATCCCACGAGCACGGCGGCGACGAGCAGCGACCAGTTGCCGATCGGCGCCGCGAGAAAGTCCCGCGTCGATGGCCCCGTGGGATTGCGCGTCACCAGCGCCGGAAGCGCGATGACGACAAGATCAGTGACCACGAAACACGCGAGCCAGCCGGGAGCAGTTCCTCGCCACTCGAGCATCGCGACGATCGCGAGCGTGATCGTCACGATCAGCCACGCGGCGAGCGCTCCGCTTCGCAGCGGTTCCGCACGCCAGTCGATTGAAGTTTGGCCCGCCGCTGAGATGAGCGACCAGTGCAGCGCCACGAAGAGCGTGATCGTCTGCGCACACCAGGCAATCGCCGTCCACCGACGAACGAGCGCGAGCCACGCGCCGTCGAGGCGCCGCGAGGCGATGCCGGCGATCGCAACTGCCGCAGCGATCACCGACGCACCGAACGCGAAAACGGCGAACGGCGAGTAGAATAGCATTTCCGGAACTTGCAGTCTCGGATCGAGGCCGATCCCTTCGGCCGGCACGAAATCGAGCACCGCGAATAGTCCCGGCGTTGTGAGCACCGGCGTGAGTAGCAGCACGAGCGTCAACGCGACGACAACGAAGAACCACGATTTCGTATCGGCGGTCCGCAAGCGGCGGTCGCGCAGAACGAGCGGTACGAAGCTCGTCAGCGCGAGCGCCGCGACGAGCAGTGTGCCGGGCGGCGCACCCCACAGCGCGGCCACGCGGTATGCGAGCGGCACGTTCCACGCCGTGAGCGCCGCGACGAACTGCAACGACAGTTCGCCGGTGATCAGCGCCGCTGCGAGTGCTCCGGTGGCGGTCGCAACGCCGAGCCCGCAGAGATAGAGCGCACGCTCGGCGCCCGTCGTGGCCGTCGGCGGCCAGATGACATCGCGCACCGATGCTACGAGCGCGAACACGGCGCCGGCGAGCGCGAGCCACAGCGAATATTCGCCGATCCGGATCAACGGATGCTTCCGCGAATAGCGCTCACGGCGTCTTGTGATCGAGTTGGCGCATCAACACCGCGCCCGTCGCACCGCCAATCGCATCCCAGGTGAGGTCGCGAAGGCTGGCGTCGCCGTGTCCCTGCATGTCCCACAATTCTTTGCCGATGCCGGCGGTCGCGGTCACGAGTCCGGCGCCGACGCTCGCCTGATAAAAATCGGCGCCTCGTGCGCGAAAGACAGTGTGCGCGGTGCTCTGAATAAGCATCGATGCGGTGAAGTGCAGCAGCTTGTCGCGTCCGAGCCATGCATCGCGCGAGCGCGGGGGATCACCCGCACGCTGCCGCGGCGCAGGAACCAGCGAATCGACCGCGACCATGCGCGGCGCGGGCTGATGCGTCCAGAGGGTAAAAACGAGAAAGAATCGCACGCGCGGACGTCGCGACTACTGCGTGTCGCGAGCCCACGAGACGGCCGCGCGCACGGCGCGCTTCCAGCCCGCGAGCGACCCCTGCGCGGCGAGCGCGCCCTTGCCGGGCACGAACTTGTGATAGTGGCGCGATTCCATGAACGCCTTCGCATTCGGCCACACGCCGCACGCAATACCGGCAAGCGCACCGGCTCCCATCGCGGTCGTTTCGATCACATCCGGGCGCTCCACCGGCACTCCGAGCACATCAGCCTGGAACTGCATCAGCCAGCCGTTCTCGGTCGCGCCGCCGTCAACGCGCAGCACATCGAGTGGCGCGCCGCTCGCTTCGCGCATCGCGCCGAGCACATCGGCGGTGCCATAGCACATCGCTTCGAGCGCGGCGCGCACGAGATGATCCTTCGTCGTGCCGCGCGTCAGTCCGACGATCGTCCCGCGAGCATTCGCTTCCCACTCGGGGGCACCGAGTCCGGTGAGCGCCGGAACGAAATAGACGCCGTCGTTTGACTGGAGATTGCGGGCGATCGCTTCGGTGTCGCTGGCGCGGGCGATCACGCCGAGTCCATCACGCAGCCACTGGACCGCCGCGCCGGCGATGAAGATGCTCGCCTCGAGCGCGTAGCACGCGTTACCCTCGGCGTCGCAGGCGATCGTCGTGAGCATACCGCCGCCGCCCGTTGGGCGATTCACGCCGGTATTCAGCAACAGGAAAGCACCGGTGCCGTAGGTGTTCTTGCTCGTGCCGGCGGTCCAGCAACCTTGGCCATACAACGCCGACTGCTGATCGCCGGCGACGCCGAGAATCGGAAGGTCGTAACCGAGGTGTTTCGCCGAGGCCACACCAAACGAGCCCGAAGATTTGCGGACGTCGGGGAGCACCGACATCGGCACGTTGAACAGCGTACAGAGCGGCGCGCTCCAGTTTTTTGTATTGATGTCGTAGAGCATCGTCCGCGACGCATTCGTGTGATCGGTCGCGTGGACGGCGCCGTCGGTGAGTTTCCAGATCAGCCAACTGTCGATCGTGCCGGCCGCAATGCGATCGACCCCGACGTTCGATGTGCCCAGCCGATGGCCCAGCAGCCACTCGATTTTCGAGCCGCTGAAATACGGATCGTTCACGAGGCCCGTAGCAGCGTAGATCTGTTCTTTTTGCGGTGCGAGCGTGGCGCAGCGCGCCGCCGTGCGGCGATCCTGCCAGACGATCGCGCGGCCGAACGGAGCGCCGGTGACGCGATCCCACAGCAAACAGGTTTCGCGCTGGTTCGTGATGCCGATCGCTTCCGGCTTCAGTCCGCTCGTCGCGATTGCTTCACGCGCCGCGTCCATCGTGCGCGCGAAAATTTCATCGGCATCGTGCTCGACCCAACCCGGCTCCGGAAAGTGCTGCGTGATCTCCCGATAGCCGCGCCCTTTGATCTGCCCATCTTCGGCGATCACGAGACAGGTCGTTCCGGTCGTCCCTTGATCGATCGCGAGCACGGATCTCATCGGCGTTCCCTCGGTGCGGTTTAGTGCGGGTTTAGTGCGGGTTTAGTGCGGGTTTAGTTCGGGTTTAGTGCGGAAAGACGAACGAGTACGGCGGGCGATAGATGCCGCGGTCGGTGATATATCCGGTGATCAGCGACGACGGCGTAATGTCGAACGCCGGGTTGCGAACGTTCGCATCTGCTGGTGCCACCCTGGTCCCGGCGAACTGACGGACTTCGTCTCCGCTGCGCTGCTCAATCACGATGCCGTCGCCGTTCGGCGTCGCACGGTCGATCGTCGACCAGGGCGCGCATACATAGAACGGAATGCCGTGATGGTGCGCCGCCACCGCCAACGCGTACGTTCCGATCTTGTTCGCCGTGTCGCCGTTCGCCGCGACCCGATCGGCGCCGACAAGTACGATGTCGATTTCGCCATCGCGCATCAGGCCGGCGGCCATGCCATCGGTGAGAATCGTCACCGGAATGCCGGCGCGCTCGAGTTCCCACGCTGTGAGACGGCTCCCTTGCAAGAGCGGCCGCGTTTCGCTCACAAAGACGTGCACACGGCGGCCGTCGGCGTGCGCCGTGTAGACCGCGGCGAGCGCCGTCCCGATACCGGACGTCGCGAGCGCGCCGGCGTTGCAATGCGTCAGCACGCGCACGCCGTCGTACATGAAATGCAGGCCGTGATTGCCGATCGACGCGCACATCGCGCGGTCCTCGTGCAGAATCGCCGTCGCCTCGGCTCTGAGCGTGGTGATCAGTTGCGCCGTCGGCGCGGTCGGCATCTTGCTCAGCGACTCCGTCATTCGGTTCATCGCCCACGAGAGATTCACCGCCGTCGGACGCGTCGCCGTGATCAGCGCGGCGTGCGAGAGCATCCGCGCGCGCCAGCTGATCGGGTCTTCGTGCGCGTGCGGCTGCAACGAGACGACCAGGCCGATCGCCGCGGCCACGCCGATCGCCGGCGCACCCCGCACGGCGAGCGTCGAAATTGCCTCGCAGACTTCGTCGAGCGTGCGCAAATCGCGCTCGACGTACTCGCCCGGCAGCAGACGCTGGTCGATGATGCGCACGGCGTCGCTCTCGGGCGACCATAGGACGGCTCGGATCGGTTCCACGAGGGGTAACGTATCGTCCTCGCGCACGCGCGGGAATGTGCGTTTAGATTTCTGTCGTCCCCAACGCGCAGAGTCCATGCCCTCCGAGCTCCTCCTCCTCGGCGTCGCCGACCGAATCGCCACGGTCACGATCAACCGCCCCGACAAGCTCAACGCCCTGAATGAGCAGGTCATTCGTGAGCTTGGCGAGACCTTCGCCGCACTCGCCGGACGCGACGACGTCGGCGCCATCATCCTCACGGGCGCCGGCCGCGCCTTCGCCGCGGGCGCCGATATCGCCGCCCTCGCGACGGCTTCGGCGCCGGAGCTTCAGCGCGTGTCGAAGTACGGCGGCGACATTTTCCGCACGTTCGAAAGCAGCCGGAAACCGGTCATCGCAGCCGTCAACGGCTTCGCCTTCGGTGGTGGCTTTGAAGTGGCGCTTTCCTGCCACATTCGCGTCGCGTCAGAAAAGGCGGTCTTCGGACTCCCCGAAGTAAAGCTCGGCCTCATTCCGGGCTACGGCGGAACGCAGCGACTGACCCGCCTCATCGGACGCGGGCCGGCACTGCAACTGCTGCTCACCGGCGATCCGGTCGATGCGACCGAGGCCCATCGTTTGGGTATCGCCAACATGGTCGTGCCGCACGACGAACTGCTCGCTGCCGCAACGAAGCTCGCGTTGACCGTGCTCAAGAACGGTCCGCTCGCCCTCGCGCGTGCGCTCGAGGCGGTCGATCGCGGCCTCGAGATGACACTCGAAGCGGGCATCGCGCTCGAGTCGGAATTGTTCGGGTCGCTCGCCGACACGGCAGACATGCGCGAAGGAACCGCCGCCTTCCTCGAGAAGCGCCCTGCTGCATTCCGCGGCAAGTAGCGTGATGCACGGCGGGAGCGTCGCCGACGGCGCGCGCGTGGTGCTCGCGCGCGCGACGATCCGCGACTTCCGCAACATCGCGTCCGTGGAAATCGCGCTGCCATCCGATGGCATCGCGATCGTCGGCGACAACGGACACGGTAAAACCAACTTCCTCGAAGCGATCGCCTACCTCGAACTGCTGCGCTCGATGCGCGGCGTGCGCGACCGCGACCTCGTGCGATTCGGCGCGACCGGCCTTTTCATCGGCGCCGATATCGCCGGCGCGACGGTCCAGCACTGCGCCGTCGGCGTCGATCGCGCCGGGCGCAAGAAGATTTCCCTCGACGGCGTCGAAACGCCGCGTCTCACCGACGCGCTCGGCACACTGCCCTCCGTCTGCTTTTCGCCGGCCGATGTCGTGCTCATCGCCGGCGCGCCCGCCGAGCGGCGACGATATCTCGACATTGCGCTCGCGTTGAATTCGCGACGCTATCTCTCGGCGCTCCGCCACTACCGTGCGGCGCTCGCGCGACGCAACGCCGCGCTCCGCGAAGCCGCGCGCCCCGGCGCGAAGAGCTCGAGCGTCGCCGCGTGGGAGCCCGCGCTCGCCGAACATGGCGCGACCTTGATCATCGAACGTCGTCAGTGGGTGAGCGAAGGCGCCGACGAGTTCGCGCGACTGTGCGCGGCGATCGGTGAGCGCGCCGCGATGCGGATCGAGTACGAGTCGCCGTTCCGCGACATCGGCGACGTCCCCACCGCGCTCGCCGGTGCGCTGAAGACGGGACGCGACCACGATGTGCGCCGTGGCATCACGCATGCCGGCCCGCACCGCGACGATCTCGCCGTGACGCTCGGCGGGCGGGACCTGCGCTTGGTTGGCTCGGCCGGCCAGCAACGGACCGCAGCGATTGCGCTGCGCCTGCTGGAGGCAGCCACCTTCCGCCTCAGGGGTGGCGCCCAGCCCGTTCTGCTGCTCGATGATCCGTTCGCCGAGCTCGACCGGCGGCGGGCCAGTAGGGTGCTCGGGCTGCTCGAGGCGAGTTCCGCAGGCGGGCACGGCCAGACGATTCTTTGTGTGCCGCGCGAAGATGAGATTCCACCCGAGTTCACGCGGCTCGAACGCTGGCGCGTTGCCGACGGCGTTTTTTCGAGGCTCACGTGAGCGACGAGAAGAAGACGAAGCCGACGGCGATTGCCGATGCGCTGAAGAGCTATCTACGCGAGAGCGGCCTAGAATCGCGCGTCGAGCGGGCGCAAGTGCTGGTGGAATGGGCGCAACTTGTTGGCCCGCAGATCGCCGCTGTCACGACCCCGCGACAGGTCACGGAGGACGGCACGTTGTTCGTCGGTGTGACCAATCACGGGTGGATGCAGGAGCTCTCGATGATGGAGCGGACGTTGCTCGCGAAGATCAACGTCGTGCCCGGTCGAGAACCGGTCAAAAAGATCCGTTGGGAGCTTCAGCGGTAGGGTGTTTACGTGGCGCGGGTAAGTTGTTGCAATGAGGGATTTTGCGGGGGCTGTTCCGGGTTGCAAAACGGCGCGTAAATCGTTAATTTCAGAGGTCAATGCGGAGGTGCCAGTTTCGGCATTTCTTCGCACCGATTTTCCGAGAAGTCTTCGCCCCTCCTCACCCCCGAAAATGGCCAAGACGAACGACGCCGCCGCCTCGTCCTACGACGCCTCGAACATTCAGGTGCTCAAGGGCCTCGAGGCGGTTCGCAAACGCCCGGGCATGTACATCGGCAGCACGAGCGGCCGCGGTCTCCACCACCTCGTGTACGAAGTCGTCGACAACTCGATCGACGAAGCGCTCGCCGGCTACTGCGACTCGATCAAAGTTACGATTCTCGCCGACAACTCGATCCAAGTCGAGGACAATGGGCGCGGCATTCCGGTCGACGTGCACCCGGTGGAGAAGATCCCCGGCGTCGAGCTCGCGATGACCGTGCTGCACGCCGGCGGCAAGTTCGATAAGAACACCTATAAGGTCTCGGGCGGTCTGCACGGCGTCGGTGTCTCCGTCGTCAATGCGCTTTCTGAAGTTCTCAAGGTATGGATCAAGATCGACGGCAAAGAGCACTACATGGACTTCCATCGTGGCGACACGCACACGAAGCTCGAAGTCCTCGGCAAGGTCGGGGCGAAGGACACCGGCACGCGCGTCTGGTTCAAGCCGGACCACGAGATCTTCACTGAACTCGTCTACGACTACACGATTCTCCAGTCGCGTCTGCGCGAACTCTCGTTCCTCAATAAGGGCGTGACGATCTCGCTCACGGATGAGCGCGAAGGCCAGGAGAAGGAGGAGACGTTCCACGCGAAGGGCGGCCTCAAGGAATTCATCGGCTTCCTCAACAGCACCAAGAAGGCGCTCCACACGGAAATCGTCTCGATCGAAGCCGAGAAGGACGACATCGGGATCGAACTCGCCTTCCAGTACAACGACGGCTACAACGAGAATGTTTTCTCGTTCGTCAACAACATCAACACGCACGAGGGTGGCACGCACCTCACCGGCTTCAAGTCGGCGCTCACGAGCGTGATCAACAAGCATCTCGACAAGTCGAGCTTCGCGAAGAAGGACAAGGATCTGAAGCTGAGCGGCGAGGATGTCCGCGAGGGCATCACGGCCGTGCTTTCGGTGAAGGTGCGCGAGCCGCAGTTCGAAGGGCAGACGAAAACGAAGCTCGGCAACTCCGAAGTCGAAGGCGCGGTGAAGACGGTGATCGGCGAGTTCCTCTCAGCGTACCTCGAGGAACACCCGCGCGTCGCCAACATCGTGATCGATAAGGCACTCTCGGCCGCGCGGGCACGTGAAGCCGCCCGCAAGGCGCGCGATCTCACCCGCAAGAAGTCGGCGCTCGACGTCGGCAATCTGCCGGGCAAGCTCGCCGACTGCTCACTCTCCGATCCGGCGATGTGCGAGATCTACCTCGTCGAGGGCGACTCGGCCGGCGGTTCGGCGAAGCAGGGGCGCGACCGCATGTTCCAGGCCATCTTGCCGCTGCGCGGCAAGATCCTGAACGTCGAAAAGGCGCGCATCGACAAGATTCTTTCGAATGAAGAAATCCGCACGATCATCACGGCGATCGGCGCGGGAATCAAGGACGAGTTCTCGATCGAGAGCGCGCGCTATCACAAGATCATCATCATGACCGACGCCGACGTCGACGGGGCGCATATTCGGACGCTACTGCTGACGTTCTTCTATCGGCAGATGCCGGAGCTGATCGAAAACGGTTTCGTCTACATCGCGCAGCCGCCGCTCTTCCGTGTCGCCAAGGGCAAGGAAGAGTACTACGCCTATGATCTGGCCGAGCGTGATGAGATCGCCAAGCGACTAATGGGAGCGAGCGAGAAGAGCACGCTCAATATCCAGCGCTACAAAGGACTCGGCGAAATGAATCCGGATCAGCTCTGGAAGACGACGATGGATCCGGAGACACGGACGATTCTGCGCGTGAATGTCGAGGATGCGGTGATGGCCGATCAGATTTTCCAGACGTTGATGGGAGATGAAGTTGAACCGCGCAGACTATTTATTGAGGCGAATGCTAAGTTTGCGTCGAATCTTGATATCTAACTGCGAGTGCGAGTTCAGTGGGAGTTCTACTACTCGCTGCTCGCACTAAAACTCCCACTGAACTCGCACTCGCACTAGCTGAGAGTATTCGCCCACCACCGCCGCGCATCCTCCTCCGACCACGGCATCCCCGCCCGAATAGTTGAGAGCACCTGCTGCAACGATTTCGCATCCTCATAGCGCTCGGCTGGTGACTTCGCGAGACAGCGCATCACGAGCGCGTCAAAATCAACCGGCACTGCAGGCTGCAGTTCCTGGGGCGGCTTCGGCATTTCGTACAAGTGTGCCGCGATCACCTGCATCGGTCCGCGGCCTTCGAACGGCGCCTGTCCGGTGAGCAGGAAATACGCGACCGCACCGAGGCTGTAGAGATCGCTCGACACGCCCGGCTGGTCTTCGCCGGCGCATTGCTCGGGCGACATATACGCCGGCGTTCCGAGAATCATTCCCGCTTGCGTAAGGCGCTTATCGTTCATCCCTTCGGTCCGCGAAACGACGAGCCCGAAGTCGAGCAACTTGGCGACGTCGGCGACACCGCCACGTTCGCACAGCATCACATTGCCCGGCTTGATGTCACGATGCGTCAAGCCAGCCGCGTGCGCCTCGACGAGCGCCCCGGTGACCTGATGGAGAATGTGCGCCGCCCGCGCCGGCGGCATTGGTCCGCCGCGCGCGACCACATCGTGCAGCGACAGACCCGGCAGATACTCCATCGCGTAGAAGAAGGTGCCATCGTCGCCGATACCGTAGTCGAAGATCTGCACCGTATTCGGATGCGTGAGCGCCGCCGTCGCCTGCACTTCGCGCTCGAACCGCTTGAGCACCTCGGGGTCTTCCGCCTGGTCCGCGCGAATAAGCTTCACGGCGCACGGGCGGCGAAGAAAGCGGTGCTCGGCGCGATGCACTTCCCCCATTCCGCCGGCACCGATCTGTTCGAGTAGCAGATACTGGCCGAGCTGCCGCGCTGCGCTGGCTGCGCTGTCGGCGGCTTCGATGCGATACGCGCCGAAGATGGCCAGTGACGCGGCGATGCCGATGAATGCGAGCTTCACAGAGAAGAACGTGATCCACGCACCCGTCGGGATATCGTGCTGCAATGCGCTGTACAAGTCAGGAACGAACGCGAGAGCCGAGAGCCCCGCCACGACAGTCGCGCACCGCTGCCACGTATTCGGAATCAGCACTCCGTACGCGACAATCGCCGGAACTGCGATTCCGGCGCCGGCCAGTCCGAAGTCCACCGGCAGCGACGGCATCACAGCCGCGTAGGTCAGGAAATCGACGTACATCGCGGCCGCCCCAAACATTGCGATCGGCGCGAAGATGACGAGTTCGAATCGGCGAAGCGTCTCCAACGAGAGTTCAGCGTTCGGCCGCAGACGCCAGTCTGCCCACACGTTGATCGGCGTGAGCGCGAGGAGGGTGAAAAAAAGAGCGCCTTAACCTGCGCTTCGCCTGCCACATAGGGACCACGGGCGACCCGCAGCAACACCGTGAGCGCAACGAAGCTGAACAGGATCGTGAAGCATCGCAAGATGAAGCGAAGTCGCGGGCGCAACTGAGCGGCGATATCGGCCGCGCCGCCCGTTGAGGCACCGCTTGAGGCAAATCGGAAACGGCTGGGGGAGGCCGACATGCCCTAATGATACTCCCACTGAACTCCCACTGAACTCCCACTGCACTCCCACTGAACTCCCACTCAGCCCGCAGTACGAGATCAGCTGTGCATCGGCTGCGGTCCATCCTTCAACTGTTTGGCAAGCGCCAAATGCGCCCCCGCCAAAATCGCAACCGGCACGAGCATCGCGACCGCCAACACCTGCCAGCCGACCTGATCGATTCCGCCCGTGGCGCCAATCGCTCCACCCGTCAACGTTGGGCGAAATGGAATCGCGAGCAGAAACAGATAGAGCGCAAACGTGCCAACGGCGACGCCAGCGGCGCCCATCGATGCCAGTTTCGAGAATTTTTCCATTGGGTATATCCTCGCAGAGTCGACTAAAAAATGACCGGTCGCAGGGGCCGCACGCAAGGCCACTTCAACGCGTCAGCCACGAAGCTGGACACCGTCCGAGCTGATGCGATGCGAGACCAACGGCGGCACCGGCTTCGCGTGGTCTTCAACGGAGAACGCGGCGGCGAGAGCCGTGCGCCCGGCCGCGAGCGTTGTCGCGTCCTTCGCCTGGATCACCGCAAGCTGGTCACCCTTCCGCACCGCCTGACCAAGCCGCGCCATGATCAGAAAGCCAACCGACGGATCGACGACGTCATCCATCCTCGTTCGGCCACCGCCCATCGCCGTGATCCCCTTGCCCACCGTTCGCGGATCGATGCGTGTCACGTAACCATCCTGCGTCGCAACGAACGATTCGCTGACCGCCGGCTGCGCGACGATCGCGCGCGGATCGTCGCACACGCGCGGATCGCCGCCCTGCACCTCGACGATCGCGCGGAACTTCTCGAGCGCCGCGCCGCTCGCGATCGCTCGCTCCAATCGCTCACGCGCCGCCGCGATGGTCGTCGCCGCGCCGCCGAGTACGAGCATCTCCGCTCCGAGCCGCAGCGTCAGTTCGCGCAAATCAGCCGGACCACCACCGCGGAGCGTCTCGATCGATTCGACGACCTCGTTCGCGTTGCCACACGCCACGCCGAGTGGCGCGTCCATATTCGTGAGAAGCGCAACCACCGGAACATTGTGACGCGCCCCGAGCCCGATCATCGTCTGCGCGAGCTTGATACTGTCGTCGAGCTTCGGCAAAAACGCGCCGACACCAGTCTTCACGTCGAGCACGAGTCCGGTCAGCGACTCCGAGAGCTTCTTGCTCATGATGCTCGCGGCGATCAACGGAATAGCTTCCACCGTCGCCGTCGCGTCGCGCATCGCGTAGAGTTTCTTATCGGCAGGCGCGATCTCGCCGGTCTGACCGATCAGCGCGCAGCCGAGCCGCTCGACCTGCGCGGTCGCCTGGGAGAGCGAGAGGCGCGTATCAAAGCCGGGAATCGACTCGAGCTTATCGAGCGTACCTCCGGTGTGTCCGAGGCCTCGTCCTGACATCATCGGCACGGCCACGCCGCAGGCGGCCACGAGCGGCGCGAGGATCAGCGATACCTTGTCGCCCACTCCACCTGTCGAATGCTTGTCGACGCGACCCATCGTGAGATGATCGAGATGCAGGGTCTTCCCGCTGGCGATCATCCCCTCCAGCAGGGCGACGGTCTCATCCTCGTCGAGCCCGCGAAAGTAGATCGCCATCAGCAACGCCGAGACCTGATAATCCGGCAGCTCCCCGGCCCCGAGGGCGCGGGTGAACTCGCGCCACTCCGATGCCGGGATGTGATCACCGTCACGCTTGCGCTCGATGAGGTCGCGGAGCGTCATTGACCGGTGCGCCTCGCGCACTCTACGTTTTGCAGTCTATACGTCACGTACCCGGAGCCCTGGCGCATGTGGTCCTGTGTGAAAAAGTCGGTCCTCCCCGCCCTCGTGCTGGCCGTTGCAATCGCGACGACCGATGCAGCGGCGCATCCGCTCGGCGCCCAGACAGCAAAAGACCAGATCGCGCTCGGCGACCGCGAGTACGCCGAGCACAAAGCGCAGAGCGCGCTCGATTCGTACATGAAGGCGCTCTCTGTCGAAGCTAAGAACTATGAAGCGCTCTGGAAAGCGGCCCGCGTCGAAACCGACCTCTCCGAGCTCGCGCCGAAAGGAGCACGGCAGGACTCGCTGATGACTGCGGCGACGGTACACGCGGCCGCCGCGATCGGCGTGAACCCTCGCGACGCCGAGGGACATTTCTGCGCGGCGCGCGTCGCCGGCCGTAAGGCGCTCACACTCGGGACGCGCGATCGTATCAAGTACGCGAAGATCGTTCGGCTCGAATCGCTCGACGCGCTCAAGGCCGACTCCCTCCATCCGGGCGCATTGCACGTGCTCGGGATGTGGAACGCGGAGATCATGCGCATCAACGGTCTGGCTCGGATCTTCGCGAAGTCGTTCTTGGGCGCCGACGTTTTCTCGCGTGCCTCGTGGAGCGAAGCGCAACGGCTGCTCGAACTCGCCGTGAAAGTCGATCCGACGCGCATCGTCCACCGGCTCGATCTCGCCGCCATCTATACCGACCGCGGTGACAAGGCGCGGGCGCGCGAACAATACGAGTTCATCGCCAAGGCGCCGCTCCACGACGCCACCGACGCGCTCTACAAGCAGCAAGCCGCCGAACGGCTGAGGAAGCTATGACCGAACCGGTTGCCACACAGGACGACGTTACCCGCCTCGAGGCGAAAGTCGCCGACCTCACACGCGAGCGCGACAACCTCGTCGCGATCGTCGACATTTTGCAGGAGATCAGCGCCTCCCTGCACTTCGTCGACATCCTGCAGACGATTTCGCGCAAACTCGGCCAGAACTTCGGGCTCGACCGCTGCTCGATCTTCCTCGCCGGCGAGCGCAGCGAAGTGCGGCTCGTCGCGAGCTACGAAGATCCGTCGATCCGCAATCTCGTCGTCGATCTCGACCGCTATCCGGAACTGAAGAAGGCGTTCGAGTCAGGCGAAACGGTATTCGTCGCCGACGCGCTCAACGATCCGATGTTCCAAGCGATGCGCGACTCGCTCGGCAACCGCAACGTGCGGTCGATCATCGTCGTGCCGATCCGGTGGCGCACCGAAACCATCGGCGCGATTTTCCTCCGCACCGAACGCGACGCGCAGCCGTTCAGCGACGCCGACGTGCGGTTCTGCCAGGTGATCGCCGATCTCACCGCCAAGGCGCTCCGCAACGCGCACCGGTTCGAGTCGCTCCAGCGGTCGTCGAGCGCGCAGCCCAAGGAACAGCGTCACTCTGAACTGCAGCGCATCGCGCTGGTCTCGTTCATGCGCCGCCTCCTCGACCGCTATGCGCAGTCGGAAGACCACATGTGGTCGGAGACGCTGCTGCCGAAGGCATCGGACGAGGAGCTCGAACGGCTCGTCGGCGTCACCCTGCAGGTGATCGACGAAGAAGCGAAGGGGTGATCGGTTGAAGACGGCAGACCGCGCCGACGAGTTGCGGCGCATGCTCGAGCATGCGTCGTACCAGTACTACGTCCTCGATCGCCCGACGCTCTCCGACAAGGAGTACGATCGTCTCTTTCGCGAGCTGCAGACGATCGAGCGCGAGCACCCCGAACTCCGGACGGCCGATTCGCCAACGATGCGCGTTGGCGCTGAGCCGGCGACGAGCTTCGCGAAGCACACGCATCTCTTGCCGATGATTTCGCTCGACAACGCCTTCTCCGACGAGGAGGTGGACGAGTGGGCGACGCGGGCGGTGAAAGTCGCCGGCGATTCGGTCAGTACGAGCGGCTTTTCCGCCGAGCTCAAAATCGACGGCGCCGCCGTGAGTCTCACCTATCGCGACGGCGTTTTCGTAACCGGCGCGACGCGCGGCAACGGCAGTGTCGGCGAAGATGTGACGGCGAACCTCCGGACGATTCGCGAAATCCCGCTGCGGCTGCGGGGCAAGAATCACCCGCCAGTCATCGAAATCCGCGGCGAAGTCTATTTCCCGTTCGATGGTTTCGAGACGCTCAACGAAGAGCGCGCCGCCGCCGGCGAGCCGGTCTTCGCGAATCCGCGTAACTCGGCGGCGGGCTCGCTCCGTCAGCAGGATTCCTCGATCACGGCGAGCCGTCCGCTCCGCTTTTTCGGCTATGCCTATGCCGTTCCGGGAAACGCGCCGCTACCATTCGCGACGCAGTCGGAGTTGCTGGAGACTCTCGTCGGGTGGGGCGTTTCGGTCGCGCCTCATCGCAAACGCTGCGACACGCTCGCCGAGGTATACGCGCAGGGCCATCTGATCGAAAACACGTTAAGGGCCGAGCTCAACTTCGGCATCGACGGGATGGTGGTGAAGGTCGATTCACTCGCGCTGCAAGGGGAGCTTGGCGATGTCGGCGGTCGCGTGCCGCGCTGGGCGATCGCGCGGAAGTTCGCACCGGATATCGCGGAAACGCGATTGCTCGCGATCGAAGTGAACGTCGGGCGTACGGGGAAGATCAATCCGTATGCTGTACTTGAGCCGGTGGAAGTCGGCGGCACGACCGTCACCTATGCCACGCTGCACAACTTCCAACTGATCAAGCAGAAGGATCTGCGCGTCGGCGATTTCGTGCTGCTCAAGCGGGCTGGCGATGTGATTCCGAAAATCATCGGCCCGGTGCCGGAGAAACGCGATCCGAAGCATCCGCCACTCTCTCCAGTGATTCCAACCACGTGTCCGAGTTGCGGCACGAAGGTTCGCGTCGACGAAAAGGATCTCTTCTGCGAAAATGATTTTTGCCCCGGCCGCCGCCTCGAGGCGATGGTGCACTTCGCGTCGCGCGGCGCGATGGACATCGACGGGCTCTCGTACGCGCGCATTGAGCAGCTGCTCAATGCGCAGCTCGTGCACGATGTGGCGGACCTCTACACGCTGAAGGCCGACACAATCGTCGAACTCGAGCGGTTCGCCGCGAAGAGCGCCGAGTCGCTCGTCGCGGCAATCGAAGCGAGCAAGCAGCAGCCACTCTCCCGCCTGCTCTTCGGGCTCGGCATTCGGCATGTCGGCGCCGAGGCGGCGCTGGTGCTGGCGCGCCAGTTCGGGACGCTCGACGCGCTCTCGAAAGCTTCGGAAGAGGAGATCGAGTCGGTGCACGGCATTGGGCCGACGATCGCGAAGTCGGTGGCCGAATACTTTGCCGACGCGACCATCGCCAAGCTGCTGAAGCGCCTCGTCGTGAGCGGCATGCGGACGGATGAGCCCCGGAAGCAGGAGGTATCGAGTGTCTTCAAGGGGCTCACGGTCGTCATCACTGGGATCCTCCCGACTTTGAGCCGCACCGAGGCCAAGGAGATGATCCAGGCCGCCGGCGGCAAGGTGACGGATTCGGTCTCCAAAGCGACGAGCCTGCTCGTCGCTGGCGCCGAGGCGGGAAGCAAGCTGGAGAAGGCGCAGGCGCTCGGAACGGACATTATCGATGAGGCCGAACTCTTGCGCCGCCTTGTGCGATGACGGTTTCTTTCATTCAGCTATGACTACACTGGATCTCGCCTCCTCGCAGTTCGTCGCTTTTCCCCGTCAGTCGCTGGCGGCGCTGCGCAACGCGCTCATCCGCGACACGGGCGGCGCGTTCGCGACCTATTTGCAGGAATCGGGCTACGCCGGCGGCGAGTCGATCTACGCGGTGTTCCACGGCTGGCTCTCGGCGCGGGGAATGCCCGACGCCGACGCGCTTGACGTGGATTCGTTCCAGTCCTTCGCCGCTGCGTTTCTCAAGGAGAGCGGGTGGGGCGAGATCACGGTCACATCGCTGCACGATGTGGTGGCGCTCGTCGATTCAGAAGATTGGGCCGAAGCCGATCCGACGAGCGGTCTGCAATATCCGGCGTGCCATTACACCACCGGATTGTTTGCCGACTTCTTCGGGCGGACGGCGGCGGCACCGCTGGCGGTGCTCGAGGTGGAGTGCCGAAGCAGTGGGAGTCACCGGTGCCGGTTTTTGGTGGGATCGGCGGAGGTGATGGGGCATCTGTACGACCGGATGGCTGCGGGCGTGAGCTACGCTGACGCAGCCGCCGAGATTGCTGGGTAGGAACCGCAACTACGAGTAGACGGTAGACGGTACACGGTAGACCGTTCGCGTTTCGAACAAAAAAAGCAAAGTCCGCGAGGCCAGTTGGCCGAGCGGACTTTCCTGGTTTGCGTTCACGTGAACGGTGTACCGACTACTGACTACCCTCTACTCGCGATTGCCCTTTCTACCCCGAGTACTTCGGATTCGGACTGAGCTCCCCGTCAACCAGTATCTCCTTATCCCACGGCAACACGATCGTGCTCTCCGTCTCCAGCGCAAAGTACTCAGGCTGAAATGACCCAGTCTTGAAGCTCACCGCCGTTCGCACGTCGGTCGCTCCCGCGTTCACAATCGACGCGATCGCCAGACGCATCGTGGCGCCAGAGTTGCAGGTTTCGTCGACGATCAACACCCGCTTGCCGCGCACCTCATGCGGCGCGGCGCCGAAGACGGCGGGCGTCTCCCGCACCGTCTCGGTGGCGTGTCGCCGGCTCACGAGCATCGAATGGAACGGTCGGTCGAGCATGGCGGCCACAACGGCGCCCGGGACGACGCCGGCGGTTGCGACTCCAACCACGATTTCCGGGTCGAACTCCCGGGCCACGCGCAACGCGAGGGCGCGGGAGAGCTCGCCGAATAGCGGCCAATCGACGATGAACAGCTCCTTCTGATGCTGCTGGCCGGCGGCGCGTTTGGGCATGTTTTGAAGCTATAGGCGGGACCCCGAAGCGGATACCATCGGTTGCTCCTCCTCCGGCGGGGGAATAGCTTGTGCCGTAGAGCGGTGCCGGAGCGTCTATCGTTGGGCACTGCGAGGCACTGCGAGGCAGTGCGCCCGGCTCCCGTGTTCGCCGTTTTTGGCGGGCGCGGTGTCTCATCCTGTGTCCGCGATTTGGCCCACGCCCATCCGCCCGCGCATCGTAATGTCCTGGTTGAGCCGCCTGCTCGGCGGCAGTTCCCAGAGCCCGCCGAAACCCCAACGACTCGATTATCTCAACGAGGCGCTGGTGCTCGAACGTCAGGGCGATTACGACGCCGCGCTGACGTCGTATCGGCTTGCCCTGCGCGACCAGCCTGATGACTTGCGGGTCCTCCAGAATATGGCCATCGCGTTCTCGCGGACCGGCCGGCTCGACGAGGCCGTGCGTGCCTATCGGCGCGCCCTCGAGCTCGACCCGACGCTCTCGGGCGCGCATTATGGCCTCGCCTTTCTTCTGCTCAAACGCAGCGACCCGACGGGCGCGGAGAAGCACTTGCAGGCATTCCTTGCCCAGCCGCCCTCCGGCGAAGAAGCGGAACGATGGGTCCGCCACGCACAAGCAACGCTCGAGCAGCTACGACACCCGACCAGCGGCACGATGCCGACGAGCGAGGGCTGACGTGGGCAAGATCCTCGCGGTCGTCAGTCAGAAGGGCGGTGTTGGCAAGACCACAACTGCGGTAAACCTCGGCGCCGCCTTCGCACGGCGCGGGCTCAAAACACTGATCGTGGATGTCGACCCCCAGGGTTCGGTGCGCTACGGCGCCGGCTTGAAAAAGGGACACGCCACGTACGGGTTCGCCGATTATCTGAACGGCACGCGTCCGCTCCGAGACGTCATTCTCCCGACGGCGCTGCCGTGGCTCCGCGTGATGCTCGTCGGCTCGGTCGCCGACGACGTCGATCACTCGGACTACGCCGACCAGATCGCCAAGGGCGACATGCTCCCGCGGATGCTCGAAGCGGCCGCCGAGCGCTGCGACATTGTAGTGGTCGACACGCCGCCGGGATTGGGCGCCATCACCCGCCGCGTCCTCGCGTCGAGCGACCGTGTCATTGTGCCGCTCCAGTGCGAGCCGCTGGTGCTGCAGACGACGCCGCAGATCCTGCGCGGTATCCAGGACGTCGTCTCCAAACACCCGGCGCTCACCTTCGACGGCATTCTCCTCACGATGTACGAGGCGGGAAATCCGGCCTGCGAACGCACGGCCGATTACATCCGCGCGCACATTCCGAAGAATCTCGTCTTCGATCTCGTGATCCCGCGGAGCGCGGCAGTAAGCGACGCCTTCGCCGCCGGCCAGCCGGCCGTCCTGCGCGCACCGGCCGACGTCGGTTCGCAGGCGTACGTGAACCTCGCGACGCAGCTCGCCGAGCGGTTCGAAAAATGATCCGGGGCGGATCGTGGATCGCGCGCAGTGTCGCGCCGCTCGCGCTCGTACTCGCGCTCGTTCTCGCGGCGGTCGTCGGTGCCTGCACCGATACGTCGACCGGCCCGACCCAGATCGTCTCGCTCGAGTTCGACACGCTCGCCTTTCCGAGTGTCCTGACCGGCGACACGCTGCGTGATTCGCTCGGCAAAGTTGCGCCGTTGCACGCGGTCGCATTCAACGGGAACGGCGCTGTCGTCGCAAACCCGGCGATCAAGTATTTGACGCTCGACAGCACCGTGGCGATCAGCCCGACGGGGATCGTCACCGCGCAGGCGCGCGCGGGCGGGGCGCGCATCATCGCGTCGGCCGCCGGCCTGCAGTCGGTGCAGCGCATCCTGCTCATCTCGCGCCGTCCCGATACGTTGATCGTCACAAGCAAGAAAGTCGATACGCTGAACTACGCGCTGATCGACAACCCGTCGACGAACGTATCGAGCCCGTTCGGCGTGCGCGTGATCACGCGTGACACCGCCGGCGGGGTCACGGGAAGCACCGGCTGGCTCGTGTCATATCAGGCCTTCTATCGCGGCAAGGCGCTCGTGCAGAGCGATACCACGGTCGCGACGCTCTGGAACAAATCGAGCGCCGCTCCGTCGCTCGTCGATACCACGACGTCCGACGGCTCGGCCGGTCGCCACCTTCGGCTGCGTCCGGTGGGATTGCAGGCCGTCAGGGATTCCTTCGTCGTGCTGGCGACGGTGCGATACCGCGGCGTACAGATTCCCGGCAGCCCGGCGCGCTTCGTGCTGGTGGTAGTCCCAAAGCTCCCATAAATCACACGGACGGGCGATATGGCGCCCGCCGGGTCCGTGGGTACAATTCTGGGACAGTAAAACCGCCACACCCCGGAGTGCATTGATGCCCGCCAAAGGCGCACCGCGGCGTTCCACGCCCGGAACCCTGAACCAGCTGTTCTTCGACGTCCTCGAGAAGCACGCGCGTCCCGACGCCTATCAGGTGCGGGTCAACGGAAAATACGAACCCATCGCGCATGCGACGGTGCGTGATCGGGTGCGACGCATCGCGCTCGGACTCACGTCGATCGGTGCCGTGCGCGGCGACCGTATCGCGATTCTCTCCGAGAATCGCCCCGAATGGGCCTTCGCAGACTGGGCGTGCCTGACGATCGGCCTCACTGATGTGACCGTCTACCCGACACTGCCGCCCGATCAGATCGCGCACATCCTGAAAGACTCCGGCTCATCGGCGATTTTTGTCGCGAACGGAAAGCAGGCGGAAAAAATCGCGACGATTCGCGGCGAACTTCCGGCACTGAAGCACGTGATTTCGTTCGGTACGGAGAAATCGCACGGCATCGATCTGACCCTCGGCGAACTCGAGGCGAAGGGCACCGCGTCCGAGAACGCCGACGCGGCAGCGCGCTGGCAGCGGGAAGCGCTCGCCGTCGGCCCCGATGATCTCGCGACACTGATTTACACGTCCGGCACAACCGGATTACCGAAGGGCGTCATGCTGACGCACGACAACATCTACTCGAACGTGATGGCGTGCCGCGATGTCATTCCGTTCAGCGGCAAAGATGTCGCGCTCTCGTTTCTTCCGCTCTGCCACATCTTCGAGCGAATGGGCGACTATCTCTACTGGGCAACCGGAACGTCGATCGCCTACGCCGAGTCGATCGACACGGTGCCAGCCAACCTGATGGAAGTGAAGCCGACGTTCTGCATGTCGGTGCCGCGCCTCTACGAGAAGATGTACGCGCGGGTCCTCGAAGGCGCGCTCTCCGGCGGCTTCGTGAAAAAGCAGATCTTCTTCTGGGCCCGACGCGTCGCCGAGCAGTGGGCGGATGAAAAGCTTGCCGGTCGCACGCCGGCCGGACTGCTGGCGTGGAAGTACGGGATCGCGACCAAGCTCGTCTTTTCCAAACTGCAGGAACGCACCGGCGGCCGTCTGCGCTATTTCGTCTCCGGCGGCGGACCGCTCGCGCCGGAGATCAACAAGTTCTTCTACGCCGCCGGCCTCGAGATTCTCGAGGGCTACGGCCTGACGGAAACGTCGCCCGTCATCGCCGTGAACACGCCTGAGCATTTCCGGATCGGGACGGTCGGGCCGCTCATCGAAGGCGTCGAAGTCGAGATCGCCGCCGACGGTGAGATTCTCGCCCGCGGCCCGCAGATCATGAAGGGGTACTACAACCACCCCGACGCGACGAAGGAAGCGATCGATGCCGACGGCTGGTTTCACACCGGCGACATCGGCGTCCTCGCCGATGGCTATCTCGCGATCACCGACCGCAAGAAAGACATCATCGTCACCGCCGGCGGCAAGAACGTCGCGCCGCAGCCGATCGAAAACAAAGTCAAGAATAATAAGTACGTCAGTCAGGCCGTGATGCTCGGCGACAAGCGCAAGTTCGTCCTGTTGCTCGTCGTCCCGGAGTGGGATCAGCTCAAGAAATGGGCGGCGATCAAGAAGCTCGCGTGGACCGACGCAAAGCAGATGCTGGCGCTGCCGATCGTGATCGCGAAGATGGAGAAGGAAGTCGGGAAAGAAATCGCCGGTCTCGCGAGCTTCGAAATGCCGAAGAAAATCGCCTTGCTCGAGCACGACTTCTCGGTCGAACGCGGCGAGCTGACGCCGACGCTCAAGGTCAAGCGGCGCGTGATCGAAAAAGACTACAAGGAAATGATCGACGCGCTGTACGCCGAGGCAGAGACAACCGCGCCACCCGCGGCGGCACACTAGCGGGAGCGATGGCTCGGCGTTGCGGCGCTCAGTTCGGCGAGCGCCGCAACGTGACTGGCGGCGAACTCCGCGCGCCGGCTTCGCCGACCCACTGACGGGTGTCGCGCACCAGCACGGTGATGCCGGCCGGGACCGGCGCGTCGGCGGGGGCTACGAGCCGCCCACGCGGCGCGAGAGCGCGCGCGGCGGCTTCGAGCATCACCTCCGCGGCACTCTCGAGCGCGATCCCGCGGAGCGATCCTGTCGCAAGCGGGATTCGCTCCCCCGCCCCGCGAATGATCGCCGGCGCGAGCGCGCCAACCGGTGGGTCAATGAGAATGAGCTGCACCGACTCCACCTGTTCCAGCGCGCCGGCGAAACGCCCTTCGGCGCCTTGCAATGCATAGAGCCCACCCCGCTCGTCAACGCCGATCAACGCAGCCAATCGTATCTCGTCGTCCGCGTCCGTCCGCGCCGCAAGGTCCGCGTCCTCCGCGGCCGCCGTTGCCCGAGAACTTGAATACCACACCTCGCCATCGGTCACTGGATACTCAGCGCCGCACACCGGACAACCGAGTACGCCGGCGATGATGCTGCGATCGACCGTCTCAGTCACTGCGGCGACGAGCCACGAATCCTCGTGCGCCGCTATGCACCGCAGTCGGTCGATCAGCTCGACGTGCATGGCGCGAACTCAGGCCGGTGAAATTCGGAGTTCGTCGATGTTCACGCGCGGTGGCTGCGTGAGCGCGAAGAGCACGGCCCGTGCCACATCATCCGCGCGAAGCATGTCGGCGCGGTTGGGGAACTCTGGGCGCGTGTCCGGATCGATCTCGTCCCAGAGCGACGTATCGGTCGGCCCCGGACTCACCAAGGTCGCGCGAATCGCGCTCCCTCGCGTCTCGGCGCGCAGGACCTCGTGCATCCCGCGGGCGCCGAACTTTGCAGCCGAGTACGCGCCATTGCCGGGGAATGCGTTGCGATCGGAGACGGAGCCGATCGTCACCACGTGGCCGCCTCCCGCCGCACGCATCAGCGGGAGCAGCGCACGCACGAAGCGGAACGGCGCGACGAGATTGATGTCGATGGCGCCTTCGAACGACGCCTCGCTCGTCTCAGCGAGCGGCGCGATTTCGAACAGGCCGGCGTTATTGACGAGAATCGTCGGCGGCGCGGCGAGGCGCTTTTGAATGTCGGCAATCGCCGCGTGCACGGCGGCCGCGTTGCTCACATCGCACGGGACCGCGATCGCCCCGCCGCCGATCTTCGACGCGAGCGAGGCCAGCGCCGCGCCGCTTCGGGCCACCAGCGCAACGGCTGCGCCGTCCGCCGCCAATGCCTCGGCGATCGCCGCCCCGATCCCGCGCGACGCGCCCGTGACGACGGCGACCCGCCCGGCCAGCCGGCCCCCACCGCCGCTCGCGCTGCCGCTCGCGCTGCCGCTCGAACTCACCGCAGCGGCGTCGACGGACCGTAGGCCAGCCGCAGGAACTCGTCGCGCGTCTTTCCGTCGTCGCGGAACGAGCCGCGAAGCGCCGACGTGATCGTCTTGGAGTTCTGCTTCTCGACGCCGCGCATCATCATGCAGAGGTGATACGCCTCTATCACGACGCCAACGCCTTCCGGCTTCAGCGTCTCCTCGATGGCCTGCGCCACCTGTTCGGTGAGGCGCTCCTGCACCTGCAGCCGTCGCGCAAAGATTTCGACGATGCGCGGCAGCTTCGAGAGTCCGACGATCTTGCCGTTCGGGATGTAGGCAATGTGCACCTTGCCGAAGAACGGCAGCATGTGATGCTCGCACATCGAATACATCTCGATGTCGCGCACCATCACCATCGAGTGATGGTCTTCCTCGAAGACGGCGTCGCCG
>JAYVPN010000042.1:0-30685 GCA_043757365.1 Gemmatimonadota bacterium | reverse complement strand
ATCGAGAAGCAGCAGTTCCCCGACGCGCGTCTCACGACGTACGACGACAGCGGCTGGTCGATGGGCTACGCGTTCAACATCGACGTCGCTGAGATCGGTGATTCGACGATTCTCAAGGTCGCGACGAAGGACGTCGAGAAGGTCACGCTCAAGGGCGCAACGAGCGGCAACGCGTCGGCCGGCATCGCCGTCGCGCACCTCGGCTCAAACAACATGATCGCGCTCCGGTACAAGCTGAAGAACGTTCCGATGCAGATCGCCGAGAAGTCGTTCAAGGTTGATAGCGCGACCTATCCCGCCGGTTCGTTCGTGATCACCGATATGTCGCAGGCCGCGGCCGTGAAGGCGGCGGTTGCTGAATTCGGCCTGACCGCGGCAATGCTCACGGCCGTTCCAACGGTCCCGATGCACAATGCGGATGTCCCGCGCGTCGCGATCTACTCGGCGTGGACCAGCACGCAAAACCTCGGCTGGTATCGCCTGACATTCGACAAGTTCGGCGTGCCGTACGATTTGATCTTCAAGGAGCAGCTCACGCAGGGCAAGCTGCGCGACAAGTACGACGTGATCCTGATGGCCGAGCAGAATCTTGGGAAAACGGCGTCACTCGCGAAGCCCGCCGCAAAACCACAGTCGTACAAGAAGACCGACAAGTACAAGTTCCTCGGCGATTACGGCTCGACCGATGATATGTCGGGCGGAATGGGCCAAGCCGGCGTCGATGCTTTTGGCGCGTTCCTTGATGCTGGCGGCACGCTGATCGCGATTGGCGACGCGGCGCGGTTGCCGATCGAGTTCGGCTTTGCGCACACGGTGGATAAAGTGATCGTGCCGGGGCTGACGTCGCAGCGTCCGCTCGTGCAAGGCGAGATCGTGCGCCCGGAGAGCCCCGTCTTCTATGGCTACGCCGACAAGAAGATTCCGGTGAAGTACGTCGGCGGGACGCCGTTCAGAGTCGGCATCGCCGACGAAGGGAACGTGCTCGCGCGCTATGTGGGTGGTGATGCGGCGGTGATTTCCGGCCTGATGGTCGGCGCTGATTCGCTGCGCAACCGTCCGTTCGCCGTTGACGTGCCGAACGCGTACAAGGGGCACGGCCGAGTGATCATGTTCTCGAACAATCCGATTTATCGCTGGCAGAACCACGGCGAGTTCAATATGGTTTTCAATTCCGTGATGAACTGGAATGACGTCGTGGAGCCGCCGAAGCCCGTTGTCGTACCGTAATGCTGTTTCCCTTCCCGTTGCATAAGGACAGGTTCATGCGATTCTCACGCTTTCTCAGTACGGTGACGATAGCGTTGCTCGTTGTGGCGCAGTCGGCCGCAGCGCAGAACGCCGCGCCAGCCACGCAGGCGGCCGCGCCGATTGCCGTAACACCGACCGCGTACGGCACGACCGGCACCACGCCGGTTTCGAAGTGGACGCCGGCCGCATCGACTGGCCGTCAGCTCACGCTGCCCGACCTTCTCTCGTGGAAAGGCCTTCGCAATCTGGCGCTGTCGAACGACGGCAAGTTGTTCGCGTATATCATTGCGCCGCAGGAAGGCGACGCAGAGGTGGTGATCCGCGGCACGTCCGCCGACGCGAAGGAAACGCGATTCGCCGTTGGTGATGCAACTGCTGCAGCGGCCGCCGCAGGCGCTGGTGGCGCCGGTCGCGGTGGCGCACCGGGAGGTGCGAATCCGGCGCTGCAGATCAGCGGTAATGGCCGTTGGGTGGCGTTCATGATGTATGCGAGTTCGGCGAATGCCGGCCGCAGTGGACGCGGCGGCCGAGGCGGCGCTGGTGCGCCGGCTGGTCCGGCGGCTGGTCCGGCGGCTCCGGCCGCAGCGGCGACAGCGCAGCCGAAGCTCGCGATCGTCGATGCGACAACCGGCGCGAAGAAGGAATTCGAGTCGGTGCGCTCGTATAAGTTCGCCGGTGACAAGTCGCACTGGGTCGCGCTTCAGCACAACGCTCCGACCGCAGCCGCACCCACTGCCGGCGGTCGTGGTGCGGCTGCCGCGCCGACCGGTACGACCCTCGAGCTCGTAAATCTCGCGACCGGCGCGGCCGAGCCGATCGGCAATGTCACAGAGTTCGCGTTTGACGAGAGTGGCGATTGGATCGCGTACGCCACCGGCGTCAGCGATATGGTCGGCAACGCCGTTCAGCTCCGTCAGCTTTCGACCGGTGTGGTGCGGACGCTCGAGTCGCAGAAGGCGCAGTATCGTCGTCTGATTTGGTCGGACAGCACGGACGCGCTCGCGGCGATCCGTGTCGTCCCCGATACGGCAACCGGTGAAGAAGATGCCGCCGTGCTCGCATGGACGCATGCGGCCGTCGCGGGCGCGAAGGCCACCGAGATCACGAGCAAGAATCTCGGCGTGTCAGGCGGACTCGTGATCAGCAGCGACCGCGCGCTCGAGTGGGGCGACGGACAGAAGATGATTTACTTCGGTCTTCGCGAGCCGCGTCCGCCGCGCACGCCGTCCACCGGCACGTTTACGCCGCCAACGACGAATGGTGTCGCGCCCGGCGCCGGTGCCGGTGGCCAGGTTGCGGCCGCGCCGCAGACTGACGCCGACGTGCCGTCGCTGATCTTGTGGCACTGGAAGGACCCGCGCCTCCAGAGTCAGCAGCAGGTGCAGGAAGTGCAGGACCGTGCGTTCAGCTATCTCGCCTCGTACGCGTTTGCGACGGGCAAGAACGTTCGCCTCGCCGATGAAACACTGCGCGACGTCGCGATCGGTCCGAAGGACACGTGGGGCGTTGGAACTGACATCTCGAAGTACGAAGTCGCGGCGAGCGTGAAGGGCGACGCATTCCGCGATCTGTACGCCGTGAATCTCGCCACTGGCGAGCGCAAGCCGATCCAGATGAAGGTTCCCGGCAACGGTGGTGGCGGCGGTCGCGGCGCTTTCGGCGGCTCGAACTTCTCGCCGGATAACTCGGTCTACGTCTACTATGAGCTCGGCGAGTACAAGGCCTACAACTTCGAGAGCGGCAAGACGACGGTGATCACCGCCAGCGTCCCCGCGAAGTTTTGGAATACCGAAGACGATCACAATCAGGTGAAGCCGCCCGTTCCCGGCGCGCTCATCGGGTGGAGCAAGGACAGCAAGAACATTTTCATCCGCGACAACTGGGATGCCTGGCGCGTGCCGCTCGCCGGCGGCTCGGCGGTGAATATCACCGGTGACGGGCAGAAGAATCAGATCCACTATCAGGGGCGTCTGATTTTCGATCCAAAGGAACGCGAGATCGACGTCAGCAAGCCGATGTATTTCCAGACGTACGGCGAGTGGACGAAGAAGGAAGGGCTCTCGCAGGTCGACCCGATGAAGGGCGGCGCGAAGGTCATCACGTTCGAAGACGCGAAGGTGAACTATCGCCGAGCGCGCGACAGCGACACGTGGGTCTTCTCGCGCCAGACCGTCGTTAAGTACCCCGATTGGTATGCCGCCGACGGCGGCATCAAGAACGAACGTCGTCTCACCGACGCGAACCCGCAGCAGAAGGACGTTGCGTGGACGCCGGGCGCTCGCTTGATCGATTACACCTGCGATAACGGCGGCGGTCATCATCAGGCGGTGCTCTATCTCCCGGCTGGCTATGAAAAGGGCAAGACGTATCCGATGCTCACGTACATCTACGAGAAGCTCTCGCAGGAGTACAACGTCTACACCGAGCCGAACGCGACGCGCTATGCGAATCCGAGCGTCTTTACGTCGCGCGGCTATGCGTTTCTGAAGCCGGACATCGTCTATCACCTGAACGATCCGGGCCGCTCGGCGACGTGGTGCGTGTTACCGGCCGTGAAGGCCGCGCTCGCCACTGGCATCGTGGATGAGAAGCGCGTCGGCCTTCAGGGCCATAGCTGGGGCGGCTACCAGACCGCTTTCCTCACGACGCAGACGAAGATGTTCAAGACCGGCGTCGCCGGCGCACCGCTGACCGACATGGTCTCGATGGCCGGCTCCGTCTATTGGAACACGGGCATGTCGGACAATGCGATCTTCATCGCGAGCCAGGGGCGTTTCACCGGCGGACCGAACGACGTGCCGGAGGCGTATCGCCGCAACTCGCCGCAGGAGTTCGCGCAGAATCTCGCGACCCCACTGATGATTCTCGCCAACGATCGTGACGGCGCGGTCGATTTCAATCAGGGGATCACGTACTACAACCATCTGCGCAATCTCAACAAGGACGTGGTGCTCCTCGAGTATGTCGGCGAGAACCACGGCCTCGCGCGGCCGACGAACATGAAGGACTACGCGCTGCGGATGACGGAGTGGTTCGACACGTTCCTGCGTGATCAGCCGGCGCCGGATTGGCTGAAGGATGGCGTACCGAGGTTGAAGATGGAGCAACATTTGAAGGATCGGAAAGTTTTGGTTGATCCGAAGGCTGCGGCTGTTCCGAAGGTTGTTCCGTAGGCGTATCCGACGGGATGGAAAAGGGCGGGCGACTTTGGTCGCCCGCCCTTTTTTATCGTCGAACTCGGATCTACTGCAACTGCGAGTGCACGCTGTTGTCCTTGTTCCAACGCCTAGTAGCTCGCCTCCGACAGGAGGCGCATGCAGGCCGCCATTCGCGGATTCTGGAGTACCGCGCCAGCGACCGTTGACGCACCAAGAACCAACTGATTCCGAAAACTTCCTGGCACCGCCAGCTGCGGTACGTGATTCAGTTGCTGCGACATCAAATCGATCAGGGCCCGCTCGGACGGATATCGCGCCAAGTCCCGCTTCGCCTGTTCGAACGCCTCGGTGACCGATGCACGAGGGCCAAACAGCAGTCCGCGAACGCTTGTGCAGGGCTGAATCGATAGCGTGTACAGACTCTCGTACCGCAGCGACCGAGGCTCGGCCGGGTCGACGGCGACGCGCAGCAGATGCTGCAGCGGGGCGTCACGGCGCTGGCTCGGGCCCGCACTCTCCGGCGGCTTCGCTGCGGCGGCGAGCGCTGCGCCACTTGCATTGCCCGTCACCGCGTAAAACTGGGCGAGACCGTCGCGTCCGATCTCGACGATCACACGCCCGATCAACGCGTCGATAGCGGTAGTGCCGTTGTCTATGATTGCGAATCCGAATCCGACGACCGTCCTCAGCACCTCCTCGGCGCGCTCGCGCTGGCCGATCGCGAGATAGTACGCGGCGCGCGAGACCCCGGCGTACGCTAGTTCTTTCGTCGAAGCGAATCGCTGAATCGGCATTCTCGGCGCGAATGCGTCCGGGCGAAACGGCAACCGGAAGGCGCCGCCAATCACGTCCACCGCCGGGGCGCGCGCTACAAGATCAAAATTCCTCCAGACCGGCGCCTCGGCGACCACCCGTAAGAAATGCAACTCGGCGGGAGAGAATCCGGCCGGTACGGCTCTTATGATCTTATCGCTGTACGGACCTCGCCAACCTCCCGGGCGCGCCGATCGAAACATCTCGGGCGTGACCGTCAGCGCATCCCAAGGAAGAGCCGGAGAAGGAACTTCGACCACGGGAAAGGTCGCCGACCCAAGTCGGCCTCCGAGCGCATTCAGAGCTGCGCCCGGCTGCCCTGGCGTGATCGACGCATCGTGCGCACGCGCCAACGAGCGGAGACGATTCGCCGCGACGATTTTGATGCGCGTGTTAACATCGTCACGCCATACCGTGTCTCCGACCCGCGCGACAGTGACGATGGGAACCGAAGCCAACAAGGCGATACCAATGGCCGCGTCGCGAATGAATCGCAGCGCCATGCGACGCCAGTCGCGAAATCCGGAGCCCGAAACCTCGGCCGCCGACCCCAACGGCGTGGCGCCGGCGTAGCGCTGCGGCAATTCCCGCTCTTCCCGCACTGCGCCCCGTTCCGCACCGAGGTTCTCTTTCGAGTCAAGCCGAATCGAATCCACTCTCGTCAGACCGGTGTGAGTTCAATCGCGCGCGGAAACTTCAGCGCGGCATTCACATCTTCATGCGCGGCAATCAATCGTTCGACCTCGGCCGAGACTTCAGCCGCGAGTCCGATGTGTGTCGTCAGTCCTTCGAGTGTCGTCGAGCCGGCGTGCAGGCGCAGTAGATTCAATCGAATGGTCTCGAGCGCGCCGACGGCGTCGCGCAGCCGGTCGTGGAGCAGATCGCGCTCCGCTCGCACGGGTGCGTACTCTTCGGTAGACGCCGCACCCCCAGCCTGCGTGATCGCCTCTTGTAGCGCGTCGTGGCGGGTACGCAACCGCTGTGCATCGCCTTGAAGTCGGTGCACCAGCGCCGGCAGATCTCCCAGCGCCTCCCGCGAGGCTTTCGGCAGGCTCTCGAACAACTGTTCCGCCGCCATACCGAGCGATAGTTCGGTAGCGCGATGGGTCATCGCTTGACCAAGGGGTTTCGCGCCTCGCCATCTGCGGGCGAGCGCGAAGGCGAGTTTGCCGAAACGGCCCATCCAGACCGAACTCCAGAACTCGACGTCGACGTCGCGATGCGCCTGCTGAAGAGCGAGCGATGCCACGGTGGCCACGACAGTGATTCCGACGCCAAGACCGAAGATAGGCGCGAGTACTGCTCCAACGTAGTTACCCTGATATCGAACAAAACCGATCGGGATCATCACGGCCGTGGTCGTCGCAGCGATCCTCGCGACACGCCCTGCGAGCCACTCGACAATCCGACGACTACTTCCGCGCTGCACCGCGCGCTCTTCGCGCGCACTCTCCTGCTCGGTGCGAAAGGCAGGTCCAAGGTCGGTGTGCGTGAAGCCGAGCGACATCAAGCGGCGCGCCGCGTCAACACCGAAGGCGAGTGGCGCGGCGACGGCGCCGACGGCGAACGCTATTACGCCCATCGGCACGTTGACCGACGCGACCCCGATAGATCCGAGGAAAAGCACCAGCTCATACAGCAATGTTCCGCCCCCATCCATCCGTCCATTACGCTTTACGAAGGCCCGCAACGCCGCCGGCAGCTCCCGTCTCTGCTCGATGGCCACACCGAGTTGCTCCGCGAGCGCCTGTGCACTCTCCGGCCGATTCGCCGGATCTTTCGCGAGGCAGCGATCGACGAGCAGCGCAAGCTTCCGCGGTACTGCGATTCCGACCGCGCCGAGCGGCGGTGCCTGCTCCGTCACCTGCTTCGCCAGCACTTCTGTCGCCGTTCGTCCCTCGAACGGCAGTCGCCCACTAAACGCATAAAACGCCGTCGCGCCGAGCGAATAAATGTCGGATCGTGCATCGACTTCACTCCCGAGCGCCTGCTCCGGGCTCATGAACTCCGGCGTTCCGCTCACACCGTCGCCGATCACATCGCCAGCAGCGGCGGCGATTCCAAAATCGGCGACGAGCGCTCGGCCGGTCATGCCTTCAATCAGAATGTTGTCGGGCTTCACGTCGCGATGCACCAGTCCCTGCGTGTGCGCATAGCCGAGCGCCCACGCGACTTCGCGCAACATTCGAATTCCGTCGGAGGCCGAGACTGGCCCTCGCGCGTGCACGCGCTGGGCGAGCGTCTCGCCGTCAACGTAGGCCATCACGTAGTAGACGAACCCGTCCGTTTCATCGACGGCGTGGATCGGGATGATGTTCGGATGCGACAGTTTCGCGGCGAGCCGTGCCTCACGGAGGAAACGATCACGCAACGCGGGAAGTTCGGAGAGCTCCGGCGGGAGAAGTTTGATCGCCACGAGCCGGTCGAGATGCACCTCACGCGCGAGATAGACCACGCCCATCCCGCCACGGCCGAGTTCGCGGTCAATCGAATACCGACCGGCGAGGGCCATCTGGAAGGCGAGAAAGAGCGGGTCGGGCGCTGACGGCAGGTCTTTCACGGTTCCCGGGGCTGGCGTGGCAACTGCTCCAATAACTTACGATTCCGCGGGCGGGGGTGCGAGAGTAACTTCGCAGCATGCCCTTCCTCGACCGAATCACGACACACGCAGTCACTGGCCTCGCGCTGGCGGCCTCGCTCGCAGGCGCCCAGAGTGCTGACGTCATCGCGCCCGCAAAGAAAGCCCATTCACCAACCAAGACCATGACAACAAAAGCGACCGGCACATTCGATGTGGCACTCGCCCCGCTCAAAGGTGCCGAGGACAGCGACCCATTGATGGGACGGATGTCGATCGACAAAGTCTTTCACGGCGATCTCGAAGGCACGAGCAAGGGCCAGATGCTCACTGGTGGCGATTACACGAAAGGCTCGGCAGGCTACGTCGCGATCGAGCGTGTGTTCGGGAAGCTTCACGGAAAGGAAGGATCGTTCATTCTTCAGCATTCGGCGACGATGCACGCCGGTGCGCAGTCGATGAGCATCACGATCGTTCCCGCATCCGGAACCGGGGCACTCGCAGGAATCAGCGGGGCACTCGAGATCATCATCGAGGGGAAGGCGCACTCGTACGGACTCACCTATTCCCTTCCGAACGAGAAGTAGTCGAGCGCAGTCGCGGCAAAAAGGCGGCGTCGACTCTCGAGAGTCGACGCCGCCTTTTCGATCGCACGTCCTACCGGCAGGCCGGGTAGTTCGGATCAGCTCCGGCAATCGCCGGACGATTCTTGTTCGTCGCCACCGCCATCAGAATGTCGTGCACGAAGCCGGCGATCTTCGCCATGTGATCGTACTCGATATACTGCGGCTCATCGGTCTGCATGTGATAGTCCGGCGCATAGCCGGTGGAGAAATACGTCACCGGGACATCGTGGTGTACATAGTTTACCTGGTCGCTGCGGCAGAAACGATTGAGCGGGTTCGCGAAGACGTCCCACGTCTTGTCGACCGCCATCACCGGCGAACGATTCGCGTTCACCGAATCGATGACATCGCCGAACTCGCGCGATAAACGGCGCGAGCCGAGCGACTGCAGCGACGTCGGGCCACCGTACTTCACTTGATCGGTGCGTCCCTTGCCGACCATGTCCATGTTCACTGCGGCCGCGATCTGCGCGAGCGGGATCGTCGGGTGATCGGTGAACCACTTCGAGCCGAGGAGGCCCGACTCTTCACCCTGATGTGAAATGAAGATAATCGAGCGCTTCGGTTTCTCCTTCGAGAACTTTTCGGCGACTTCGAGGAGTACCACCGTGCCGGAGCCGTCGTCGTCGGCGCCGTTCATGATCGAGTCGCGGCGCGCCGGACGAATGCTGCGCGCGCGGGCGATCAGCGAGTCGATCTTTTTCTGCTGATCAACGGTCGGTCGGCAGACCGGATCGTTCGACCCCTGACGGCGTGCAACGAGATTCGCCGCGCGCAGCGAGTCGTGATCGACGGCATTCACGTTGATGCCGACGTGATCGTTGTGCGCGCCAAGCAGTACGTACTCGGCGGCGAGCAACGGATCCGCGCCCGGAAGGATCGCGATCACGTTGCGCGCTGGCGTCGCCGACATCTTCCACTCGTAGTTCCAGCTCGCCGACACAGCGGCACCAGCGGTGCCGACCACGAGTTGATCGACCGGCTTGCCGAAAATCTTCGCAGCGGCAGCCTTTGAGATCGCAGCGGCAGCCGGCGCGCTCGCCGCAGGAGTGAACTGCATTCCGGCGCGGCTGCTGAAGGCGGCGTTGGTCGTTGCGGCCGGCACTTCATCGAGCGTGACGATTAGCACCGCCACTGCACCGGAGGCGATCAGTCGCGCGTCGCGGGCACCACCACCTGCCGGAGCACCACCGCGTCCGCCGCGCCCCGCCGCTGCACCGCTGGCCGCACGAGCGATACTGTCGGCGCGGACTTGGGCCTCAACCCGGGCCGCAGCCTGCGCGCCGAATTTGTCCGGGACTGAATCACAACGCAGAGTCGCTCCGCCCGTTGCACCACCACGCGGCGGGGTGACGATTCCGGCCGACGACGGCGCACCGACAAAGACCACGACCTTCCCCTTGTACAGCGCCGGATCGAGCGTCGTCGTGTCGTTCCACCGTCCGCCGAACACCGTCGCGATGCTGGCGAGACTTGCCCTCGCTCCGAGACCATTCACCGCCGTGGCGACGACGGGGATCCACTCACTTTTGGCGATCAGCTTCGTGCCGCCGACGCTCAATGTCGACGTCGCGCTGTCGACCGTGCTCGGCCCCCATGGCATGTTCTGGAAATACGTTCCGTTGTCGCCGGCGGGCTTGAGTCCGAGGCGTTTGAACTCGTTCGCGATGTACGCGGTGCCTTTGTAGTTGCCGATTTCGCCGATGCGCCGTCCCTGCATCGAGTCGTCAGCGAACTGATAGAGACGGGTGCGCAGATCGTTCGCCGTTATCGCATTCTCGGTCGGCCGTGGAGCCCACTTCGCCGGACCTTCGTCCGCCCATACTGTCTTGGCGAGAGCGGCCTTCTCGGGGGCCGCCGACTGCGCGGCGGCGGACGTGGCGACGGCGACGGCGACGGCGATTCCGAGCGAGGTGCGCAACACGTAAAAACTCCTGAGGGGGTTTGAGCCGGCGACGCCTACCGCGACGGGCCTGCGACATAGAGATTCTACGCATCTTTCACCGGATTCGCTCAGAATGCGCTTGACCCGACCGACCGTCGCCGGCCTCGCAAGCCTGTTCGCCGCAGTAGGCTGCGGCTGCACCGCGCCTAACGTGTACACCCCGGCTTCAATCCGCCACTACGACGTCCGCATTTTGCGCGACACGTTCGGTGTGCCGCACATTCGCGGCCACACCGACGCCGACGTTGCGTATGGCGTCGCCTACGCGCAGGCCGAGGACGATTATCCGACGATGGAGGCGGTCTTCATCGCCGCGCGCGGGCGGAATGGCGCCGTCAACGGCAAGGAGGGAGCGGTCACCGACTACCTGCTGCACCTGATGCGGGTTCGCGAGGCGGTGACCAACCACGCTGACAGCGCGATCACGCCGGCGACGAAGGATCTTCTCGAAGGCTACGTCGCCGGTTTCAACAAGTACGCGGCACTGCATCCGAGCGAAGTTTCGAGCGTCGCGCGGGATTTGTACCCGATCACGCGCAATGACATCATTGCGGGCTTCGTGCTGAAGTCGCCTCTGTTCTATGGTTTCGAAATCGCGATCAAAGCCCTGAACGCCGATCTCGTTCCGCCCCCCGAACCAGGCGACGACAAGGGCTCGAACGGTTTCGCCGTCGCACCGTCCCGATCCGGCGACGGCACCACGCGCCTCATGTCGAACTCGCATCAACCGTGGGCGGGCGCCGTCGCGTGGTACGAGCTGACCGTGCACAGCGACGAAGGACTCGATATGGCCGGCGCCAATTTTCCTGGCGCTCCGCTCCCCCTCCTCGGCCACAACAAATGGCTCGGCTGGACGAATACCGTGAATCGTCCGGACTTAGTGGATACGTACCGCCTCCGCATCAACCCGCAGCACGACGACCAGTACTCGTACGATGGCAACTGGCGCACGCTCGAACGTGAGCGCGTCTGGCTGCATGTCAAAATGGGATGGTTCACCATTCCCGTTCCGAAGACGGTGGAGTATTCGGTGTACGGTCCCGTGATTCGCAACAAGAACGGCGCCTTCGCACTGCGCTACGCCGGAATCGACGACGTGCGACAGGTGAACGAGTACTATGCGCTCACCAAGGCGAAGAACTGGAATGAGTTCCGTGACGCGCTGCGCCAGCAGTCGATTCCGGCGACGAATTTCATTTACGCCGACAACACGGGCCGCGTCGCAATGATCTACAACGCGCTCTTCCCGCAGCGAAACCCAAACTTCGACTGGGCCGGTATTCTCCCGGGCGACACCTCGGCGACGCGCTGGACGAGCTATGTGCCCTTCGACTCGATCCCGATGATTGTGAGCCCGCGCTCGGGCTACGTCTTCAACTCGAACAACACACCTTTTCGTTCAACAAGCCACGCCGACGATCTACGCCCGAG
Organism: Gemmatimonadota bacterium; assembly: GCA_043757365.1. Lineage (GTDB taxonomy): Bacteria > Gemmatimonadota > Gemmatimonadetes > Gemmatimonadales > Gemmatimonadaceae > Fen-1231. The sequence goes on along the minus strand of JAYVPN010000042.1, from coordinate 18,886 downwards.
CGCCTTTCCAAAATGGATGGGGATCGAGGAGACGATGACGAACCGGGCGCATCGCGATATCGAGATGCTCGATACCGTGAAGCGCATCGACCGCGCGGCGCTATTGCGTGCGAAGTTCGACGTCAGCTACAGCAGTGCTTCCTATGCCGGACGAGTGATCCGTGATGTCCAGGCGCTCGACACGACAGGCGCGCCGCTCGTCGGTAGTACACAGCGGTTGCTTCGCACATGGGACCTGACACTCGGCGACGACCGCCCCGCGAGCACGCTCGGCGCACTAATCATCGGCGACTTCGCGACAGCGCGCGTCCGACGCGATCCGATGCCCGATCTCGCGACCGTCGTACGGACACACACCGCATGGCTAGACCTACACTATCATCGCCTTGATCCGCCGCTGACGACCGTGCTGCGCATTCGCCGCGGCGCGACCGATGTGGGAATCGTCGGCGGCTCGGACGCGACGCGCGCCGTCTATTGGAACGTCTTGGACGACGGCCACATGATCGGTACCGTCGGTGACTCATTCATCATGCTCGCCGAGTGGGATGCAAAAGGTGCGGTTCACTCAGAAAGTATTCATCAATACGGCGCGGCCACGTCGCGTCCGGCGAGCAAGCACTACGCCGATCAGCTGCCGTTGTTCGTGAAGCATCAATGGAAGCCGGTACCGTTCACCGAGGCGGCGCAGCGGGCGATGCTCGAGCGCGAATACCGCCCCGGCGAGGAGATTGCGCGCCCCACGCGCTGAATCACTCGATGACGCGCGCGGTATCTCCCGGAAGCAGAAGCTGCCGCTGCGCCCAGATCGGGGCGATGCCGTTCGACATGAAGCGCTCGTGGAATCGTTTGAGACTGAATGACGCGCCTTCGCTGCGCTCGACGTCGCGTCGCAGTTTCAGGATTGCGCGCTTGCCGAGGAAGTAGCCGCCGTAGGTCGGGTCGTAGGCGCCGCGCTCTGCTTCGCGTTGTGCCGCCGGCGCCGCGAGATAGGCCTGATCTTCGAAGAACTTGGCCGACTGATCGATCGTCCACTCGCGCGTGTGCAGGCGAATACCGGAGATCATGCGACAAATGCGCGTCAGCGCGTCACTACTCTGCGCCATCGCGAACGACGGATCGCCCGCGCGGAAGCCCGATTCCTGGACGAGAAACTCGCTGTAGTGCGCCCAGCCATCTTGCCCTGATGACGGCTGCGGAAATGGATTGAGGCCGATCCAGATGCGCCGAATCTTGCCCGGCGTATTCCGCATGTAGCTGGAGTGCAGCCAGTGCCCTGGCATCGCCTCGTGCGCGGCAAGACTGCCGATTGAGGCATAGCTAAACCGTTCGAGCCAGGCGTCGGCCTGCGCATCGGTCATCGACGGTTGCGCATCGGTCACGTAAAAGAAACTCGTCAACGGCGTCTTCTCGAGCGGCGGTGACGCGTGCATCGACGCAAATCCCAGATCGAACGGAAGCGACGGCTTCACGACAATCCGGTTGCCCGGCGGGACGGTGGCGAGCCCCTTCGCCTCGACGAAGGTCGTGAGCTCGTTCATCATCTTCTGTACGGCGCCGACGGCGGCGCCGCGCGGTGGATGGTTGCGGCGGACGATGCGCCAGACGTCTTGCGGTGTGGCCTTCGGATCGATCATCGCGGCGAACGTAAGGAATCTCGCCTGCTCGAGTTTCATTTCGCGCTCGCCGATCGCCAGCATCTGCGCGAGCGGAATGTCAATTAGCTCTTCGGCTTTGTACCGCGCGGCAACGGCTTTCGGCCCGACCACCCAGCCGTCGGCCGATCCGCTTCGGGCCTGCGTCTCAAGCACCGTGAGGTAACTCGCGATCGCCGCTCGCGCCGCCGTCGCCTCCTTGTGCGCTCGCGCGACGAGCGCGGAATCGTGCACGTCGGCGAAGGCGAGCCAGATGTCCTTCTCGAGCAGTTCGTCGGCGCCGCGCAAAAAAGCGATGCCGCGTTCGGCGAACAGTTTTGGCGGCGCCGTCACGTTGGCGCGCGCGGCGGCGATCACGGACGGCACGCCGCGCATCTTCGAGACCGCGAGTTTCAGCCGCGCCGCCGGTGGCGCGTGCTCCATGACCATCAGATTGTGGAGCCCGTCGGATATCGCGGATGCGTAGATCATCGGATTTCGCCGCCAACTTTTTACGATCGCGAGATCAAGTAACCATCCGTCGATGATGCCGTCGAGAATGCGTTTGTCGACACGCTCGTCGGGGGTGAGCGAGACGTCGTCGAACGATGCGAGTTCGCGCTTCTCGGACTTCAGCAGGGCGATTTCGCGCGTCACGGCGGCAGCCGAAAAGTTTTCGATGCGGTCGTCGTGATCGTGAATGCCGTTGCCGGCGGCGATCGATGGGTGGAGGCGCGCGAAGTTGTCCAGATAGCGATCGACGAACTTTGCGAACGCCGGCGAGCTCGGCTCGGCGCCATACGCGGCCTCGCGCGCTGCGACGCGCGGAGCGAACGCGACGAGCGCCGCGGAAATGGCCGCTGCGCTCAGGGCGCGAATGGTACGCGCAGCGATCCTCATCAGGGGACGACCTTGGCCGTTTCGCCAAGCACATACTTGGCGAACCACTCGTACTCGCGCGTCATCTTGTCCAGTTGATGCCGCGGTTCCTGCAGTCCGTGCGGTTCGCGCGGAAAGAAGACCAGTTCCACCGGCACATTGTTCTTCTTGAGACCGAGGTATAGTTCCTGCGACTGGCCGATCGGCACGCGCTGGTCGGCCTGGCCGTGCTCGATCAGCGTCGGCGTTTTGGCCTGCTTGATAAAAGTCATCGCCGACCGCGCCGAGTACTGCGCGGGATCGTTCCACGGCTCGGCTTCGAAGTAGCCATCGATCGAGCGCGGGATGTCGTTCGTTCCGTACATCGACGCCATGTTCGTGAGCCCAGCACCGACCATCACTGCCTTAAATCGATTGGTCTGCGTGAGCGTCCACGCCGTCATGTAGCCGCCGTAACTCCAGCCGCTCTGCGCGAGTTTCGTTGAATCGGCGATGCCCTTCGCGATGAGCATGTCGATGCCGGTCTGGATATCGCGGAAATCGCCACCACCCCAGTCCTTGATGTTGGCACGGAGGAACTTCTCGCCGTAACCGGTCGAGCCGCGCGGATTCGGCGTGAACACCGCCCAGCCGCGCCCCGCCCACACGTGCGACGGTGAGCCCCAGTTGCCAGGGAAGCGCTCTTCCCACGCGCCGGCCGGACCGCCGTGAATGTTCGCGACGAGCGGGACACGTTTACCCTGAGTGTAGCCTACCGGATAGATGAGAATCCCCTCGATCTCCATCCCGTCCTTGCTCTTCCAACGAACCACTTCGCTCTTGCCGAGTGCGTAGCTGCGTACCTGCGGATTGTGATCGGTGAGCTTGGTCGTCGTCGCAACATTTGCGACCGGAGCGACATAGACGTCGGCCGGATGCTGCAGGTCTTCGAACGTGAACGCGATCGTCGAGCGATCACGCGAGAACGAACCGCTCGAGATCACGCCGTGATTGTTCGAGAGCTGCTTCGGCGTGCCGCCGGCGCTGGCAACCGAGAACAGCTGCGTTGAGGTGCGAGCGGCCGCAGTGAAATACAGCGTGGTACCGTCAGGCGACCACGCGGCCGCCGTCGGCTGATAGCGGAAACCCGGCGCGACCATGCGCGGCGTGCCGCCCTCCGAAGCAACGATTGCGAGCTGAGTCTGACCGACGCCCGTCGGATTCCCCTGCCGCGTGATGAACGCAAGGAATTTACCGTCCGGCGACCAGCGAGGCGATGCGTCGGGCCCCGGATTCTCGACGAGCTTCCGCGGCGCGCCACCCTCGCTCGACACCACGTAGATGTCGGAGAGGTTGCCGTCGTCGGCCTTCGGCGTCGGATTCCCTGAGAACGCGAGGCGCGATCCATCAGGCGCCCACTGCGGGTCATTCACCTGCATCGCGCCGTTCACAATGAGCGACACCTTCTTCGTCGCGACGTCGATCGTCGAGATCTGCGTGAACCGAAACTGCTGGTCGATCACGACGGCGTCGTCTTTATCCTTCTGTTTCTTCTCTTCGTCGGCCGTGAGGTCACGCTGCGCCACGTACGCAATCTTCTTGCCGTCGGGCGACCACTGGAACTGCGTGATGCCGCTCTTGCTCGACGTCAGCGCTTCGGCTTCGCCGCCCATCGGCGAGATAAGATAGATCTGCGGCCGTTCGTCGCGGGCCGAGATAAAGGCGATCCACTTGCCATCCGGCGACCAGCGCGGCGAACTGTCGGCCTTCTTGCTCGTCGTAAGACGAATCGGATCGCCGCCGCTGGCCGAGACGAGGTAGATGTCGGGGTCGCTGGCGTCGGCGATCATATCGGCCTTCGAGACGACGTACGCCACCCATCTGCCATCAGGCGAGATCTGTGCGTCGCCGACCGACTTGAGCGAGATGACGTCGTCGAATGTCATGCGTTTCGCGCCTTGGGCGGACGCCGATGCTGCCGCAAAACAGACGCTCAGCGCGAGGACGGTGCGGAAGAAAACGTGGGAGTGTTTCATCGTATCGAGTCGTCTGAGGTGGAGCGGACGGTCATCCCGGGAGAAGGTACGCGCGACGCCGCCTTCTGGCGAGCCGTCCGCGCGATTCATATGCTTCGCCCATGACTGCCAAGCACCGAGGCCGGACGCAGGGGCGGCGATTCGCCGCAGCACTTTTCGCCATCGCTCTCACCGGCGTGCTCGTCATCGTCGGAGTGATGCTGCGCAAGCCGACGCCGAAAACGATCGCCGAACCCGACGCGGGACGCCCGGCCGCCAACGCCGAGGGCTACCTGATGGGCAGCCCCTCGGCGCCGGTGCAGGTGGTGGAGTTTGCCGATTTCGAGTGCCCGACGTGCGCGCAGTTTGCGACGGTCATCGAACCCGATATCCGTACCAAGCTGATCGCCACGGGACAGGTCGCGATCCGGTTCTACGATTTTCCATTGCCGGTGCACAAGAACACGTGGGCGGCGTCGGTCGCCGCCGCGTGCGCAAATGATCAGGGGAAATTCGTCGAGATGCACGATCGGCTGTTCATCAGCCAGAACGACTGGAACACACGGGCGACCGGGGCGCCGAAGCTCGAATTCAAGAAGTACGTCGCGGCGATCGGGCTCGACATCGCGAAATGGGAAGCGTGCTTCGATACACGCGAACATATCGTGACGATCAAAGGAAACATGGCCGAAGGTCTGCGGCGAGGCGTCAACGGTACGCCGACGTTCTTCATCGGCAACAAGCATATCGCCGGCTCCCCGCCCTACGACACGTTCAAGCAGATGGTGGACGAGGCGCTCGCGGCGAAGAACGCCGCATCGGGTTACCCTACGGCCGCGCCGGCTCCCCGAGCGCGTTGATATCGTCGTTCTCGAGGTGCTTCCGGACATAGCCCTCGAGTGCGACGCGAATCATTGCGCGCCCGACGTTGACGGTTGTCGTGAGATGGGATCCCGCGACGGCTTTGAGCAACGGAAAGAACGGGTTCATGACGGCGTACACGACGCCGAGCCACGGCGTCTTGGATTTGACGCCCTTGAGCGGGCGAATGAGGCCCGGACGAAACGCGTAGCCCGCGAACGGAAGCGCGATAATGTCGTTCTCCGTTTTGCCCTTTACGCGCGCCCACATCACGCGTCCCTTTTCGGTGCCGTCCGTTCCCTCGCCTGAGACGTACGTGAACGTCATCACCGGATTCAGCTCGGCGAGCTCGCGCGCGATGCCGAGCGTCAGATCGTACGTGATATGCCGGTAGTCGGCCTCCTTCATTCCTGCCGATGACGTCCCAAGACAAAAGAAACAGGCATCGTAGCCGACGAGCGCCCCGCGAAACGAGGCGACGTCGTATAGATCCTTCGTGAGCTGTTCGGAGAGCTTCGCATGCGTGATCGCAAGCGGCGTTCGCCCGACCGAGAGCACCGCCGTGACACGCGGATCCTCCAGGCACTCGAGCAGCACCCCCGCCCCGACCATGCCGCTCGCACCGAAAAGCATCACCTTCATTGCAACTCCGCAAAAATGAGCCGATCACTCGGATGTGGTGTATAATATGTCTGTCCCACTTACCCTGAGGAGTTCCCAATGAAGCGTTTTCTCTCGACCGCGCTGCTCGCGTTGCTTGTCGCCGCACCGCTCGCCGCTCAGGCCCCGAAGGGCTGGATGGTGCGCGCTGACCGCAGCACCCAGGCGTCCGATCCGGATGCCGCTGGCGACATCAAGTTTACGACGATGGGCAGCGGTCTCCACGCCGTGAATCCGTCGGCCGCTGTCTACTGGAACCCGGCCAATACCGCAAAGGGCGCGTACACCGTGAAGGGCAACTTTACACTGATGAAGCCGAGCGGTCACAACAATTACTACGGCCTCGTCTTCGGTGGTAGTGATTTGGGTGCGGCGAACCAGAGCTATCTGTACTTCCTGATCGCGCAGGACGGATCGTGGCTCGTGAAGCATCGGTCGGGCGATGCCTCGCACTCGGTCGGCGCGAAGACGCCGAATGAGGCGATCAAGAAGCCGGGCGCCGACGGCAAGTCGACGAACGAGCTCGAAGTGCGCGTCCTCGCCGACAAGATCGATTTCGCGGTCAACGGTACGGTCGTGTACTCGGCGCCGAAGTCGGGGATGACCTCGACGACCGACGGCATCTACGGCATCCGCGTGAACCACCTGCTCGAACTGCACATCGACGGCTTCGGGCTCGCGAAGTAATCGAGTCCCCGCACAACCAAAGCGGCCCCTCGAGAGATCGAGGGGCCGCTTTGATTTGTATACAAATCTGTCTACGGAACCGTCAGCTTCGGCGGCTTGGCCGGCTTCGAACCGTTCATGCGCGGACGCGGACCGTGCCCGACCTCGATCGTGAGATCCCTGATGTAGTTCGTGATCTTCGCGTAGTGCGGATAGTCGATGAACTCGGCCTCGTCACTGCGCTGGTGATAGTCGCCGTGCAGCCCGGTGAAGAAAAAGGCGATCGGCACGCCTTGCTGCGCGTAGTTGAAGTGATCGCTACGGCCGTAGATGTTGTTGTAGCCGCTCCAGGTGATCGTCGTGTCATACTTGTAGTCGAAGTCGAGCGGCTTCTGCATTTTCTTGTTGACAGCGGCGACGGTCTCGCCGAGGTCCTTCGAATCGAAGAACGAGCCGACGACACCGACGTAATCGGAGCTGCCGCCCGGCAGATCCTCGGTGCGGCCGCGGCCGATCATATCGATGTTGATCTGCGCGACGATCGAATCGATCGGCACCGTCGGGTTGTGCACGTAGAAGTCGGAACCAATGAGACCGGCTTCCTCGCCGGTGTGCCAGACGAACAGCGTAGAGCGCTTCGGCTTCACCTTCATGCTCTGGATGTACTCGGCGATTTCGAGAACGCCCATCGAACCCGAGCCGTCGTCGTCGGCGCCGTTGTTGATTGAGTCGAGACGCGCTATCGGGTGCACCTTGCGTACGGAATCCATGTTCACGCGAATCGTCGCCAAGTGCGCCGGCGTGAGCGCGATCATCTTGTTGGCGAGCAGGAGCTTGTTGCGGGCGTCATTGAACGCCTTAAGCGAATCCTTATCGGCCGGCGCGGTGGTCATGCCGACGTGATCGTTATGCCCGCTGATCGCGACGTACTCGTTCTTGAGCACCGGATCGCTCCCCGGAATGATCGCGACGACGTTGCGGGCCCATTCGCTCGGCAGTTCGACGAAATCGAGCGACGCACTGACGATGCCGCCCGTGGTCCCCGCCGTGAGACCGTCGATCGTGCGGCGCGCGAAGAGCTGCGCCGCCGCCGACTTGGTGAGACGAATGACTGCCGGTGGCTGGAGCGCGTCGATCTGCGCGTGGAGAATGACGAGTGAATCGACCGTCGCGCCGACGAGCGCCGCGCCGCGCCCACCGCGACCGGCGGCGTTCTGCGAGGCAACGGTAGGAATGTTGATCGCCGCGCGTTGCATCGGCGTCAGCGCGTCGAGATCGACCGTCGCCACTGCGACCGCACCAGAAAAACGATTTGGCGCTGGAGCGAAGCCACCGCGACCGCCACCAGCAGCGCCTGGCGCCGCCGGAAGAACAACCACGAACTTCCCGTTCGCCTGCGCCGCCGTGATCTGCGTGAGCGTATCACCCGCCGTGCCGCCAAAAATCACCGGTACTTCAATGATCGGCTTCGGCGCGCGCGCCGGGAACGGCGACGACATCCACATCCCACGCGAGTGGATTGCCGTTCGCCGTGAGCCGAGAATGATTCGTGAACTGCTTCGTGTGGAACGGCAGCACCTGGTAGTAGGTGCCATTGTCGCCGGCGGGCAGTAGACCGAGGCGCTTCACTTCGGCGGCGATGTACGCGGTCCCTTTCATGTTGCCGACGCGGCCGACCTGCCGGCCCTGCATCGAATCATCGGCGAACTGGTAGAGGCGAATCTGCAGATCGCGGGACGTGATCGCCGAGGTCGTCGGCGCCGGCTTCATCTTCTCCGGATTGCCGAACTGGTTGACCTTCGCGGCCTGCGCCTCCAGTGCCGCGGGAATCGCGACGACGAGAAGCATGGCGAGCGAAATGAACTTCGGATGTTGCGTCGAATACTCCGTATAAAGAGGGCCGCATTCGTCTGCGACCAGATTCTACGCGCGAGGGGGCGTGACGGTTGGACAGGTCGGCGAACTCAACGACGACTCGCGCAGCAGCCGACGCATTCACTTCGGATTACTCCACCCGCCAACACTCTTCGTCAGCCGGTCCGCTTCCGCTGGCCCCCACGACCCACGCGCGTACTCGATCGGCGCGGCGACGTTCGCGAGCAACGGATCGACGACCGCCCACGAGGCCTCGACGACATCTTGGCGCGAAAAGAGGGTCGCTTCACCGTGCATCGCATCGCCCAACAGGCGCTCGTACGCATCCATCTCGTCGGACGTCGTCTGCTGCATCACCGCAAGTTCCGTCGGCACACCGGCCATCCCTTCACCGGCCTTCTTCGTGCTCGCGCCGAGCGCGATCGTAACGTCGGGACCGAGCCGGAACCGCACGTAATTTCCCATCGCCGGCGCGGCCTCGTGAAAGACGACCTGCGGTGGCGCCTTCAGTTCGACGATCACTTCGGTAGCGGTCATCGCGAGTCCCTTGCCGGCGCGCACAAAGAACGGCACATCGGCCCATCGCCACGAGTCGACGTGCACGCACATCGCCGCATACGTCGGCACGAGCGATTGCGGCGCCACGCCCTGCTCGTCACGATAGCCGACGAACTGTCCGAGCACGACTGAATCCGGAGCCATTGGCCGGATGCTCCGCAGCACTTTCGCCTGCTCATCTCGCAGGGCCTCAGCGTACGAACTGCTCGGCGCTTCCATCGCGAGGAAACCCACGACCTGCAGCAGATGATTCTGGATCACGTCGCGGATGACGCCCGTTTCTTCATAGAAGGACCCACGCCCCTCGACGCCGAACTTCTCGGCCATCGTGATTTGCACGCTTTCGACGTACTGTCGGTTCCAGATCGGCTCGAGAAACGCGTTCGCAAACCGGAAATACAGGAGATTCTGCACCGCCTCTTTTCCGAGATAATGATCGATGCGGAATATCGACGACTCGTCAAACTTCTCGTGGAGCGTGGCGTTCAGCGCGCGGGCCGACGCGAGGTCGCGGCCGAACGGCTTTTCGAGAATGACGCGCGCGCCAGCAACGCACCCCGCGCCGGAGAGTCCGGCGACGACCGCTTCGAACAGCGACGGTGGAATCGCCAAATAGAATGCCGGGTGCTTGGCTCCGCCAAGTTTCTGGCGCAACGTTTCGTACGTCGCGGCCTGCCGATAGTCGCCTTGCACGTAGGATAGCGCGGCGGCGAGTACTGCGAAGGCTTTCTCGTCGACGCCACCGCCATGCTTTGTGATACTGTCGCGCGCCCGCTGACGAATCTGCTCGTCGGTCAACATCGATGATGCGACACCAACGACCGGTACGTCGAGCGTGCCTCGCTTCGCCATCGCATGCAATGCGGGAAAGATTTTCTTGAAGGCGAGATCGCCTGTGACGCCGAAGAAAACAAGCGCGTCGGATCGCGGATTCGTCACGAGGCCGGTTTCTCGACGTGCCCGCCGAACTGAAAGCGAAGGGCCGAGAGCAGCTTGTTCGCGAAGTCGGCTTCGCCGCGCGATTCGAAACGGTCGAAGAGCGCCGCCGAGAGCACGTGCACCGGCACACCGAGATCGTTCGCCGCCGCGAGTGTCCACCGCCCCTCTCCGGAATCCGATACCTGACCGCTGAACGCCTTGAGCTCCGGATCGCCGGCGAAGGCCTGCGCCGAGAGATCCAGCAACCACGACGGGATCACGCTGCCGCGACGCCAGAGCTCACTGATTTCCGGAATATCGAAATCGTAACGATAGTGCTCGGGATTTCGCAGCGGCGTTGTCTCGGCGTCGTGCGTTTGTGCGGCGCGGCCGAGGTTGGCGTGCTTGAGAATATTGAATCCCTCCGCGTAGGCGGCCATCATGCCGTACTCGATGGCGTTGTGCACCATCTTCACGAAATGGCCCGCGCCGGACGCACCGCAGTGCAGATACCCCTGCTCGGCGGTGCCAGCGATTTTCTCGCGGCCGATAGTCGGCGGCGCACCGGCGGCGCCCGGCGCGAGCGATTTGAAGATCGGCTCGAGTCGTTTCATGGTTTCTGCTTCGCCACCGATCATCAGACAATAGCCGCGGTCGAGACCAAAGACGCCGCCGCTGACGCCGACGTCAACGTAGTGGATCCCCTTCGCGCGAAGTTTCGCGGCGCGAGCGATGTCGTCCTGGAAGAACGAGTTCCCGCCGTCGATGATCGTGTCGCCGGAGGAAAGCAGCGGGACAAGCGCGTCGATCGCACCATCCACGACGGCCGCGGGCACCATCAGCCAAATCACACGCGGCGACGGAAGCGCAGCGACGAGTGCCTCACGTGTCGTGGCCGGAACCGCGCCGTCCTTCACAAGTAAAGCGACGGCTTCGACAGACGGGTCAAACGCCGCGCAGCGGTGGCCGTCGCGAATGAGGCGTCGCGCCATGTTGGCGCCCATGCGTCCGAGTCCAACCATTCCGATATCCATGCGTTCCTCCGGCAATGCCGCAGCACCGAGACACTGCCGACGGCGACAGCTATATATAAGAGCGGTGATGGCACGGGCACGAGTCTACTCCGGCGAGTTGGGAGGACGGTGAGGATTCCGGTACCAATCGAGCGTGGCACGCGCGCGTCGCTCGAGGCGAAGATCGCGGATCGCGCGGCGCGGGCGGCATTCGCGGCCGTCGAGGCGCGCGGTCGATTTGTGATGTGCCTGGCCGGCGGGTCGGTCGCCGAAGGAGCGCTCGATCGCATCGCGGGTGCGCCCCTGCCGTGGCCTCAGGTGGACGTCCTGTGGGCCGACGAACGGGCGGTCTCGCTCGGGAGCACCGACTCAAACGCCGGTCAGGCGATGCGTCGCTGGGCCGGCACGCCGATGGCGTCAGCGTCCGTTCACCCGATGGCCGGCGATGCGCCCGACCTCGCCGCCGCCGCCCGCGACTATGAGCGACAGCTGATCGAACTCCTCGGTGACGCGCCGGTGATCGATTTTGCACTGCTCGGCGTCGGTGACGACGGGCATATCGCCTCGCTCTTTCCCGGGCGTGATTCGATCGATGATTCAAGCCGACTGGTGCTCGTCGAAACTGAATCGCCCAAACCACCGCACCGCCGGCTCACACTGTCGCTGCCTTTTCTGGCAGGATCGCGTGAGGTGATCGTTGCGGCATTCGGCGCGGCAAAAGAGCTGATCGTCGTGGCCGCAGCGTCCGACGCCGACGCCAGGACGCCGGTCGCGCGACTCGTCCAATCGGCCTCGAACGTGACGATGATGCGCGACGAGTAAAATGCCGCGTAAATCTGTGACGTCTTTGGGCTCCCGCGCACCCGAACCGGTTATCTTTCGAGGATGTCCACGAAACACCCGAACACAGAACTCCCTGAAGGCAAATCTGACCTCGCCGAGCGTATGCGCGAAGCGGCGGAATTGCTCGAATTGATTATTGATGACCGTTCGCTTCTCGCCGGCATGCCCGAGGAGATGCGCACGCGATTGCTGCGTGCCGCCGGGGAAGCGTCGCGGCCGGACGCAGTGCAGCGTCGCGAACTCGTCAAAGAGACGAAGCGCCTCCGCAAGAAGGAGCGCGTCAAGAAAGAAGAGACCGCGCTCCACGAAACCGGCATTCGCAAACTGCGCCGCCAGACCGTCTTCACGACGCCGAACTATTTTCCGCCGGCTGGCGACTTCGAGCAGATCGACGTCACCGACGATCCGGATTTCCGCGAGGCAATCCAGCCGCAGAACTGCTACGTCTGCAAACAGAACTACACGAAGATCCACCATTTCTACGATCAACTCTGTCCCGACTGCGCCGCGTTCAATTATGCGAAGCGCTCCGAACACGCCGACCTGACCGGGCGCGTCGCGCTGCTCACCGGCGGCCGGGTGAAAATCGGCTATCAGGCTGGCATCAAGCTTCTTCGGTCGGGAGCCTCGCTGATCGTCACGACGCGCTTCCCGCGCGACTCAGCCGCCCGCTACGCTGCAGAGCCCGATTTCGCCGAGTGGGGGCATCGCCTCGAGATCTTCGGTCTCGACCTGCGCCACACGCCGAGCGTCGAGGCATTCTGCCACGAGCTGCTGAGGACGCGCGATCGTCTCGATTTCATCGTCAACAATGCGTGTCAGACCGTGCGCCGTCCGCCCGAGTTCTACGAGCACATGATGGAGGACGAAGCGAAGGCATTGCACGAGATGCCGGAGCACGCCCGCAAACTGCTCGGTACGTACGAAGGGCTCCGCGGCTATCACATGCTCCCCGAGAGCGATGCCGGAACGTCGCCGGCCAAACTCCATGAGCGCATTTCGGAGATCGCTGGCCTGACGCATGCGGCGCAGCTCTCGCAGGTCGCGCTGCTCCCTGAGGAGATCGAAGGACAGAAGGCGCTCTTCCCGCAGGGGAAGCTCGACCAGGATCTGCAGCAGATCGACATGCGCGAGCGGAACTCGTGGCGACTGCAGATGGCCGAGGTCCCCGCCGTCGAACTGCTCGAAGTGCAACTCGTGAACGCGGTCGCGCCGTTCCTCATCAACGCGCGCCTCAAGCCGCTGATGATGAAAACACCCGAGCGCGACAAGCACATCGTCAACGTCTCGGCGGTCGAGGGACAGTTTTACCGCAAGTTCAAGACGACGCGCCATCCGCACACGAACATGGCGAAGGCCGCGCTCAATATGATGACGCGCACGGCGGCCACCGATTATCACGCCGATGGCATACACATGAATGCCGTCGACACCGGATGGGTTACTGATGAAGATCCGGTCGAGATCGCAGCGCGAAAGGTCGAGGAGCATCGCTTCCATCCGCCGCTCGATATCGTCGACGGCGCGGCGCGCATCGTCGATCCGATCATTGCCGGATTCAACGGCAGCGAGCACATTTGGGGGAAGTTCCTGAAGGATTACCGCGAAACGGACTGGTAGAATGTCATCACGCACGCGCTTCGGCTTCATTGTTGCGTTCGCCCTGTTCAGTGCGAATGCCGACGCTCAGTCGCTCCAGTACAAGGCGCCGAGCGGCAAAGAGTACCGCGCCGACGTCGACTCCGGCCCGATCGCCCGCGCGCAGGCGGCGCTCATGGCCGATCGGAAGAACATCAACAAGATCATCGCCCTCGGCACCGCACAGTCGGGCGCCCGACAGATGCGCGAAGCGGTCGAGACCTTTGCTGCCGGCCTCAAGTTCCATCCCGACAACGCCCTGCTGCTTCGGTGGCGCGGACATCGGCACTTGTCTGTCCGCGAGTTCACGAAGGCGAAGGCCGACCTCACACGCGGCAGCCAGCTCGACTCGACGATCTACGGCAACTGGTATCACCTCGGCGTCGTGAAGTTCGTTGCAGGCGATTTCAACGGAGCCGCCGACGCGTTCAAGCATGCGCAACCGAAGGCGCCCGACGCCGGCGAACTCGCTGGCTCAACCGACTGGCTCTGGATGTCACTCTCGCGCGCCGGCCGCGGCAAGGAAGCGCAGGCGATGCTCGACCGTCACCCGGACTCTCTCAAGACGACGGCAGCGTACGCCCAACGGCTCAAGCTCTACCGCGGCGAGTACGGACCGGAGAAAGTCTTTTTGCCGAGCGATACGTCGGACGTGAACGTTGCGACGCTGAGTTATGGCATTGGTAACTGGTATCTTGTGAAGGGCGACACCGCGAAGGCCAAAGAATGGTTCGTGAAGTCAGTTGCTTCGGGCGGCTGGCCAGCGTTCGGGTTTATTGCTTCCGAAGCGGAGATGAGGCGCCTTCCTAAGTAAGGAGCGCGGCGGGCTCAACGACGCCTCGGATTGACGCGGATTGTTTCAGGGCAGCGCCTTGGGTCCGTCATCGAAGCAAAATGCCATGGGGGAACTGCTCTCGCCAAGAGAGTAGTTCCCCCATTTGTTGTTTCATGACTGCACGCCACGGTCATCGGCCCGCCCCGATAAATCTGCGTTCATCCGAGGCGTCGTTGAGCCCGCCCCGCACAGATCTCAAAAAGCAGGTGGCTTGGCTTGAATGCGCTGGAGAATCTGCTGAAACTGCTGATTGTTCGGCTGCAACGCGATCGCCTTCGTGATCGCCACCACCGCTGCAGCCGTGTCACCGGCCGCGAGGTTTAGATTTGCTATCGTCTGATAGGTGGGCGCCGACTTGTCGTAGTATTCGAGATTGAGCTGCGCGAGCCTGATCGCGGCCGGACGCTGGTCCTTGAGACGGGCAATCTCCTGGGCCGCGAGGTTCAGCGTGTTCTCACCGAAATCATACGCCGCGCCGCCGTAGTACTTCGCACGCAATGCCTTGTAGAGCGTCGTCGCCGAATCGGCGCCCTTCGCTTCCACGGCGTCGGCCATCGCGGCACGGAGCGACTGCGGGCGGTTCAGCCCGTGATGGCAGGTCTCGCAGTTCACCTTGAAGCGATCGGGCGTCGTGCGCCCTGTCGCCGGCAAGTAGGTGTTGTTGATCGCCATCACCATCTTGAACATCTCGCGGGCGACCTTCTTGGTTTCCTTCGCATCGGACGCCTGATCGAGCGCCGGCGGACGTCCCGGCTGCGCAGCGACGGTCGTGTCGACGGCGTGGCAGTAGGCACAGTTCACGCCGAGCGCGTTCGTGAACGAGTTCATCACGGCCACGACCTGCTGGCGCGACATGTCCTTCGGCAGCACTTGGAGATTCTTCGGCGGCTCGCCGCCGCGGCCGCCTGGAGCGCCGCCCGGTGGCCCACCTTGGGCGTGCAACATCGCCGGCACGACGACGGACAGAATTGCGAACGAAAGTTTGCGCACGGTCATCATCGGTATCGGACCTCTCGGTGGGGTCGGCAGGGAACGCTGCGTAATAAACGCTTTCCCTCCCCATACCGTTAGATGGCGGACGGCGTCACACCCCCCCTTGCTCGCCGGCCCCGGTCAACCGTGGCGCCCGCCCTGCGGGGGAGCGACATTCCTCTCCGACGATTACGCATCTCGTCCGCCCTCATCCAGCACAGGTTCTCTTATGAAGACGCTCATCGCGCTCCTCGCCCTTCTGATCGTCAGCGGTAACGCCGGCTCCGCCGGTGCCCAGACCGCCAACCTCACCCGCTGGGAATCGATCGCGAAGCGCGTCACGATCACCCGCGACGACTGGGGCATTGCCCATATCACGGGCAAGACCGACGCCGACGTCGTGTTCGGTACGATCTACGCGCAGGCCGAAGACGATTTCAATAGGGTCGAGACAAACTTCATCAATTCGCAGGGCCGCCTTGCCGAAGCCGAGGGCGAAGGCGAAATCTGGCGCGACCTGCGGATGAAACTGTTCATCAATCCGGATTCGATGAAGGTGAGATACAAAACGAGTCCGCTGTTTCTGAAGGCGCTCATGGTCGCTTGGGCCGACGGACTCAACTACTATCTCGCAAAGCACCCCGGCGTGAAGCCGCGCGTCATCGCGAAATTCGAGCCGTGGATGGCGCTCACCTTCAGCGAAGGGAGCATCGGCGGCGATATCGAGAAGGTGAATCTCCTCGATCTGCGGCAGCTGTATGGCACACCGACCGAAGCGGCTGCGCCGGCGCGCCAAGATATCTACGAAGCGCTCGATGACGAACCACGCGGCTCGAACGGCGTCGCAATTGCCCCCTCGAACACCGTCAACAAGCGTGCGCTACTGCTGATCAATCCACACACGTCGTTCTTCTTCCGCTCTGAAGTGCAGATGACGAGCGAAGAAGGGCTCAATGCGTACGGCGCGATCACGTGGGGGCAGTTCTTCATCTACCAGGGTTTTAACGCGAAGGCCGGCTGGATGCACACGACGAGTGGTGTCGACGACGCCGACGAATACAAAGAGACGGTCTCACAGGCAAACGGCCGATGGGTGTACGCCTATGGCAACCAAACGCGGCCAGTGACTGTCGAACAGATCATGATTCCGTACAAGACGGCAACGGGAATGGCGAAACGGACCTTCACGGTCTTCCGCACGCATCACGGACCAGTCATTCGGAAGGCCGACGACAAGTGGATTTCGCTTCGCATCATGCAGGAACCGGTGAAGGCGCTCACGCAGTCATACACGCGCACGAAGGCGACGGACTACGCATCATTCACCAAGACGATGGAAAACCACACGAACTCGTCAAACAACACGATCTTCGCCGACGCCTCGGGCAACATTGCCTACTTCCACAGCAACTTCATTCCGAAGCGCGATCCGAACTTCGATTGGTCGCAGCCGGTCGACGGCTCTGATCCGGCGACCGAGTGGAAAGGGGTCCTCTCCGTGATGGAGAGCCCGCATCTGCTGAATCCGAAGAGCGGTTGGCTGTACAACGCGAACAACTGGCCGTGGAGCGCAGCGGGCGAGAGCAGCCAGAAGGCGTCCGATTTCCCGGCGTACGTCGAGACGGGCACCGAAAATCCGCGCGGCCTGCATGCGCTGACGCTCTTTCCGAACAAAAAAGACTTCACGCTCGACGGACTGGTGACCGCTGCGTACGACGGCTTTCTCCCGTCGTTCGCTACTCTCGTTCCTTCGCTGCTCAAGGCGTACGACGGCGCACCGGTATCGCATCCGCTCAAGGCGAAACTCGCGGAGCAGATGGCCGCGCTCCGCGATTGGAACTATCGCGCGAGCGTCGAATCCGTTCCGACCGCCCTCGCCACGTTCTACGGTGACGCCATTCGTCGCACCAATGCGATGGGTGCACGTCGCTCCGGCATGATGTCCGACGACTACATCGCCGCCAACGCGACAACGGACCAGCAGCTGACCGCACTCTCGACGGCCGCCGACAAGCTCACGGCCGATTTCGGTAAATGGAACACGACCTGGGGCGAGATCAACCGGTTCCAGCGTCTCACCGATGACATCGTGCATCCATTCAACGACGCGGGGCCAAGCATCCCGGTCGGCTTCTCCTCGGCGAACTGGGGCTCACTCGCGTCGTTCGGCGCACGCGCCTATCCCAACACCAAGAAGTGGTATGGCACGAGCGGCAACTCGTTCGTCGCCGTTGTCGAGTTTGGCGACAGCGTCCGCGCCCGCGCGGTTTCGGCGGGTGGCGAAAGCGGTGACGTGAAGTCGAAGCACTTCAACGACCAGGCCGAGCGCTATGCGACTGGCAACCTGCGTCCGGTCTATTTCTATCCGAACGACCTTCAAAAGCACACCGAGCGCTCATACCATCCTGGCAACTGAGCAGTACGACTTTCAACCGAGTACGATGCGCCTTCTACGACCGGCTTCGCTCACCGCACTCACGCTGGCGCTCGCAACGAGCGCCGGCGCGCAGTCCTACACACCGGCATCTGGCCCGCTCGTGTTGCTCCTTCCCACCAGCGCGCGCCTCACCGGGCTCGGCAACGCCGGCGTTTCGATGCGCGACGACTATGCCGTCTTCTACAATCCGGCGCTGATCAATCCGTCGAACGGCATTGGTGGCTCGTTCACGCGCTACAGCTCCAATGGCACGTTCGGTGCGCTCACGAGCGGTGCGACGGTCGGTCCGCTCACCTACGGCTGGGGAGTAAGCCTCGTCGACTTCAAGGCGCGGAACGGTTCCTCTTATCCATTTTCGCCGACCGAACTGACGAGCAGTGGCACCCGCGATGCGCTCAGCGTCAACGCGGCGGCCGGCGCCAATTTCACATACAAAGGTTTTCGCACCGGACTCGGCGTGAACTTCACGGACGATCGCGTCGCTGCAGGCATCGGCGCGGCGAACGTCGCGCGCCACGAAAGCTATCTACTCGGTAACCTCGGCCTCTCGCACCCGCTTTGGCAGGGCACGGCGGCCCTCGCCCTCACAAATATCTCCGATCGAAACACGAGCCGGCACGTGCCGACGCAGATTGCGCTCGGATGGAATCGCCTCGTGCAAGTCGGTCAGTTCGATGTGAGCTGGACGACCCAACTTTCTGAGCGCGATCGACGACTCGGGGCGGCGGCGGGTGCAGAACTCGGCTACGGCTGGATCGAAGGATGGTCGGCGGCTCTCCGCGCCGGCGCCCATCGTGAGGACTACGCCGGTCAGCGGCCGCTCGCGATTGGCGGTACGCTCAACGCCGATCGTCTCACCTTCGATTACGCGCTCGAGTTCTTCGCGGGCAATCACTACGCTCATCATATCGCCGTGCGGTGGCGCTAATGCAGATCAATCGCACGATGGTTCTCGCGGCCAGCACGGCCGCCTCGCTCGGCGCCTGCACGCAACCGTTGAAGCTCGCGAAGGACGACTCACCTACGGTTCTTTCGCACCAGACGATCAGCGCGCCGAACCCCGCCGACTCAGGATCGTTCGCGGTGCTCAAGCTCTTCTACGG
>JAYVPN010000041.1:0-2371 GCA_043757365.1 Gemmatimonadota bacterium | reverse complement strand
CCAGCGGCGCGTCAGCTTCGGCCACCGCCGTCGCGGACTCAACAGTGCCGATCGAGCCGTTCCCGGCTGAGCCGCTGTCACGCGGCACGGCGCGGCGGGCGGCGAGGGCGGAAAAGAATGAGCGTGCGGAGAGGCCGTTCGACGCGCTCGGAGCGGCCAGCGCGGCCAGCGCGGCCACGACGGGCGCCGGTTCGAGGGCCGCCACCTTTTGGCGCAGCCGCTCGTCACCCGGATTCTGCTCGAGCAACTGACGGTAGACGCCGAGCGCTTCGGTGAGAAATCCCTGCGTGAGATAGAGCTCGGCCATCGTCTCGGTGACGAAGACTGGCGCCGTCTCGCCGATCGGGGCGATTTCGGCGGCCGGTTCGTCATCGAAGAGCGGATTGTCGATCAGTCCGTCCATCGGCGCATGCTCGATCGTCGGCGGCTGAAACTCCATCGACTCGAACATCAGCTCTTCGGGCGCCCGGGCTTCAACGGCCGGGGCGACATCGCTGAAGCCGATTTCGTCGAAGCTTGGGAGGGCGGCGGGGTCGGCGGCGGCAACGCCGAAGTCGGTCGAGAGATCGAGCAGCCCCATCGTGAGGCGCGGCTCGGGGGGCGCGAGCGATTCGATCGGATCGGCGGACTCGGCCATCGGCGGCTCGGCCGGCGCGATGAAGTCCATCGAGACCGCTTCCATTTCCAGCGAGCCCGTCATCGGGGTAATCGGCGTGCTCGAACGGATTGGCGTCGCCGGGACGACGGGCGCCTGCGCGGTGACCGGCGTTTGCGGAATGACCGGCGTCCCAGTGGAGAAGCGCGGCGTGGCGGCGAGGTCGCGGGCCTGTTGCTCGGCGACGTCGAGATCGGCGATAAAGGCGAGGATTTCGTCGTTGCGCGGATCGGCGTCGAGGACGCGCGTGTACCACTCGCGGGCTTTGACGTGATCCTGATTGGCGCGTGAGATATCACCGAGATGGCGGAGCGCGATCAGATTTTCCGGATCGAGCGTGAGCGCCGTCTCGAAGGTCGCCTGCGATTCTTCATAGCGGTGCGCTTCGTAGAGCGCCTGCCCGTAAACAACGTGGCCGTTCATGTTGGCCGGCTGATCGGCGAGGTGCTCTTGGCAGAGCGCGATCGCCTGATCCAGATCGCCCGCCTTGCGATATTCGTTCGCAAGCGGCGCGAAGAAGCGGCGAGGGTTCTCGTCGTATCGCTTCTTGAGTTCGTCGATTCGGGCGGCAGCGCTCATCTTGCGAAGATACAGGGGTTTGAGGATCGAAGTCAATCAGAAGTCCCAGCGTCACTTGATTTTAGCCCTCTCCAGGCGGTATTTTTTTAGGCTCTGTCGTATCTCTGAACACCACTGCTTTCTGCAAGGGAGTACCGCCCTGTGCTGCAACAGATGCGGAGTGCCGCGAAGTACATCTGGATCATTCTGATCATCGCCTTTGTGGGCGGTTTCCTGCTCGCCGAAACGTCAGGACTTCTCGGTCGCTCTCCAGTGACGACCTCGACGGTCGTCGCCACAGTGAATGGCAAGGATATCCCCTATCTGACCTGGGCCGGTGCCGCGCAGCAGCTCGCGCAGCAGCAGGAACAGCAGACTCAGCGGGGCCTCACGTTGGACGAGCGCCGTCAGGTTGACGAGCAGGCGTACAATCAGCTCGTCAGCGATGTGCTCCTCCAACAGGAATACGCGAAACGCGGCATCATCGTCACGGATGCCGAGGTGGTCGAAGCGGCGAAGTACAATCCGCCGCCGCAGTTCCAGCAGGCCGCCGAGTTGCAGACGGACGGCCGCTTTGACCCGGCGAAGTATCAGCGCTTCCTCGCGAGCCCGGGGGCCCGGACACAGGGGCTCCTCGTGCAACTCGAGAACTACTACCGCGCGGAAATCCCGAAGCAGAAGCTATTTGCGCAGATCGCCGGCGACGTCTATGTGTCCGAGGCGCGGCTCTTGCAGATTTGGAAGGATACGCACGATTCGGCGACGGTTTCGTTCGTCGCATTCAAGCCCGACGTCACCGCCGAAGCGAAGGCCGGCGTGACCGATGCCGACGTAAAGACGTACTACGACGCGCATACCAAAGAGTTCGAGCGTCAGGGGAAGGCGACGCTCTCGCTGATGATGATTCCCCGCCGTCCGACGGCGGCCGATTCGGCCGCGACGGTCGCGAAGGTCGATGCCTTGCGCGCCGAGATTTCGAAGGGTGCGAAGTTCGACGATGTCGCGAAGCGTGAGTCGGACGACTCAGTTTCCGGGAAGAGCGGCGGCGACCTCGGCACGGGCGGCAAGGGACGTTTTGTGAAGGCGTTCGAAGACGCTGCCTACAAGCTCAGCAAGGGCGAAATGTCGGCGCCCGTGAAGACCGCGTTCGGTGTCCAT
>JAYVPN010000040.1:0-2390 GCA_043757365.1 Gemmatimonadota bacterium | reverse complement strand
GTTGCTTGAAATCAGTGAACCAGCTGCACGCACCAAGGGCGAACGGCAGCACGAGCATCGTTGCGCGTAGCGCGGCGCGAGGGCGAACGCGATCAGCCTTCACCGCGCACCTCCACCGCTCCGTGGCTCCGGAGAATCGCTTCGGCATCTTTCAACTTCTCCGGCGGGCATTGCACCCACACGCCAAAGTCAGCGTGACTGAATCGCGGGTCATAGCCGACCGTCATCGTGAGGCGCGGAATCCGCGCATTGATAAACATTCCGGCGACCGTCGAGAGGGCGCCGACGAGCACCATCACTTCGAAACCGAAAATCGTATACGGGATCCACGTCGAGATCGCCTTGCCGCCGACGACGAGCGGCCAGTACTCCGATGTCCAGATCGCCATCCAGTAGCCGAAGACGCAACCGGCGAGCGCGCCGATGAGCGTGTACTTGCGGACCGAACTCGGCGGCGACTGCATGACGTCTTCGATCTCGTGCCGCGGCGTCGGCGTGAAGCAGGTGACCGCGCCGATCTTCTTCTGCTTCAGTTCTTCGATCGCCCGCACCGTGGCGTCGAGCTCACGGAAGGCGCCCAGCATGCCCTGATTCATGAGTGGGCTCCCGGAGTCTCGGGTGCGTAGTCGTCCTCGGATTCGACCGAGAGATCGTGAGCGTAGCGCATGCGCGGCGGAACGATTTCCTTGATTTCCGACAACGCGAAGACCGGCAACTGACGAATGAAGAGCAGGAACCACATGAAGAACCAGCCGAACGATCCGAGCAGGATGCCGTAGTCCACCCACGTCGGGATGTACGTCGACCACTGCCACGGCTCGAACTCGTGGGAAAGCGATGGCACGACGATGACGAAGCGCTCGAACCACATGCCGATGTTGATGAAGATCGAGAGGATCCAGAGCCACGTCGGGTTGCGGCGGAGCCTCTGCGAGAAGAGCGAGAGCGGGAGGATCATGTTGCACGTCAGCATGATCCACGCGGCCCACCACCACTGCCCGAAGACGCGGTTCCAGAAATAGTCCTGCTCGACCTTCACGCCACCGTACCACGCGACCCAGAACTCGATGATGTAGGCGCAGCCCACGACGAGCGAAGTGAAGAGCACCATCTTCGCCGTCGCGTCGAGGTGGTTGAGCGTGACGTAGTGCTCGAGCTTCCACCACTTCCGGATCGGAATGAGGATCGTCCACACCATCGCGAAGCCGGAGAAAATGGCGCCGGCAACGAAGTACGGCGGGAAGATCGTGGTGTGCCAGCCCGGCGTCAGCGCCATCGCGAAGTCGAACGAAACCACCGAGTGCACCGAGAGCACGAGCGGCGTGCTGAAGGCGGCGAGGAAGAGATAGGCGCGTACATAGTGGCGCCATTCCGCTTCACTGTTGCGCCAGCCGAACGAAAGCGCCGAAAGAATCGCCTTGCGCGTCGGATTCTTTTCCTGGTCGCGGAGTACCGCGATGTCAGGAATCAATCCGATAAACAAGAACGTCGTCGAGATGGTCAGATACGTCGAGATCGCGAAGACGTCCCAGACGAGCGGTGACTTGAAGTTCGGCCACAACAGACGCCAGTTCGGATACGGAATCAGCCAGAAGAACTTCCACGGCCGTCCGATGTGAATGATTGGGAAAAGACCGGCGGTCATAACGGCGAAGACGGTCATCGCTTCGGCGGCACGATAAATCGTCGTGCGGAATCCGGCGCGGAACAGATAGAGAATTGCCGAGATCAGCGTGCCGGCGTGACCGATACCGACCCAGAAAACGAACGTGATGATATAGACACCCCACATCACCGGCGGGTTGTAGCCGGCAACGCCGAGGCCTTCGCGGATCTGGTACATCCAACTGCTGATGCCGATGAGCAGGCAGGTAATGGCCAGACCGAGCAACAGGAACCACTTCTTCGTCGGGTTGAGCGTGCGGATGATGTCGCGGTCAACCGTCTCGTAATCGGGAACGGCCGGAAGCTGAACGCCGGCCGTCGCGATGTTCGGGCGGCGCGGTTCGTCGGCGGTCGGCTGAGCAATCGTAGCCATCGTCGCCTCCCCTTACGCCTTCGCCGGCGCGTGCGCCGACGGATGATTGATCTTCTGCAAGTAGACCACGCCAGTGTAGGTGTTCAGCGATTCGAAGACGTGATAGGCGCGCTCGTCGTCGATGAGCTTCGCGATCGACCACTGCTCGTCGGCCGCGTCACCGAAGATGATCGCGCGCGACGGGCACGCCTGCGCGCACGCCGTCGTGAACTCGTCGGGCTGGATCTCCCGCTTCTCGAGCGTCGCGCGATTCTCCGCTTCCTTGATGCGCTGCACGCACATCGTGCACTTCTCCATCACGCCCTTGCCGCGGACGGTGACGTCCGGGTTGAGCTGCCAGTTGAGCGGCTCG
>JAYVPN010000039.1:0-8795 GCA_043757365.1 Gemmatimonadota bacterium | reverse complement strand
GCCTGCATCAGCGCGCCGGAGGCATCACTTCCCTTGCCGCTCCCCGGATCCTCGAGCGCACCGATGATGCGGCGCCACTGCACTGATCGGGCGCGCGGCGGAATCACCGACCGCACTTCACTGTCGAACCGAATGAGCCCGACCGCGTCGCGCTGGCGCAGGAGCAGCCAGGCGATCGCAGCGGCGACACGCTCGGCGTAGGCGAGCTTCGTGAGGCGGGCCGGATCCCCCGTCCAATCCATCGATTTGCTGACATCGAGGACGATCGTCGCGCGGAGGTTGGTCTCTTCCTCGAACTGCTTGATCAGCCATTTGTCGGCCCGCGCGACGACGCGCCAGTCGAGATAGCGCAGATCGTCGCCAGGCATATAGGGTCGATGCTCGGCGAACTCGACCGAAAAGCCCTTTTTGGGCGATCGGTGGAGACCGGTCATGAATCCTTCCACAACCCATCGGGCCACGACTTCGATGCGGCCGAGGGCCGCGAGCGAAGCAGGGTCAACGAGATCGGCGCGCGTGCGGGTATCGGCCATTGTCAGCTTGGGGAAGATACTCCGCGGTTACGCGCGGCTCTAGGCTGGCGTTCGGGCGGGGACTCAACGACGCCTCGGATGTACGCGGAGGAGTGGGAGAAACGGCAACGGCAACGGCGACCGCGGATTACGCGGTAACGCGCGGAAACAACAACGAAAACGACAACAGGGGGAACTGCGCTCTCCAAGAGAGCAGTTCCCTCGTTTTTTTCGGCCTTGAGCTATCCGTGCGTTACCGCGTGATCCGCGGCTGCCGTTGCCGTTGTCTCGCACTCCTCCGCGTACATCCGTGGCGTCTTTTGGTGCGCGAGTTTTCGGTATTCGACGTGGCAGAGTTATATTAATAGGTTACCCCAAGCCACACCCCGAACAAGGACGTCCGTGCAGCTCGACCGCATTCGCAACTTTTGTATCGTCGCCCACATCGATCACGGCAAGTCGACGCTCGCCGACCGCATGATCGAGGCCACCGGCATGCTCCAGAAGCGCGAAATGAAAGCGCAGGTGCTCGATACGCTCGACCTCGAGCGTGAGCGCGGCATCACCATCAAGCTGAACGCCGTCCGGATGAGCTATGACGCCAAGGACGGCGTCACCTACGAACTCAACCTCATCGATACCCCCGGTCACGTCGATTTCACGTACGAAGTCTCGCGCTCCCTCGCCGCATGCGAGGGCGCGATCCTCGTCGTTGATGCATCGCAAGGCATTCAGGCCCAGACGCTCTCGAATCTCTTCCTCGCGATGGAAGCCGGGCTCGAGATCATTCCGATTCTCAACAAGATCGACCTCCCGGGCGCCGAGCCTGAAAAGCGCCGCGCCGAAGTCGTCGGCCTCCTCGGCTGCAAGCCCGAAGACATTCTCCTCGTCAGTGCCAAAGAAGGGCTCGGCATTCCCGAGCTCCTCGAAGAAGTAATCAAGAAGGTTCCGGCCCCCAGCGGCGATCCGACAGCACCGCTCCGCGCACTCGTGTACGACTCGTACTACGACCGCTATCGCGGCGCCATTCCAAGTCTCCGCATCGTCGACGGCACGCTCAAGAAGGGGATGAAAATCACCTTCGGGTCGAACGACGGGCAATACGAAGTGATGGAAGTCGGCTACAACCAGCTCCGCCAGGTGCCGACTGAGCAGCTCACAGCCGGCGAAGTGGGATACGTCGTGGCGTCGGTGCGCTCGGTGAAAGAGACGCGCGCCGGCGATACCGTCTTCGACGCCAACCACCGCGCCACCGAAGCGCTGCCCGGCTACCAGGCCGTGCGCTCGTTCGTCTTCGCCGGCGTCTATCCGACCGACACGCAACAGTACGAAGATCTCCGCGACGCGCTCGAAAAGCTCCAGCTCAACGACGCGTCGCTGCAGTACCAGCCCGAATCGTCGACCGCGCTCGGTTTCGGTTTCCGCTGCGGCTTCCTCGGACTTCTGCACATGGAAATCGTCCAGGAGCGTCTCGAGCGCGAGTTCAATCTCGATCTCGTGACGACGGTGCCGAGCGTGGAGTACCACGTGTACAAGACCGACGGCGAGATGGTGCTCGTCGAGAATCCGGCGCTGATGCCGTCGGCGACGATCATCGACTGGATCGAAGAGCCGTACGTGAAAGCCCGCATCATGGTGCCAACCGATTACATCGGCCCGATCATGACGCTCGGCACCGACCGCCGCGGCGAGTACAAGGGCATGAGCTATCTCGATACGACGCGCGTGGAGATCGACTTCGATTTCCCGCTCGGCGAAATCATTCTCGACTTCTTCGACAAACTGAAGTCGATCTCGCGCGGCTATGCGAGCCTCGACTACGAAATGCTTGGCTACCGCCGCAGCGAGCTCGTCCGTCTCGACATGCTGATCAACGGCGAGTCGATCGACGCGTTCTCGGTGATCACGCACAAGGACAAGGCGTACGATTGGGGCCGCAAGATCAGCGACAAGCTCAAGGAACTGATCCCGCGCCAGCTCTTCGAAGTCGCGATCCAGGCGGCGATCGGTATGAAGATCATCGCCCGCACCACCGTGAAACCGCTCCGTAAGGACGTGCTCGCCAAGTGTTATGGCGGCGACATCTCGCGGAAGCGAAAGCTCCTCGAGAAGCAGAAGGAAGGTAAAAAGCGCATGAAGAATGTCGGCGCCGTGGAAATTCCGCAGGAAGCATTCTTGGCGGTGCTGCAGATCGACTAAGGGCAACGGCGAGTGTACGGTTTACCGTTGTTCGTTTTCCGTTCACGGTGACAAACATGAGTGCACTCGTCATTCAAACCAGCTTCCTCGGCGACGTCGTGTTGACGACGCCGCTTCTTGCCGAGCTGGCGACGCGCGGCCCGGTCGATATCGTGGTGACGTCGGCGGCGGCCCCGCTCCTGGCGAACCATCCGGCCGTGCGCGACGTGATCGTGTTCGACAAGCGTGGACGCGACCACGGCATCGGCGGGCTCTGGCGTTTCGGTCGGTCGCTCGCCGCCAATCGCTACACGGCCGCCTACCTCGCACAGGGCTCGATGCGCTCGGCCGCTCTCGCGCGCATCGCCGGCATTCCGAGCATCGTCGGTTTTGATACCAGCGCCGGCAAACTCCTGTACACGTCGCGCCGCCGCTATCGCAAAGATCGGCACCACGCCGAGCGACTCTGGCGGCTCGCCACCGGCGATGCCGCGAGCGATCCGACGCCCGAGACGATGCGCCCACACCTCTACCCCGGCGTTACCGAGCGTGCGGCGGTCGACGCATTATTGGCCAACGTCCCCCGCGACGGCGCACCGATGCTCGCGCTCGCGCCGGGAAGCATCTGGGGGACGAAGCGCTGGCCGCACTATCCCGCGCTCGCCGCCAAACTCGCACCGCTCTACCGCATCGTCGTGACCGGTGGACCCTCCGACCGCGCCCTCGCCGATGAGATCGCGGCCGCCGCAGGCGCCGAACGGGTGATCGACGCCACGGGAAAACTTACGTTGTTGGCAAGCGCCGAGCTCATTGCCCGATGCGCGGCGATCGTCACCAACGATTCGGCACCGCAGCATCTCGCGAGTGCGGTCGGAACTCCGACGCTGTCGATTTTTGGACCGACTGTGCCGGCCTTCGGCTTTGGGCCGCTCGCACCAAAGCATCGGACCGCTGGCAATGAATCGCTCGCCTGCCGTCCGTGCGACAGCCACGGTCCGCACGTCTGTCCGCTCGGGCATTTCAAATGCATGCGCGAGCTCGAAGTTGGCCATATTGAAGCCGAGTTCCGCGCGCTTCTCTCTGCTCCGTGACCCGCGTCCCCACCAGCATGTCTCCCAGCGCATCCCAGTACATCATCGGCGTTGACCTTGGCGGCACGAAGATTTCCGTCGGTGCGATGCCGGTGGACGGCAGCCGCGAGATCGCGATGCGGGCCGATCTCACGCTGGCGTCGGTGGGCGGCGCCGACGGCGTCGTCGGACGGATCGCGAGCAACATCGACGCGGTGATCGCACAGACGATCGCCGAAACGGGGTGCACGCGGAGCGATTTCATCGGCGTCGGCGTCGGTGCGCCCGGGCCGCTCGACCGGAAGAAAGGGATCGTCCTCGTCGCCCCGAACCTCGGCTGGCACGACTATCCGCTGAAGGAACGCGTTGAGCATGCGGTCGGCATCCGGACGACGCTCGAGAACGACGCGAACTGCGCGACGCTCGGTGAGTGGTGGGTCGGCGCCGCGAAGGGCGCGAAGAACGCGATCGGGATGACGATCGGCACCGGGATCGGCGGCGGCCTCATTCTCGACGGCAAGCTTTATCACGGCGCGAGTGACGTCGCCGGCGAGATCGGGCACACGACGATCGACTCGAACGGCCGCCGCTGCGCCTGCGGCAACTACGGCTGTCTCGAAGCGTACGCGTCGGGGCCGGCGATCGCCGAACGGGCGCGCGAGGCGCTCGCCGGCGGCGAGCTGTCATTTCTCAACGAGATGGTCGGCGGGGACGTCGCGAAGATCACGGCAGCGACGGTATACGAAGCCGCGAAACGCGGTGACAGCGTTGCCGCCGAAGTCGTGCGCGACACCGGGCGTTTCATCGGCATCGGACTC
Organism: Gemmatimonadota bacterium; assembly: GCA_043757365.1. GTDB lineage: Bacteria > Gemmatimonadota > Gemmatimonadetes > Gemmatimonadales > Gemmatimonadaceae > Fen-1231. The sequence continues at coordinate 4,217 of JAYVPN010000039.1, read as the reverse complement.
GCGAATCTGCTGAACGTCTTCAATCCCGAAGTCGTCGTGATTGCCGGCGGCGTAACACAGGCGGGCGAAGATCTGCTCGCGCCGATCCGCGCCGAAGTGAAACGGCGCGCCTTCAAGGCCGCAGTCGACGCCTGTCGCATTGTACCGGGCGCGCTCGGCGCTACGGCCGGCACGGTTGGCGCGGTGGCGTCGTTTCTCGCGCAGCACCCGGCTGAGGAGTGACGGCGAAGAAGCGGCTCGGCGTCATCGGCACGTTCGTGTGGGACGTGATCCACGGACGTGATGCACGGTCGGTGCCCGTCGAAGAATGGGGCGGAATTACCTATGCCCTGAGCGCCTTCGATGCGGCGCTCCCCCGCGAGTGGGAACTCGTTCCACTCGTCAAAGTGGGCGAAGATCTCGCGCCGCGCGCGCGCGACTTCCTGCGCGGCCTCAGGCACATCGCTGCCGACGCCCATCCGATTGCCGTTCCCTATCGCAACAATCGCGTCGAGCTGCGCTACACGAGCGCCGAACGGCGGAGCGAGATTCTCTCCGGCGGTGTGCCGGGGTGGAGCTGGCTCGGCCTTGCTCCGCTCCTCGGCGGCATCGACGCCCTCTATATCAATCTGATCAGTGGCTTCGAGCTCGACCTCGAGACGGCAAAGCTGATCCGCCAGAACTTCGACGGCCCGATCTACTGCGATTTACACTCGCTCGTGCTCGCGCTGCAGCCGGACGGACTCCGCACATACCAGCCGCTACCAAATGTCGCCGAGTGGTGCCGGTGCTTCGATATCGTGCAGGTCAACGAGGATGAGCTGGCGATGATGGCCCCGGACCCGTTGGCGCTCGCCGCGACGGCGCTCGCGAACGGCGTCCGCAATCTTAACGTGACGATGGGGAGCCGCGGTGTCGTGTATTTCGCGGCGCCCGAGTTTGATCGGTTGGAGCAGCTGCGCACCCCGGTGCCAGCGACGGCGCTCGACGCGGCCGGCGGGGCGATCCGAACAGAGTTGGTGCCTCCGTCGATTGCGCAAGTAGTCGGCGACGGCGATCCGACTGGATGCGGAGACGTTTGGGGCGCAACTTATTTCTCAAGACTCGTTGCGGGTGATATTATGGAAGTCGCACTGCGGGCCGCGAATTATGCAGCGGCGCGGAATGTCGAGCATCGGGGCGCGACCGGACTCGCGCACTATCTAAGGGGAGAACTGAGTCCGTCGTGACCGCCGTCATCACCGTTCCTGCGTCACTTGACGACCAGTCGTTCGAGCTCGTGCTCGATCAGCTGGTGCTGCATCCGCCTGAAGAAAAGGTGATCGTCGACGCGCGGCACTGCTCCTTTGCGTCACCGTTCGGCCTCACGGCGCTGCTCACGCTGGCGCAGTCTCGCCTCACGAAGGCGACCTTCTTGCCGCCTGAGGATCCGGACAAGGCCACGTACTGGGCGCGCGCCGGCTTTTTCCGTCACGCCGAAGAAGTATTCGACGTGCAAGGCACGGTTCCGCGTCCGCGGTCGGCCGGCGAGAGCGATGTGCTCCTCGAAGTCACGCGGGTGACGAAGAGTCAGGACGTGCACGATGTCGTCGAGCGCCTGCAGGTGCGCGCCGCGCAGATCCTCACGAACAAGCTGCATCTCGAGTCGCGCGCGACGATGGGTTTCACGATGGCGCTCTCGGAGAGCTGCCAGAATATCGTCGAGCACTCCGGCCGCGACGGCTGGGTGATGGTGCAGGTCTACAACTACAAAAAGCGATTGGGCGGCCGTTTCGCGGCAGTCATCGCGGTGTGCGATGCCGGCGTCGGCTTCCGTAAATCGCTCGAGAGCGGCCAGCGCCGCCCGGTCTCCGATCGGTGGGACGACGGCATCGCCCTCGAGACCGCCGTCTTGAACGGCGTCAGCCGGTTCGGCGACCCCGGACGCGGTCAGGGCATCAAAGGCATTCGCGGCTACGTGCATCGCCGCGAGGGCAAGCTTTCCGTTCGCAGCGGGACGTCGAAGATCGCCATCATCCCGAAGTGGGACGACGATATTCCGCGCCGCGACAATCTCGCGCCATTTCCCGGCGCGCAGCTCCAGATCACCATTCCGGAACAAGTAGGCACCACCCCGTGACCAGGATCGACGTCGGCCTCGTGCTCCGGCACTCGGCCAACCTTCCGTATGCGGACCTCGTGACGCGCCACACCGGCGCGGCCGTGCGCCGTTGTATCGAAGTGGAGCTCGCGGCGCTGCACGACGGCGACATCGCGATGCTCGATTTCTCGCATATCGGGATGATGGATTACTCGTGCGCCGACGAGATTGTTGCCAAGCTCCTGCAGGCGCATCTCAACCCGAACGCGCCGAGCGCGTACGTGGTCTTTCACGGCATCACCGACGCGCACCTCGAGGCGATCGAGGACGTGCTGTTACATCACGGACTCGCGCTCGTCGTGCACTTCGCCGACGGCGCGGCGCGGCTCGTCGGTTCGGTGTCGGACGATGAACGCTCGGTGTGGGATCTCGTCTATGCGCGCGGGGCCGGTGAGTCATCAGAGCTCGCGAACGCCGCCGGCCGCGATCATCTGGAAATGCGTCAGCTGCTCGATACGCTCATCAGCCGCCGTCTGCTCCGCGCCGACGGCAACTCGTACGCCCCGCTCGAAGCGGCCTGAGCGTGGCGTACAACCCGCCATTGCAGGTCTTGCAGTTCATTGCGACGAGAAACGGGGACGCTACACGCGGCCCGCTGGTGACGCTCTGTTCGTTCGACGCGAAGCTGCGGATGGTCAGTGAAGGTGAACTGGTGTGGGTGTACGGTCCGAAACGGCACGATCTCGCGCCGGTCATGATCGACGACGCGGTGCCGAAGGGCGGGCTCATCGTTCGCGATATCTCGGGTATCGTCCTCACCGACGTCGTGCGTCTTGTGAGAACGAGTACCGACCGGCCAGTGCTGCCACCCAACGTCGTCTAACGCAAGGAATCGAACATGGCGAGCAAGAAGAAGAGTACCCACGGATTCTCGACGATCGCCATTCACGGCGGCGCCGACGCGCACCACGCCGGCGACGCGGTCGCGCCGTCGCTCGACCAGTCGGTGAGCTTCGTGCAAGAGGTCGGCACCGCCGCCGGCCTCAAGTACACGCGCTACGGTAATACGCCGAACGCCGACCGTTTGCAGAAGCGTCTCGCGATGCTCGAGGGCGCCGAAGCGTCGCTGCTCCTCTCGAGCGGCATGGGCGCGACGGCTTGCGCGATGCTCGCCCTGCTCCGCCCGGGCGATCACCTCCTCGCCAGTGCATACATATATGGTGGCACGCACCGGCTGTTCACCGAAGAATTCGTGCGCCACGGTATCGAGGTCACGCTCGTCGATCCGCTCGAGCCGCGTGCTTGGCGCAAACGCCTGCGCCGCGAGACGCGGGCGATTTTCGTCGAATCGCCGGTCAATCCGAACTGCCGCGTGCTCGACCTGCGGCCGATCTCGTACCTCACGAAGGAAATCGGCCTCGCCCTCGTCGTCGACTCGACCTTCGCGAGCCCGGTGAACTTCCGCCCGCTCGAACATGGCGCCGACGTCGTCATCCACTCGGCCACGAAATACCTGAACGGACATCACGACGTGCTGAGCGGTCTCGTGCTTGGCACCGAATCGTATATTCAAGAAGTCATCCAGAAGATGATCGTCTGGGGCCAGGCCCCCGATCCGTTTGCGCTTTGGTTGCTGGAGCGCGGGCTCAAGACGCTCGACATTCGCGTCCGCCGCCAGAACGACAGCGCGCTGCGGATCGCCCACTGGTGCGCGGACCGGAAGGAAATCAAGAAAGTGCATTACCCAGGCCTCTCCGATCACCCCGACCATGAGATCGCCCGCGCGATGCTCGACGGTTTCGGTGGGATGATGGCGATCGAGGTCGTGGGAGGCGCAAAGGGGGCCGAGAAATTCCTCCGGAGACTCAAGCTCATTACGCATGCGCCGAGCCTCGGCGGCGTCGATTCGCTCGTCTCGGAGCCGCGCTTTACGTCGCACGCGTCGATGACGCAGGAAGAACGCCTCCGCATCGGCATCCCCGACGGCTTTCTCCGCCTGAGCATCGGCATCGAAGATGCCGACGATATCATTGCCGACATCGAACAGGCGCTGAAGTAGCGGATGATCCGCTTCTCCCACGTCACCAAGGAATATCCGCGCACCGGGATCGCGCTCAACGACGTGTCGTTCCACGTGGGGAAAGGCGAGTTCGTCTTT
>JAYVPN010000038.1:0-8962 GCA_043757365.1 Gemmatimonadota bacterium | reverse complement strand
GCGCGCGGGCCGGTGAGACCTCGGATGGCCCAAAAGCGCACATCGGCCGACGGATCATCGGCGAGCGCATACAGATACGGAACGGCGGCCGGGTCACGCGGACGAAAGAGTGCCCACGCCGCGCGCCAGCGGATTTCGACATCGGGGTTCGTGGCCCAGCGCACGATCGACGTCAGGTCACCGCGGTCGCGGTGACGGCCAATCGACAACAACGCCTCGGCGACGGTCGGGGCGGTCGCCGTTGATGGCGCGGCGTTCTTCAAATAGTTGACGAGCCCGGCACGCGTCTCGCTCGTGCGAATCTTTCCAAACGCACCGGCCGCTTCGGTCGCAACACCGACCGGCGTCCTCTCGCTCTGTAGCAGCCCCTCGATCCAGTCGACCGCGCTGGTGTCGACGAGTTGTCCGGTCGCCCACACGACGGTCGCGAGGACCGCCGTATCCGACTCGGCGCGCATCGCCTTGAGCAATGCGCGGCCGCGCGGGTCGTAGAGACGAGCAATCGCGACTGCGGCGCGACGTCGGAGCTCGGGATGCTTTGAGGCGGCGATGCGCTGAAGCGTCGCTTCGTCGTACGCGCGCCGATCTTCGATCTTTTCGAGCGCAATGATATCGGCGATGTCGGCGGCGGCGAGCGCCGGCTTCGACTGGGCAGCGGCCGGACGGGCCGCGAGGAGAGCAATCGCGAAGGACGCGGCGAGCGCGCGGACGAGCGGTCGAGTGAGCATCCCGTAAGGTATCGTCGCTCCGGCCACGCCGTCAGCGTGGCCGGTATTCGAATGCCTAACGACCGGCGTCGAGTGCCGCGCGAAGGCCCGTCAGTACGGCGGCCGGCGCACCATCGGCCCAGAAATGGATGTAGTACACGCGCGGCGATTCACCAATCAAATGGCTGTGGACGGCCGTCGCCGTAATCCCGTTGCGCGCCAGCGCGGTGATGACCGGCTGGACGCGCGATTCGAGGACGGCGTAATCGCCAGTGGCGACGTAGCGGCCAGCGTCGATCATCTGGACGTTGATTGGCGTGCCATACGCGAGTGCGCCGAGTATCGGCATGCCGCCCATCATCACCGGCTGCATCGGCAGAACGACGCTCATTTGGGCGACGGCGCCCTGGGCGCGTCCGCTGAGTCCGAGGGTCCGAAAGACCAGACCGCTGTCGATCGTGACCGGCGGCGCAGGGGCGGCCGTGACGGGGCGCGGCGTCTTGGTTCGGGCGAGAACCCGGTCGAACTTCCGCGCGAGCTCGAGGGCGTTTCCGGAGGCGTGCACGTGCACGTACGTGACCTGCGGATCGCCGACGATGTGATTGTGGATCGCGCTGACCTCGATGCCCTGCGTGTTCAGTTCGGAGAGGGCAGGGCCGAGTTCATCGCCGAGCAGCACGAGGTCGCCCATCACCATCGCGGCGCCGGGGGAGCCGGCGAAGCCGAGCCATCCGCCGAGTGCGAGCGCCGGTGCGACGGTGACATCGCGCACGCGGAGCGTGATATCACGGCGCGGGAAGTTGAACCGCTGATAGCCGCCCGTCGGAGCGGGCGCCGTCTGCAGAATGGTACCCACGCTGTCCCACGCGGTCGCGGTCGCGGGGGCTTGGGCGGTGGCGCTGGTTACGCTGAGTGCGGAGAGGCCGGCGGCGGCGAGGCCGGTAATGAAAGCGCGGGGTAGCTGAATCGGGGCCATCGATCGACTCCACGAAAAGGGTCTGCTGAAGCATACCCCCTCGCTCGTCCGATGGCGACGATAGCGGTCCTCGCCGATTCGACGCGGAGGGTGGTATTGTCATGGAGAATCACCGCCGAGTGAAAGTTCCATCCCACCTCCTCACCGAAGTCGAAGTGACCTTGACGCCGCCGTCGCGAACCGTTGAGCTGTTTCGTGCACGGGTGATCGCGCCGTTCGCGCGACTGCTCGCGCACGGCGTGACACCGCGAAAACTCGCCGAGTGTGTGGCGTTCGGAGCACTGATCGCGGTCTTCCCCGCGCTCGGAGTCACCACGGCGCTCGCCGCCCTCGCGTCGTGGATTTTCAAACTGAATCCGATCGCGATTCAGCTCGTGAACTATCTCCTGTATCCGCTGCAGTTCGTACTGATCCTGCCGTTTTTCAAAGCGGGGCAACTGCTCTTCGGCGCCACACCACTCGGCCTCACGCTTCCGCAACTCGCCGCATTCGTCAAGAACGAGCCCCTGAACGCGATCAAGACGCTTTGGACAACAACGTGGCACGCGAGCGTCGTCTGGCTGCTCTGCGCTACAGTGCTCATCCCAACGCTGACGTTCGCGCTGACCCCCGTGTTCGCACGACTCATTCGAAAGCGCAGCGCAGCGCGCGAGCCTTAGCAGCCCCCTTACTCGAAGGCCCCTCCGGAGTGCGCTCGCTGTATGGACGCATTCCGGAGGGGCCTTCGAGTAAGGGGGCATGTCGACGCGCCCCGATCCGGCCGAACTACTTTACGGAATCACTTGTGGCTTCACGACAGTCACCGTGAGCGACGACGGATACCGCGTCGAGTGATGAATGACGTTGTGCGCCACGACCGGCTTCGATTCGTCGTAGTTGTTCCCGCCGGTGTTCAGGTTGCGGTCGAAGCGCGGGAAGTTGCTGCTCGACACTTCGATCCGAAGCCGATGGCCCGGCTTGAAGTAGTTGCTGGTATTGAGCGGCTGCAGCGTGACTTTGTAGACCTTGCCGTTCTCCATGAAGACCGGCGGCTTGTCATAGCCCTCGCGATAGCGCATCCGCTGGATCGACTCGTCGAGATTGTACGCGGTGCCGTCCGGCCCGACGTCGATGACCTTCACGGTGAAGTCGGTGTCCTTGGCGTCGGACGCGACGAACAGCGTCGGCGTGATCGGCCCGCTGAACTCGGTTCCTTCTTTAAACGGCTCGCTGGTGAAGACGAGCACGTCCTGCCGCTCTTCTGTCTTACGCTGATCCATCGCGCCCGCACCGACCGCATTCCCCTGGCAGCAAACATTGCCGCCGTGCGACATCACCGGGTTGAGTGGATCGTACGAGAAGAGGTCTGGAAGATCCTTCGACGGCGCCTTCATGGAAAGCGATCCGTCGCCATTGATGCTGTTCGCCTTGCCGCCGCTGTTCAGGTAGAACGTCATCGGCGCCGCGTTCTTCGGCGGCCAGACGTCCGACGCCTGCCACTTGTTGAGCCCCATCGTGTAATAGCGGACCTTCGGGATCGTATCGAGCGAGTGATCGTTCACGCCTTTCAGGAAGCGATCGAAGAACGAGTAGATGAGCTCCTGATAGTTGTAGCGCGCGTCGCCCATATCGCGCTCGCCGACGACGGTGTGCTCGGTGGCGCGCGTGTATGAGCAGTGCGCTACCGGCGCGATCACCGCCCACTGCTGATCGGCCGCTGCACCCTTCGCATTCTTTCGCACGTGATTGTAGGCCGCCAGGTTCGGTCCCACTGAGACGTCGTACCACGACATGAACCAGAGGCCGGGGATATTAATTGGCATGTCGTCGTGCCAGAGACCGCCCTTGTACCACGCCGGATCGTTCGGCGCGCGCCTGATCATCGCGCCGCCGGTCGGCACGGGCATCGCATCGGCGAAGATGCCGTTCGGGCCGTCGATCTTCTTCACGATGTCCTGCTCGGGAAGCGTCCAGAATGCTTTTGCCCAATCCACCGGCGGGGCGTGCTGCGCGAGATCGAACGATTTCGAGACGCGGATGAGATCTTCCTGCGTCGTGCCGCGCGGGAACATCGGCCGCACCTGGTTCTGCTCGCCGACGAGCCAGTCGATGAACAGCATCTGCACCGCGCCACCGCGATACCAGTTGCCCTGTTCGTAGTAACCGCCGACACGGCCGATGCCGGCGCCGAACCCCTGCACGTTCATCGCCGCGAACGCCGGATTGCCGAGCGAGGCAACCGCCGGCTGCCATTCGGCGGTCGACGAACAGCCCGTCGTGCCGATCTTTCCGTTCGACCACGATTGCGAGGAGAGATACTTCAGTTCGTCATCGCCATCGGAGATCGGCGCGCCGAGGATGTCGTAGTTCCCCTCGGAGAAGAAGTGCCCGCGCTCCTGCATGTCGACGTAGGCGTAGCCGTGCTTGATCGCGGTGAGCGCGGCCGTCATGTCGCGCGGGACGCCGTTTGTGATGTCCCAGTAATTGAAATTGTACGGCGTGCGCACCCAGATCGCCGGATACTTCTTCGCCCCGTCCTTTGGGTGATAGATGTCGGCGGCGATGCGAATGCCGTCGCGCATCGTGATCATGACTTTGCGCTCGACGGTTGCGAGCGATTGCAATTCGTTTTCAGTGGCCCATCGCTTGGCCTTCAGGCTGTCCGGCATCGCGGAGCCGCCGGGCTGGGCGAGGGAGGGAAGCGCCGCGCCGCCGAACAGCAGCGAGGCAAGAGCGAGCCGGTGAATCGACGAGCGCATACAGTGCTCCGGAGTCGAGAGGGTACCTCTCGAATCTACGGCACGACTGCGCGGAGCGTTGTCGGTGGTTCCAGCAGTAGGTCGCAGTACGTGAATCGATCGTCACGCAGCACGCGCTCGCCGGTCGCGCAGCGAATGGGGAATGAAAATATCGGTCCGTCGGCGACGAACGTGTGAAACTCACCGTTCTCGCCGCAGGGATCGGCGCTTACGGGCAGTTCGTCGAGCAGCGCCTCGTCGAATGCGCGACCGGCGAATGCGCCGTCGAGCTGCTGCGTGTCGACGCAGACGATCGTCGCCCGAAAGCCGTCGGCGATGAAGCGCCGAGCGAGCGCGGCCGTCTTCTCGCCCCACACGGGAAAGAGGGGAGTGAAGCCGGTCCCCGCGAGTTGCCGTTCGCGGTACGCCCGCACGTCCTCGAGAAAGAGGTCGCCGAAGGCGAGGTGCCGCACGTCCGGAAAGCGGGTGCGAATCTCATCGAGCGCTCCGCGCATCGATGCCTCGTACGACGCGTTGCCCGCCTTGGCGTCGATCATTGTTTCAACCAACGGAAGCCCAGTCGACTCGGCCTGCGCGTGTAGGATGTCGCGGCGCACGCCGTGCATCGAGATCCGATCGTAGTCACGCGTGACCGTCGTGAGCAACGCAATGGGTTCGAAATCAACGGACGCGTGGAGCGCCTGGAGGGCGAGCGAGCTGTCCTTCCCGCCCGACCAGGCCACGACCACCGGTGAACGGGTCACGCCAACTGTGAGCCGATCGGCAGTGTACGAATGCGCTTGCCGGTCGCCATGAAGATGGCGTTACAGAGCGCCGGAATCACCGGCGGCAATGCCGGTTCACCGAGGCCGGTCGGCGGGAAGTTCGTCATCCGGAAATGCACTTCGACCGGCGGCGCCTGCTTCATCCGGATCAACGGATACGTATCGAAGTTGTTCTGCACCGCGCGGCCGTTCTTGATCGTGATCTCCTGACCGAGCGCTTCGGAAATGCCGTCGAGCGCCGCGCCCTGACCCTGATTTTCCGCGCCGCTAAGATTCGTGATCTGGCTGCCGATATCACCCGCGACCCACACTTTGTGAATCGTCAGCGCGCCCTTTGCGCCGACCGACGCCTCCACCACCTCGGCAAAGTAGCCGCGATGCGAGTAGTGGAAGGCGACGCCCATGCCGTGTCCCTTGGGAAGCTTCTTGCCCCATCCCGACTTCTCGCGCACGAGTTCGAGCACGCCCTTCATGCGTTCGGCGTCGAGCGTGGCGTTGTCGGCTTGCGTCGGGGCGAGCATGGCCTCGCTCAGCAGATCAAGGCGGAACTGCAGCGGATCTTTGTTCGCGGCATGCGCGAGTTCGTCGATGAACGACTGAATGACGAAGGCGAGCCCATTGCTTCCCGGGGCGCGAAGCGCGCCGGTCGGAACGCCGTGCGGAAGCGCCGACGTCTCGAGTGAGAAATTGGGTACGAAGCGCGCCGGGAATTCCGATGCGCGCACGTTGTCCATCACGAAATGGTTGCGCCACGCACTGAGCTTGCCGTTCGCGTCCACGCCGCCCTTCAAGAAGAAGTACCCTGCCTGACGGTAGAAGTCGTGATGCAGATCGTCTTCACGGGTCCACAGCAGCTTTACTGGCACGCCGGCTTGACGGGCGATCCACGCCGCCTCAACCATGTAGTCGTTCTTTAATCGGCGGCCGAAGCCGCCGCCGATACGCGTCATGTGAATGATGATGTCGGCTTCGGGAATGCCAAGTGTCTTCGCGACGAGCTGACGTCCCGGCGCCGGCATTTGTGTCGGCGACCAGATCTCGAGCTTGCCGTCCTTGTTCATCTGGGCGGTCGTGTTCTGCGGCTCGAGCGACGCGTGGGAGATGAACGGATAGAAGTACGCGCCCTCGACGACTTTCGCCGCACTGGCAAAACCGGCGTCGATGTTGCCGTCTTTGCGCACCGTCTTTTCGGACGGAAGTTTCGCGAGTTCGGCGGCGCGCGCGTTGAATCCTTCGGTGCTCTGCTTCGCCGTCGTCCCTTCGTCCCATGTGATGTCAAGCGACTTACGCGCCGTCTTCGCGTTCCAGAAGCTGTCGGCGACGATCGCCACGCCGGAGAGCAGTCCGTCGAGCGCCTCACCGCCGGCGACGACAAATGCATCCTTTACGCCGGGCAGCTTCTTGATCGCGTCGATATTCGCCTTCACCACCTTGCCGCCGAACACGGGGCACTTCTCGAACACCGCGTACTGCATGCCGGGAACGACGACGTCGATGCCGAACAACGGCTTGCCGGTGACGATCTTCTTGTTGTCGACACCGGGGACGCGCGTGCCGAGCAGGTGATAGTCCTTGGCGTTCTTGAGCGGAACGGCCTTCGGATCAGGAACCGGCAGCGTGGCGGCGAGCGCGGTCAGTGATCCGTACGTCGCCGACTTACCGCTCGCGTGTGAGACGACGCCGTTGCGCGTCGTACACTCGCTCTCGGGCACGCTCCACGTTTTTGCCGCAGCGGTGATCATTAGCGCCCGGCCGACCGCGCCGACCCGACGAAGGTCGTCCCAGTTCATTGGTGTGCCCAAGCTGCCGCCCGCAAACTGGTTGCCGTACTTGGCGGGGTCGCTTATCGCCTGCTCGACGGTCACCATTTTCCAGTCGACGTCGAGTTCCTCGGCGATGATCATCGGGAGCGAGGTCTTGATGCCTTGGCCGATCTCGGGGTTCTTGCCGATGATCGTGACTTTGCCGTCAGAGCCGATGAAGATGAAGGCGTTCGGCGAGAACTGATCAGCCGGCGTCGCGCCTTCTGCGGTGGACGCCGTAAACGTTTCGATATACGAACCGAGCAGTAATCCGCCGCCGGCAATGCCGACGACACGGAGAAACGAGCGGCGGGATACGTCGAGGGTCATAGTCATGGTCGCGTCTCCTTACTTCGCCGCCGCGATATCCGCGGCTCGGTGGATTGCCGTACGGATGCGATTGTAGGTAGCGCAACGGCAGATGTTGCCGTTCATCGCGGCGTCGATATCGGCGTCGGTCGGATGCTTTTTTTGTTTGAGCAGCGCCGTCGCCGACATCAACTGGCCGGCCTGACAGTAGCCGCACTGCGGCACGTCGAGCTCCTGCCACGCCTGCTGGAGCGGTGTGGTGCCCTCTGACGACAGCCCTTCAATCGTCGTGATCTCGGTGCCGTTCAGCGCGGAGATCGGCGTCGAGCACGAACGAATCGGTGCGCCGTTGAGATGCACGGTGCACGCGCCGCACTGTCCGATGCCACAGCCGAACTTCGTTCCCTTCAGATCGAGCACGTCGCGCAGAACCCAGAGGAGTGGCTGATCCGCCGGCGCATGCACCGTGACGGACTTGCCGTTGACCTTGAGCGTGACTGACATCAGGTATGACTCCTGCTGGCGTTTGGACAGGCGATAGCGCGCCCCGGGGGGCAGACGGATCACTGCTCGGAGAAAAATGCAGGCCGTCGTGCTACGCCGCCAGCTTTACAACTGTTGGACCAGCTCGCTAGCTCCGCCGCTGCGGCCGGAAGAGCAGCGTCGGGCGACCGCCCTCGCGCAGCACCTTGTCGGCAACGCTGCCGAGAAAGAGACGCGAGAGACCGCGCCCGTGCGTCGCCAGCACGACGATGCCAGGACTCGTCTGCGCGATGTGCTTGATGATCGACTGCGCGGGATTCGGTCCGACGACAACCTGCGTCGTCACCGTCAGGCCCTGATCGCGCAGCGCGAACGCCGTCCGCTCGAGTTCTGATGCCGCGCGACTCGTCAGGTCGCCGGTCGTCGCCCCGTGCTGCACCGAGGATACGGCGGCGAGGGATTCGTTGAGCCACACCGGCGCGACGACGCGCAACAGCTCGAGCTTGGCGCCAAGCGCGAGCCCGAACTTTGCCGTCTCCGGGAGGATCGCGTCGGAGACGTCGGAGCCATCGAGCAGCACGAGCATCGTCTCGATCTGCGGCGGCGCTTCGAGTGCCTTCTCACACATCGCCAGCACGGGACAGGGTGCATGCCGAACCACCGCGTCGGCGACGCTCCCGAGCCAGCCCGGAGCGAAGCCGCCGGCACCATGCGTGCTCGTCACGATCGCGCGCACACCACGTTCCGTCGCGATCGCGATGATCTGGTTCGCGGGGCCGCCGACGCGTAGCTCGGCATTGACCTTGAGTCCACTCGCCGCCGCGAGCTCCGTCGCGCGCTGGGCGAGCCATGCTCGTTCTTCTTCGCGGAGCTGATCGTCCCAGCCGGGATCCTGCACGAGGATCGGCATTTCCATCGGACCGGTGACGATCGCCGCACGAGCGTGAACCCGCACGAGCACGAGATCGCAGTTCAATCGCCGGGCCAACTCCACGGCGTGCGGAACCGAGGCTTCGGCAAGGGCCGAGCCATCAAGTGGGACGAGGATCGTGTCGGACATACGGTCTCCCGGTATTCACACCGATTGCCACCCGGTCGGGTGGCACAACCGTAATATTTGCCTATTGAACGCGTTGCGAAGTCGGGAGTGACCGGATGTAAGGTCAGGGATAACCCGACAGCG
>JAYVPN010000037.1:0-2449 GCA_043757365.1 Gemmatimonadota bacterium | reverse complement strand
CTCGACCGGAAGACGTTTGCCCGTACTGCCGCTGCGGAGGGCGCGATCACCCCCCGCTATGCCGACGAACGGACCATCGCCGCGATGCGTTCGGAGCGTCCCGCCGAGTTGTGGTATATCCAGCAGCCCACCGATGCCGACCGCACCGCGCTGGAAAGCCTTGGCCGGTTCTACGACGAGCGTTCCGCGGCGCCCTACACGGCCGATGGCTTCACCGTCGTCGCCCGTCACCTAGTACGACGCCCGTCGCCGATGCTACCTTAAACCGTATGAAGGTCGTCATTCTCGCCGGTGGACTCGGCACCCGATTGCAGGAAGAGACGTCTGTGCGCCCCAAACCGATGGTGGAAATCGGCGGACGCCCGATGCTCTGGCACATCATGAATCTGTACGCCGCCGCCGGGCACAACGAGTTTGTGCTCGCCCTCGGCTACAAGGCCGAAATGGTGCGCTCGTGGTTCCTGTCGTATCACTCGCTGTCGCGCGATCTCACCGTGCGCCTGTCGGACGGCGCATCGACGGCGCACGGCACGCCGAGTGAAGACTGGACCGTGCATCTCATCGACACGGGACTCGACACGCAGACGGGCGGCCGGTTGCGCCATTTGCGAGAATGGATCGGCAACGAGACGTTTTGTCTCACCTATGGCGACGGTGTCAGCGACGTCGACCTGAAGAAGCTCGTCGCGTTTCACAAAACGCACGGCAAGCTCGCGACCGTAACGGCCGTCCGTCCGCCGGCGCGCTTTGGCGGACTCGAACTCGAAGGCGAGACGGTGCGCGCTTTCGCCGAGAAGAATCAGACGAGCGAAGGGTGGATTAACGGCGGCTTTTTCGTACTCGAGCCGACGGTGCTCGACTACATCGCTGCGGATGACACGCTTTGGGAGCGCGAACCGCTTGAGCAACTCGCCAGCGAGGGCCAGCTCCGCGCCTTTAGACACGAAGGGTTCTGGCAGTCGATGGACACACTCCGCGATCTGCGTCTGCTCGAGTCCCTCTGGGCGGGCGGCACGCCGCCGTGGAAGAGCTGGAAATGACCGTGAAATCGAAACATCCGCACTGGCACGACCGTCGCGTTCTCGTGACCGGGGCGACCGGCCTGCTCGGCGGCTGGCTCGTGCAGCGCCTTGTGAACCAGAGCGCCGACGTCGTCGCGCTCGTACGCGACTGGGTACCGCAGAGCACACTCCTCGCGACGGACCTGATGCGGCACGTCACGATTACGCGCGGCGACGTGCGCGATCAGGCGGTGCTCGAACGCGTGATGGGCGAGTATGAAATCGATACCGTCTTCCATCTCGCTGCCCAGACGATCGTCGGTGTGGCGAACCGCAATCCGGTGTCGACCCTCGACTCAAACATCCGTGGAACGTGGGCGCTGCTCGAAGCGGCGCGCCGTAGCCCGCTCGTCAAGGCGATTGTCATTGCGTCGAGCGACAAGGCGTACGGCGACCACGAGACGCTGCCGTATGACGAATCGGCGGCGCTGCAGGGCCGGCATCCCTACGATGTCAGCAAGTCGTGCGCCGATCTCATTTCGACGATGTACGCGCAAACCTACGGCCTTCCGGTCGCGATCACGCGTTGCGGCAACTTCTACGGCGGTGGCGATCTCAACTGGAACCGTCTCGTGCCGGGGACGATTCGCTCGGCACTGCGCGGTAAGCGCCCGGTCATCCGTTCCGATGGCACCCTCATTCGCGACTACTTCTACGTCGAAGATGGTGCTGCCGCCTACATGCAGCTCGCCGAGGCACTGCACGCGCGTCCGGAACTCCGCGGCGAAGCGTTCAATTTTTCAAACGAGATCCAGGTTGATGTGTTGACCCTCACGCGAAAGATTCTCGATCGCGTCGGTGTTTCCCTCGAGCCCGACGTGCGCGCCGACGCACCACACGAAATTCAGCATCAGTGGCTCAGCGCGGCGAAGGCACGCCGCGACCTGCAGTGGACGCCATCGTTCACGCTCGACGAAGGACTCGATCGCACGATCGCGTGGTACCGTGAGTTCTTCGAGCGTGAATGAACGCGCCGAGGCCATCCGCGCGCAGATCCGGGCGCTGGTGGCCGAGTATCACGACGCGGCCTTCGAGGCCGCCCCGTTCGTCGCCGGAAAATCGTCGGTCCCGGTCAGCGGACGAGTGTTCGGCGCCAACGATGTTCAGCACCTCGTCGATTCGGGGCTCGATTTCTGGCTCACGACCGGCCGTTTCGCGACGCGATTCGAAAAGGAGTTCGCGCGCGTCATGCAGGCGCGGCATGCCATCCTCGTGAATTCCGGGTCGTCGGCAAACCTGCTCGCGGTGACGGCACTCACGTCGCCGATGCTCGGCGAGCGGGCGCTGAGGGACGGCGACGAAGTGATCACGGTGGCCGCCGGTTTTCCGACGACCGTCAATCCGATTTTCCAGAACCGGCTCGTGCCGGTCTTCGTCGACGTCGAACT
>JAYVPN010000036.1:0-9021 GCA_043757365.1 Gemmatimonadota bacterium | reverse complement strand
AATCAGAACGCGCGAAATCGCTGAGGCTCGACGAGGAAAAACTCGCGGAGCTTCGGAGGTTCCTTTGACCTGGACGCCAAGCGCGCGTCCCTGACGACGCTCGAAGCCTCGATGGGCGAGCCGGACTTCTGGAACAAACAGGAGCGCGCCAAAGAGGTTGTCGGTCAGGTGAAGTCACTCAAGGTCTGGGTCGATCCGTACGACCGCCTGACGAGCCGCGTGCAGGGCGCGCTCGAGATGGACGCGATGCTCGAAGCGGATCCGGATCCCGACATGATCGAAGAAGTCGCGCGGGAGACGGTGGCGATTCACGAGGAGACCGAGGCGTTTTCGCTCAAGTCGCTGCTGCAGGGGCGCGACGACTGGCGTGACGCGCAGGTGGAGATATCGGCCGGCGCCGGAGGAACTGAAGCACAGGACTGGGCGCAGATGTTGATGCGGTTGTATACGCGCTGGGCCGAACGCAAAGGCTTCTCGGTGGATATCCTCGATGTGAGCGAGGGAGAGGAAGCTGGCATCAAGGGCGCCGTGCTCGAAATCAAAGGACTCTACGCGTTCGGCTTTTTGCGCGCCGAGGCCGGCGTGCACCGGCTCGTGCGCATTTCGCCCTTCGATTCGCAGGCGCGGCGTCACACGAGTTTTGCGTCGATCTTCGTCTATCCGGTCGTCGACAACGAGATCAACATCGAGATCCGCGACGAGGACGTAAAGCTGGACGTCTTTCGCGCCTCGGGCGCGGGTGGTCAGCACGTCAATAAGACGAGTTCGGCGGTGCGACTGACGCACCTTCCGTCCGGCATCGTCGTGACCTGTCAGCAGGAGCGGTCACAGGGCAAGAACAAAGCGACTGCCATGAAGCAGCTCAAGAACAAGCTGTACCAACTCGAGGCGGACAAGCAGGCGGCAGCGAAGGCGAAGCTCGACTCGGCGAAGCAGGACGTGACCTTCGGCAGCCAGATTCGCAGTTACGTGTTCCAGCCGTACACGATGGTGAACGATCATCGGACGGAGCTCAAGCTGACGGATGTGCAGAAGGTGATGGACGGGGCGATCGATCCGTTCATCGAGGAATATCTCAAGCAGACCGGTGCAACCGGGAGCCAGGCGTGACCGACGAGACGACGAATAACGCGGCGGCGACGCCGGGCGCGGACGGACGGGACGATCTGAATTTCGTGATGAAGGCGCGACTCGACAAACTCGAGGCGCTCTCGGCGGCTGGCGTGCCGCCGTTCGCCTACGGATTCGATCGCTCGCATCACGCGAAAGACGCGGTCGCGCTGCTGCCGGAGGGACAGGAGGACGGGCCGGTGGTCCGCGTCGCCGGCCGCCTCGTGGCGTGGCGCGCGCACGGCAAGTCGACGTTCGCGCATCTCGCCGATCCGAGTGGGCGCATCCAGCTCTACTTCAAAAAAGATCAGCTTGGCGACGCCACGTACGCGCTGCTCGCACACTACGATCTCGGCGACCACGTCGGCATCACGGGACCGTTGTTCCGCACGCGCACCGGCGAGGTGACGGTGCGCGCCGACGCGGTGGAGATGCTCGCGAAGTCGCTGCGTCCGCTGCCGTTCGGCAAGGAAGAAGTCGTCGACGGCGTGACCGTCCGTCATTCGGGTTTCGCCGACGGTGAGATGCGGTCGCGTCAGCGCTACGCCGATCTAGCGGTGCATCCCGAAGTGCGCGCGCTGTTTACGGCGCGCTCGAAGATGACGACGGCGATTCGCGCCTTTCTCGACGGGCGTGATTTCCTCGAGGTGGAGACGCCGGTGTTGCAGCCGCTCTACGGCGGTGCGGCGGCGAAGCCGTTCGTGACGCATCACAATGCGCTCGACATGCCGCTGTTCTTGCGCATCGCCGACGAACTGTATTTGAAGCGTTTGGTGGTCGGCGGTTTCGATCGCGTGTACGAAATCGGCCATGACTTCCGCAACGAGGGCATCGACCGCACGCACAATCCTGAGTTCACGATGCTCGAGTTCTATCAGGCATACGCGGACTATGGGGAGATGATGAACGTCGTCGAGTTGCTCCTGATCAACGCGGCGGCCGCGGTGCGCGGCGCGCTCGCCGGGACGACGGTTGGCGCCGAGGCGCCGGCGCGGCGCGACGACGCGCTCGTCGCGCCGTTCCCGCGCATCGAGTGGGTGCCGTCGCTCTCGACGGGCGTTGGCGTGCCCGACGTCATGGCGCTCACCGACATGGAACTGCGCGCCGCCGCCGGACGCGTCGGCGTGTCGAAGGTGGAATCGCTGTCGCGGCCGAAGCTGCTCGACGAGCTGTTTCAGTATCACGTCGAGTCGAAGATCGATACGCCGACGTTCGTCGTTGATTATCCGCTCGAACTATCGCCGCTCGCAAAACCGAAGCGCGGCAATCCGGCGCTCACCGAACGGTTCGAGCTCTTCGCCAAGGGGAAGGAGCTCGCGAACGCGTTCTCCGAGCTGAACGATCCACTCGATCAGCGTCGCCGCTTTGACGCGCAGGCGTGCCTCAAGGCTGCGGGCGACGATGAAGCGACGGGCGTCGATGAGGATTATCTGCGCGCAATGGAATACGGTATGCCGCCGATGGGTGGCGTCGGCATCGGCATGGACCGGCTGTTCATGTACCTCACCGAGACGCATCACATTCGCGACGCCATTCTCTTTCCGACGATGCGTCCCGAGTGAGCACGGTCGTGCGCGCTGCCGTGAACTCTGCCGCGACCCCGGCGTCTCGTCCGTCGCTGTGGCGCCTCGAGCTGGCGATTGCGTGGCGCTATCTGCGGAGCCGCCGCGGCTCGCGGCTGCTCTCGTTTATCACGGTCATCGCGATCGGCGGTATCGTCGTCGGCGTCAGCGCGCTGATCGTGATCATGGGCGTCATGAACGGATTGCAGACGGATCTGCGCGACAAGATTCTCGTCGGCAGTCCCGACATTCGCGTCCTGACGTTCGGGGACGAACTCCGGATCAATGCGTGGCGCGACGTGCAGGCGAAGATTCTGAAACGTCCGGGCGTCGTTGCCGCGGCGCCGTTCGTTCTCACGCAGGCGCTCATGCGCTCCGGAACGAGCACGTACGTCGAGCCGGTGTCAATCGCCGGCCTCCAGCCCGCAGGAACTCCGGGAGCGGAGGTGACGTCGATTCGCGCGCATGCAACAGTGGGCGATTTTCGTTTTGCGACGGCTGACGGCAAGCGTCATGGCGCCGTCCTCGGCAAGCTGCTCGCCGAGCGCATGAACGCGAGCGTCGGTATGAAGCTGACCTTGATGAGCGCCGCCGGCGCACAAATGAATGCGGCGACCGGCTTCGTGATGCCGTCGATCTCCGAGGTCGAGGTGACCGGAATCTTCGAAACCGGCATGTTCGAATACGATGACAAATACGTGTACGTCGATCTTGCGCAGGCGCAGCAGATGGCCGGGCTCGACTCCGCGGTCACGGGCATCGAAGTGCGCACACCGAATCGCGATGCCGCGCCGGCAGTGGCGCACGACATTTCGGACGCGCTCGGTTTTCCGTATCACACGATGGATTGGCATGAGCAGAACAACGCGCTCTTCCGCGCGCTGAAGCTCGAAAAACTCGGCATGGGACTGATTCTGCTGCTGATCATTATGGTCGCGGCCTTCAACATCGTCAGCACGCTGACGATGGTCGTCCGCGACAAGACGCGCGAGATCGGCATTCTCAAGGCGATGGGGCTGCCGTCGGCGTCGGTTCGGCGGATTTTCCTCGTGCAGGGACTCGTGATCGGCGTCGTCGGCACGCTCGCTGGACTCGCGATCGGTGTGACCGCGGGCGTGGCGCTCGATCAGTATCATCTCATCAAGCTCGATCCGCAGATCTATTTCATCGATCACCTTCCGGTTCGAATGCAACTGCTCGACGTCGCGCTGATCGCCGTACTCGGCGTTGTCGTTGCCGCCGTCGCGACGCTGTATCCAGCAGCGCAGGCGTCGATGCTCTATCCGATCGAAGCGATCCGAAGCGAATGACGAATCCCGAACTCGCACCGGTGATCGACGCGACGGTGCCCGCTGAGTCGCCGATTCTCGTGGCCCGCGACGTCGTGAAGTCGTTCGTCGGCGGCGACGGCAACGCGGTGCATGTGCTGCAGTCGGTCACCCTGAGCGTGTCGCGCGGCGAGATGGTCGCGATCATCGGCGCGAGCGGCGCCGGCAAGAGCACGCTGCTGCACGTGCTCGGCGCGCTCGAGCGGCCGACATCGGGCGATGTGCGACTCAACGGCGAGCCGGTGGGGGCGCGCGACGACGAAGCGCTGGCGCTACTGCGAAACCGTAGTGTCGGCTTCGTTTTCCAGTTTCATCACTTGCTCAAAGAGTTCTCGGCACTCGAGAACGTCATGATGCCGATCCGGATTTCTGGAGGGTCTGATCGCGACGCTCGGAAGCACGCCGAGGCCTTGCTGGGCAGGGTCGGACTCAGTCACCGGATGCATCATCGGCCATCGGAGATGTCCGGAGGCGAGCAGCAACGCACGGCGGTGGCGCGGGCGCTGGCGATGCAACCGCCGCTCCTGCTTGCCGATGAGCCGTCGGGGAACCTCGATCATCACAACGCCGAATCGCTCCACGAGTTGTTCGGCGAGTTGGCCCGGGAACTTGCGCTCGGCCTGGTCGTGGTGACTCATAACAGGTCGCTCGCCGCCCGCGCTCACCGGGTCCTACTACTGGAAGACGGGCATCTAGGCGATAATTCAGGTAACCAAGGACCCGTCTGAATGTTGTGCGACCAGTGTAAGGAACGAGACGCCGTACTCAATCTCACGCAGATCGTGGAGAATGCGGTGACGCAGCTCCACCTGTGCGAGAAGTGCGCCGCCGAGCGGGGGATCGAGACCACGGTCTCGATGCCCAAACATCCGCTTGGCGATTTCCTCCAGGCCGTGCAGCAGCAGGCGACGACGATGCCCGGCGACGCGGCGCGGTGCTCATATTGCGGCACCTCGCTTCGCGATTTCCGCGCGAGTGGTCGCCTCGGCTGTGCGCAGTGTTACGGCGCGTTCGATCAGAGTCTCCGCGATCTGTTGCGTCGTGTGCATGGTAGCGCGAAACATGTCGGCCGCGGGTATCAGGTGCCGCATCCGGAATTGCTCGAGAAGGAGACCGCCCTCGGCCAGTTGCGCGATCGGTTGCAGGCGGCCGTCCAGAAGGAAGAGTTCGAGGCGGCGGCGTCGCTACGCGATCAGATCCGGACGCTCGAATGACCCTCGATCTCTCGCTCATTCCCGACGGCGGCGTGCCGTGGCTCGCCGCGAGCGGCGAGCACTCGGACATCGTGCTCTCGTCGCGCATTCGCTTTGCCCGCAACATCGCCGGCTACGCGTTCACCGCGCGGGCGCGTGATGGCGAGCGGCTGCGCATCCTCGCGCAGGTGCGCGAGGCGTTGCCGCGCGTCTCGAGTCTCGATCGTGCGGTGGTGTTGCGGCTCGATGAAATGAACGCGACGGAGCGCCAGCTGTTGCATGAGCGCCATTTGGTGAGCAAGGAGCTCGCCGGACTCGAACCGGCGACCGAAGCGCGCAGCGGCGCCGCCGTGCTCGTCGCCGACGATGCCGGCGTGATGGTGAACGAAGAGGATCATCTGCGGTTGCAAGTGTTCCGGTCGGGGTTCGATATCGCCGGTGCGTTCGGTGCGGCGACGAAGCTCGATCGGGAGCTTGGCGCGCAGGTGCCGTACGCGTTTCATCCGGAGTTCGGCTTTCTGACCTCGTGCCCGACGAATACGGGCACGGGAATGCGCGCGTCGGTGTTGATCCATCTGCCGGGGCTCGTGCTGACGCAGGAGATCGGGAAGGTGCTGCAGGGGTTGCAACAGATGGGGCTGACATATCGCGGGCTGTATGGCGAGGGGAGCGACGTCATTGGAAACTTCTTCCAGATTTCCAATCAGACCACGATGGGGCGGTCGGAGGAAGAGCTGGCCGAGCATCTGACCAAAGTGGTCAAGCGGGTGATCGAGCAGGAGGAGGAAGCTCGCCGTGTCTTGTTGCGGGACGCGGGTTATATTATCGAAGACAAGCTCTGGCGCGCCTACGGGACGCTGCGGCACGCCCGGAGTTTGCCCGCCGACGAGGCCATGAACTTGTTGAGCGGCGTGCGATTGGCGGTGGGGCTGCAACTGATGTCGGGCCTCAGTGTATATACCCTCAACAAGCTCCTGATATTCAGTCAGTCAGCGCACCTCTCGCACGACGCGGGCAGAACGCTGACGGAGAGCGAAGCGAACCTGGCACGGGCTCGTCATGTGCGACAGGCACTCGCGGCAGAGGCAGGGCTGGGCGGCTAGCCACCCGCACGCCGACCAGCCACATCGACTGGGGAGACGATGAACGGCTACAACTTCACGGAACGAGTGCGGAAGGTTCTCGCGATGGCGCGCGAAGAAGCGGCGCGCCTACATCACGAGTACGTCGGCACCGAACACATCCTGCTCGGCCTCATTCGTGAGGGCGAGGGCGTCGCCGCGGCGGTACTCCAGAATCTGAGCGTGGATCTCGACGAGATTCAGCAGAAGATCGAGGAGACCGTCAAGAAGGGAAAAGCGGCGCAGGCCACAGGACCCGATCTCCCCTATACCTCGCGCGCGAAGAAAGTACTCGAACTCGCCATGGGCGAGGCGCGCGAACTGAACCACAGCTATGTCGGTACGGAGCATCTCCTGCTTGGCTTGCTTCGCGAAGAGAAGGGTATCGCCGCTCAGGTGCTCACCGATGCGGGCGTGAGCCTTGAGGCCGCGCGCACCGAGACGCTGCGACTGCTCGGGACCGAGATGCCGCAGGGTGGATCGCCGACGCCCGGCGCGACGCCGTCCGTAGCCGCACCGGCCAAGGGCGAGAAAAAGTCAAAGACGCCGGCGCTCGATCATTTCTGCCGCGACCTCACGGTGCTCGCCGCCGAGGGGCAGCTTGATCCGACGATCGGCCGCTTCAAGGAAATCGAGCGCGTGATGGAAGTCTTGTCGCGCCGCAAGAAGAACAACCCGGTGCTCATCGGCGAACCCGGCGTCGGCAAGACGGCGATCGTCGAAGGACTCGCCCAGATGATCGCCAACAACGAGTGCCCGGATTCGCTGCGTGATCATCGTGTGCTGTCGCTCGACATGGCGGCGGTGATCGCCGGCACGAAGTATCGCGGACAGTTCGAAGAGCGGCTCAAGGCCGTGATGAACGAGATCGCGCAGAATAAGCAGATCATCCTGTTCATCGATGAGCTGCACACGCTCGTCGGCGCCGGTGCGGCCGAAGGCGCGATTGACGCCAGCAACATGCTGAAGCCGGCGCTCGCGCGCGGCGAGTTGCAGTGCGTCGGCGCCTCGACGCTCAACGAGTATCGCAAATACATCGAGAAGGACGGGGCGCTCGAGCGCCGCTTTCAGACGGTCTTGGTCGAGCCGCCGTCGGAGCCGGAAACGGTCGAGATTCTCAAGGGATTGCGCAAGAAGTACGAGGATCATCATCGCGTGACGATTCCGGACGAGACGCTGGTTATCGCGGCGCGCCTGTCGGAGCGGTACATCACGGACCGGTTCCTCCCCGACAAGGCGATCGACGTGATCGACGAAGCCGGCGCGCGGGCACGACTCGCCGCGCAGGTGCCGCCGCCAGAAGTCGCCGATCTCAAGACGAAGCTCGACGGCGTGAATGCAGAGAAGGATGCCGCTGTTCGCGACCAGAACTTCGAGCGTGCGGCGGCGTTGCGCGATACGGAGCGCGAGTTGCAGGGCGAGATTCGCGCGCGCCAGGAGGAGTGGGAGGCGCGTCGTCAGTCGTTCCGTCCGGTGCTCGGCGAAGAAGAGATCGCGTTCATCGTCAGCCGCTGGACGGGCATTCCCGTGACGCGGCTGCAGGAAGCCGAGACAGCGCGATTGCTGCGGATGGAAGAGGAGATGCACGAGCAAGTCGTGGCGCAGGAAGAGGCGATCAAGGCGATCGCGCGTTCCATCCGGCGCAGCCGCGCGGGGCTGAAGGATCCTCGGCGCCCGATCGGCACATTCATTTTCTGCGGCCCGACCGGCGTCGGCAAAACGGAACTCGCGCGGACACTCGCGAAATTCCTCTTCGCCGATTCGAGCGCGCTGATTCGCGTCGACATGAGCGAGTACATGGAGAAGTTCTCGGTGAGCCGCCTGATCGGCGCGCCGCCGGGCTATGTCGGCTACGAGGATTCGGGGACGCTCACGAAGGCCGTGCGGCGCAAGCCGTACAGTGTCGTGCTGCTCGACGAAATCGAGAAGGCGCATCCGGATGTGTTCAATATCCTGCTGCAGGTGCTCGACGAGGGTCACCTCACCGACAACTACGGCCGCGTGATCGATTTCAAGAACACTGTCATCATTATGACGTCGAACGTCGGCGCGAAAGACATCACGAAAAACCGTTCGCTCGGTTTCGGGATGGCGACGACCGGCGGCCAGACGTCGTTCGAGAAGATGTCCGACAAGGTGAAGGAAGAACTCACGCATGTGTTCAATCCCGAGTTCCTTAATCGCCTCGACGACGTGATCGTCTTCCATCCGCTGGCGAGAGAGCACATCTCGCAGATCGTCGGCATCATGCTCAAGGACGTGCAGTCGCGTCTTGGCGATGAAGAGCTGTCGCTCCGGCTGACACAGGCGGCGACCGACTTCCTCGTGAAGCACGGGTATGACGAGGCATACGGGGCCCGGCCGCTCAAGCGTTCGATCCAGAAATGGATCGAGGATCCGCTGTCGGAAAAGATCCTGCTCGCGGAGTTCTCGAAGGGCGATGTGATCGACGTCGACGTGGCGGAGGGGGGTGAGAAGCTCCAGTTCCGCGTGCTCGAAGCGGCCGCGAAGACGACCTGACGGGGACGAAGCGGCGCAAGGGGTTGGCAAAGGGGGATGGCGTCGGAACTCACGGGGCCGGAAGGGGTTAGACCCCTTTCCGGCCCTTTCCCGTGTTATATTAGAGAGCTATGCAGAAACTCACGTTGGCCGCCCTTGCCGTGGTAATGGCGGGGACGCCGCTTTTGGCGCAGGATGCCGCAGTCGG
>JAYVPN010000035.1:0-2459 GCA_043757365.1 Gemmatimonadota bacterium | reverse complement strand
CTCGCCGGCGTCATCGACCCGACGAAGGTGACGCGCACGGCGCTGCAGAACGCGGCCTCGATCGCGGCACTCCTCCTCACGACGGAAGCGATCATCGTTGAGAAGAAGGAATCGTCTCCGGCCGGCGGTGGCCATGGCGCCCCGGGTGGCGGCATGGGCGGTATGTATTAACCGATGTCTCGCCGCTCGCACTCGCACTGACGCGCGACTGTGAAGGCGTCGTGAGTACGTCGTGAGTGCGTCGTGAGTGCGTCGTGAACACGTGATGAACGCAAATGGGGGCGGAGCCGACAGACTCCGCCCCCATTTGCGTTCATCGCTTCCCCTAGTTCTGCGGCAACTGTCGCGCCGCCTTCTCCACCGAATCGATATCCTCGATCACAGGAGCCAGACGCCCGTCAGCCACATGATACACGGCACCATGCAGCACCGGCCGCTTGCCGCGCGCCCAGGCATCGAGCACCGTGGGCGTCCGCGATAAAATGCCGACCTGCTGCATCACGTTGAGACGCGCGAGGCGGTCGAGGCGCGACCGCTCGTCGGGAATCGCCTCGAGCTCCTCGCGATGCCAGCGGATCGTATTGCGGATGTCGCTCAACCAGTGATCGACGACGCCGTCCTTCGACGGCCCCGACGCCGCGCGGAGCGCGCCACAGTTCGTGTGCCCCGCGACGATGATGTGTTGCACGTCGAGCGCGTGCACCGCGTACTGGAGCACGGAAAGTACGTTCAGGTCGGTGCTCCACACCTGGTTGCCGATGTTGCGATGCACGAACATGTCGCCCGGCTGTACGCCAGTCAGCGTCTCCGCCGACACGCGGCTGTCGGAGCAGCCAATCCAGAGAAAACTCGGCAGCTGACTGGACTCGCGCTTGACGAAGAATTGTGGATCGTCCTCGAGCATCCGCGTCGCCCACGCGGCGTTGCCGGAATACAGGGAATGCACGTCCATGGAAACGTCTCCGATCGTAAGTTAGTGAGTGCCGCTGGAAGCGTGCGCGAGGGCGGGAATACCCACCATCCGGTAGTCGATGTTTCGCAGGCGCGCTGTCTCCGCGAAATTGTGGAGCGCCTCGATCACATCGAAGTCGAGATGGCCGCTCTCCCTGGCGTCGATTTCCACGCGCGAATCCGCCGGTAGTGACCCGAGCGTCTCGATGATGCTCGCCTTGTTGAGGAACGTGACCTGTCCGCTGAGGGCGAATCGGCGCAGCACGGCGTGCGGCGGGCTCACTTCTTTCAGCGCCGGCAAGCGCATATGATCTCGCAAAATGAAGAAGACGCCGATCGTCATACCGACGGTGATGCCGATCAGCAGGTCCGTCAGCAAGATGGCGAGGATCGTGACGACGAACGGCACGAACTGATAGCGGCCGAGCCGCCACGCGTCGCGCAGCTGCTTTGGATGCGCGAGCTTCCATCCGGTCGCGATGAGAATTGCCGCCAGCGCCGCGAGCGGTATGCGGTTCAGCAGCGATGGAATCGCCACGACGGCGGCGAGCAGGAAGATGCCGTGCAGCACCGCAGCCCAGCGTGTCTTTGCGCCGGCGTCAATGTTCGCCGCGCTCCGAACGATCACGCCGGTCACCGGCAATCCGCCGACGAGCCCAGAGAGCGTATTGCCGACGCCCTGGGCGAGCAATTCGCGGTTCGTCGGCGCTTCGCGCTTGTACGGATCCATCTTGTCGGTGGCCTCGAGCGAGAGCAGCGTCTCGAGGCTCGCCACGATCGCGATCGTCACGGCCACCTTCCACGTTGCGCCGTTCGCAAGGGCGGCCCAGTCGGGAAAGACAATGCCCGAAAGCATCGAGGCAGGGAGCTGCACGAGGTGCCGCGTTTCGAGCGCGAAGTCACCGCCGTAGTTCGCGGCCAACGCATTCAGCCCCACGCCGGCGAGTACCACGACGAGCGCCGGTGGGACCTCGCGCAGTCGCTTCCACGGCAGTTTCGGCCAGGCAAGGAGGATCCCCAGACAGACGACGGCGATCGTCACGGCGGTCGGATGCATCCGGCCAAGTGCGGTCGCGATCGCGCTGAAGGTGTTTTCGTGGTCGAGTTGCCGGAACGTCTCGTCGCCGACGGCGTCGCTATCGTACCCGACGGCGTGCGGCAGCTGCTTGAGGACGAGAATGATGCCGATCGATGCCAGCATCCCCTTGATCACGGACGACGGGAAGTAATAGCCGATGATCCCCGCACGCAACGCCGCGAGCACCGCCTGAAAAAGTCCGGCGACGACGAGCGCGGCGAGAAAGGCCGGAAAACTCCCAAGCTCCGTAATCGCCGCGAAGACGATCGCGGTAAGTCCAGCTGCGGGCCCGCTCACCATCAGCTGCGAGCCGCTGATCAGTGCCACGACGAGACCGCCGACGATACCGGCGATGATCCCCGACGTCAGTGGGGCGCCGGACGCGAGCGCAACGCCGAGGCACAATGGCAATGCAACGAGCGACACGACG
>JAYVPN010000034.1:0-32346 GCA_043757365.1 Gemmatimonadota bacterium | reverse complement strand
CGCCGCTCACGAACGCCGACTGGGCGTCATTGCCCGAGTGATCGCGATAGCCGTCGGTGTGCTGCTTGCTGATGCGCGCGTAGCCCGCCCACCCGCCGCCGAGCACCCCCGTCGCGTACTGAGCGCTCGCGCGCATCGTATTGAATGAACCGCCGGTGAGATCGACCTCGCCGCCACGCGTCGTCGACGCGAGCGGCACCGACTGGAAGTTCAACGAGCCGGCGTACGAGGCAGTGCCGAAAGTGCTGGCGCTGACGCCGCGCTGGATTTGCACCGACTGGATGCTGTTGAGAAAATCCGGAACGTTCGAAAAGTAGAGCACCTGATCTTCCGGATCATTGAGCGGCACGCCATCGAGGGTGATGTTGAGGCGCGATTGATCAATGCCGCGCAAGCGCACGTAGCTATAGCCGGAATAGCCGCCGGACTCCGAGTACGACGTCATCGACGGGGTGCGTTGCAGGAAGAGCGGCGCATCCTGACCGGCGAATTCGGCGCCGATGGTCGCGCGATCGATCGTCGATTGCGCCGATGGCGCCGCGATCGTCGCGCGCGCGGCGCGGATCACGACCGTCTCGAGCGAATCGCGCTTCTGCTTCGCCGAATCGGCGACAGTCGACTTCTGGGCTTGCGCTTGGGCCTGCGCTTGGGCCTGCGCCGCGAACGGCAACAACGTGAGGCCGAGGACGAACGGACGGAACTTCTGAGGTACGACTGGCATTGCCGGGTCGCTCCAAGTGCGGAGGGAGATGACGATCCGGAGTGGTGCCCGTCGGCGTGGCGCAATAAAAAACGCGCCATCCCGACGAGCGGGTGGCGCGCAGGTGACGGCGGAATGCCGGCGCTCACGCGACACGCCGCACTCCCTACGCCGGTCTAAACCGGGTCAGGTTCCAAGAGACTGTCTCAACCTCGGCGGAAATGCCGAGGTACCCCTGGCGGCTGTCTCCGAATGAATAGCTCGTGATCGCCGGAAATTCCAGTAGATCGACGCTGACGCTCAGAACCGATCGAGATCGTGCGCTGAAACGACTCGGCCGCTAAACCGCGTCCGCACTTCGGCGAGCAGCTGATCCTCCGTCGCGTTGAAGAAGAGCTGGTGATAGAGCACGAGCAATTTTGGTCGCGCCCGTGTCGCGATGTCGCCGAGTTGCGACGCTGACGTGTGCGCCTGCACGTGGTACAACTGTCGGACCGGTGGCACCGTACGAAAGCCGGCGTCCGAGTAGACCTCGTGAATGAGGACGTCGCAGCCGTTGCACTCGCGCTCGACCACGTCGTTGGCGCGCGCGTCGCCGCTGATCACGATCGACCGATCGGGCGTATCGATACGATAGCCGAAGGCGTGCTTCCACCCACCGTGCGGCACGGCGAACGCCCGCACCGTGATGCGTTCGTCCTTGTAGACGATCCCCGGAGTGATCTCGTGAACCGTTGCCCGGTACGCGCCGGCGGCGGGTCCTCCGGACGCGGCGAGTCGCTCGCCGATGTCCTCCGAGTTTCCGTCGACGATTCCCTGCACCAGCCGCGCCGTCCCCGGCGGGCCATACAGATCTAAGGGCACCTTTCGCCCCTGAATCCACGGGGTGAACAGCACGTCGTTAAGCCCCAGCGTGTGATCGGAGTGAAGGTGCGTGAGGAACAATCGGCTTATCCGGGGCGCTTGTAACGCGACCACGCCTTGGTTCGCCATCGCGGCGGCTCGCCGAACGACACCGCTCCCCGCATCGAACAGATACGCCACCGAGTCGACGACGACCGCGACCGCAGGGCCGGATCGCTCGGGATCGGGAATCGGCGTTCCGGAGCCGAGGACGATCACGCTCGTGCGCGGCGTCTGCGCCGCGGCGACGGCGGGGATCGAGGGGACTGCGCTCCAGACCACGCCGAAGCACAGCAACGCGACTCTCTTCATATTAGACCGCTGCATGGGACTCCTCTCCTTTCTCGATCGTTCGCACACCGTCGCGCCGGCCGATTACGACCGCTGGCGCGTACCGCCCGCCGCACTCGCCATTCACCTCGCGATCGGGCAGGCGTACGGCTTCAGCGTCTTCAATCTGCCGCTTTCGACGCTCATCGGCATCAAGGCGCCGGCCGACGGCGACTGGAAGCTCACGACCATCGGCTGGATCTTCTCCGTCGCGATCGCCGCGCTCGGCCTGTCGGCGTTCGCCTTCGGCCGCTGGCTCGAGGCTGCGGGGCCGCGCAAGGCGATGTTCGCCTCCGCGTGCTGCTTTGCCGGCGGATTGTTCGTCGCGTCGCTGGGCGTGCAGCTGCACAATATCTGGGTCGTCTACCTCGGCTATGGTGTGATCGGCGGCATCGGCCTCGGGCTCGGCTACATCTCGCCAGTCAGCACGCTGATCAAATGGTTTCCGGATCGCCCCGGCATGGCGACCGGCCTCGCGATCATGGGATTCGGCGGCGGCGCGCTGATCGGCGCGCCGCTCGCCGTCGCGCTGATGACGCATTTCAAGAGCGCGACGTCGATGGGCGTCGCCGAGTCGTTCGCGGCGATGGGGGCGATCTATTTCGCGTTCATGATGTTCGGCGTGTTCACGGTGCGTCTCCCGGCGCCCGGTTGGACCCCGAGCGGCAATGCTGCCGCGACGACGAAGGCGGCGCTGCCGAACGACGTGCACGTCGATCGCGCGCTGGCAACGCGGCAGTTCTGGTTGCTCTGGATCGTGCTGTGCATGAACGTGACCGCCGGCATTGGTGTGCTGAGCCAGGCCTCGCCGATGATTCAGGAGATGTTTCCGGGCGTGATCGGCGCGGGCGCGGCGGCGGGCTTTGTTGGCCTGCTCAGCCTCGCGAACATGAGCGGGCGGTTCGCGTGGTCGTCGCTGTCGGACCATCTCGGCCGTCAGCGCACGTACATGGTCTATTTCGCGCTGGGCGCAGTGCTCTATGCGTCGATTCCGTCGACCGGCCGCGCTGGCAGCGTCGCCCTGTTCGTCGTGTTCTACGTCGTGATCATGTCGATGTACGGCGGCGGTTTCGCGACAATTCCGGCCTATCTGCGCGATCTGTTCGGCGTGATGCACGTCGGGGCGATCCACGGTCGGCTACTCACGGCTTGGAGCACAGCCGGCGTGCTCGGACCGGTGCTGGTGAACTACATCCGGGAATATCAGATCGCCCGCGGCGTTCCCAAAGCCGAGGCATACTCGGTGACGATGTATTTGATGGCATCGCTCCTCGTCGTCGGCTTCGCGGCGAACTGGCTCGTGACGCGCGTCGATCCGAAGCACCATCATTCGAGCGCCGCAGATGCCTGAAAAACGCTCCCCTGCCGCCTGGCTGACCCTCGCACTTTTGTGGGCTGTCGTCGCAATTCCGGCCGCCTGGGGCGTGGCCCAGGTTGTCGCCAAATCGATGGCGCTTTTCCGCTAGATTTCGCGTACTACTGTTTTTTCAGTACATCCGAACGGTCCGGGAAGGCCGTGCGTAGTTCTTGAACTTGAAATAGTTGCTGGATCCACTCTTGCTAGTTCTCCCCCCGCACGACTTCCCTGATATGATCAGTCTTCGAGCCTCGGCTTTCGGGGTGCGCGTGATATGTGCGGCCGCGTTGGCCTGCGTGGCGCTTCGCGCCGCGCCTGCTGAGGCGCAATCACAGTCTCGGACGCCACGCGCCGACACTGTCCGCATCGGCATCGCCGACGCGGTCGCGTACATTCTCACGAGTTCGGACGAAAACAAACTCGCCCTGCTCTCGATCGACAACGCCGACGCCGCGCTGACGACGGCGATGGCCACCGGCTTGCCGCAACTCCGTTTCAACGGCAACTACAACCAAGTGCTGAAGAACGCTCGCGCCGAAATCGTCGGCTCGGTGTTCGGCCAGGCGTATACGTACAGCGGTACTTTCGGCCTGACGCAGACGCTCTTCCAAGGCGGCAAGATTCTCGCCGCCTCGCGCGCCGCGTCGAATACGCGACGCGCGGTGCGGTTCGACGTTGCCGAGACGCGGGCACTGCTTGCGGTAAACATCCAGCGATCGTACTTGAACGCGCTCTATCTCGCGCGCATCGTCGAGTTGCAACAGCAAAATCTCGCGCTCTCTACGGCACGACTCGCGCAGGTGGAACAACTCTTCAGCGCCGGACGTGCGGCACGGTTCGACGTCCTCCGCGCGCGCGTCGACCGGGCGAACATCGAGCCGCTCGTCATCCAATCGCTCTCCGACCGCGAAGTCGCCGTGCTCGATGTCAAGCGTCTGCTCGACATCGACGCCGACCGTCCACTCGTTCTGACAACCGCGCTCGATACGACGCTCGTCCGTCAGGTCGTGCGTACGATTGCGACCGACTCGGCGCGCGATGACACGCGCGGCACGGTGCGTTCCGCCGAGCTGTCGCTCAATGCGCGCCGCGAAGGCGTGCGGCTCGCGCGCGGCGATTTCTTTCCGACGGTGAACGCGGTATTCAACTGGGGTTACCTGGCGCTCCCGACGAGGAACGGCCTGCCGGACCGGCTCGGTGCGACGGCGCTCGCCTTCTGCCCGCCGGGGACCGTCGGGAGGGTCTGCCAGAACAACGGCTTCTTCCCCGACCGCAACTTCGGTATGACGGTGACGTGGAATATTTTCGATGGTTTGCGCACCAAGGGCAACGTCGATCTCGCCATCGCATCGCGAAACATCGCCGAGACGGCGCTCCATCAGGTGCGTGAGGCAGCGTCGCTCGAAGTCGCCCGCGCTCGCGCCGAGTTCGATCGCGCACAACTCGCGTTTAATGCACGGACGGTGAACGCCGCGGAAGCCGCGGAAGCGTTCCAACTTGCCTCGCTCCGCTTCTCTCGCGGCCTCTCGACGCAACTCGAAGTGTCGGATGCCCAACTCGCGCTGCTGACGGCCAAGAGCACGGAAGCGCGATCGACGTACGACCTCTACCTCGCAGCGGCCGATCTGGCCCGCGTGCGCGGCCGGCCGATTCCGCTCCCGACGGGCGGCACGGTGCCGGTCCGCTCCACTTCAGGATATTCCAGTGCACTTTCGAATCGATAACGGCCTGTTCATGCGCGGTGCGCTCGGCGCGGCGATCTTCTGCGCGGTCGCTCCTGAAACTGCGTGCGCTCGCTCCGCGGACAACGCGCCGCAACAGGAGAGCACGAAGCCGGGCGGCGCAACACAGGGCGGTAAGAATGGAACCAAGGCCGAAGGTGCCCCGACGAGTTCCGGCAGCAAGGATGGTCGCGCCGGCAACGCCGGTGGTGGCGGCGCGGGTGGTGGCGGCACGGGCGGCCGCACGGCATCGGTCATCCTCGCGGCGACCGACGTCTACAAGGTCACCACCGGCTCGATCGAAGCGGGGCTCCCGATCTCCGGCGACCTGCGGCCAATCGAGACGGTGAGTGTACGGACGCGCGTCGACGGCATTCTCCTGAGCGTGCTCGTCCGTGAAGGACAGACGGTGAAGAAGGGACAGCTGCTCGCGAAGTTCGAGTCGGTCGAGCAGGAGTCGGCGCTGTCATCGGCGCAGGCCGATCGCATCGCCTCGAAGAGCGATTTCGAAACGCAGCAGTGGACGTACGAGCAGAACGTCGCGCTGCTGAAGGCCGGTGCGATCGCCGAGCGCGATATGCGTGTGTCGCAGCAGGCGGCCGAGGCGGCGAAGGCGCGCCTCGCCGCGGCCGAGTCGCGGCTTCGCGCGGCGCAGAATCTCGCGCGCGATACGCGCGTCGTCGCGCCCGTCGCTGGGATCATCAATACGAAGAAGGTGCAGAACGGTGAGCAAACGCTTCGCGGGTCGGAGCTGTTCACGATCGTTCGGAACGAAGTGCTCGAACTCACCGCCTCCCTACCGGCGAAGCGGGCGAATGAAGTGAAGGCCGGACAGCTCGTACGGTTCTCGGCGGACAATCGGCAATTCACCGGTAAGGTGGCGCGCGTCAGCCCGACGATCGATCCGACGTCGCGGAACATCACCGTCTACATCCAGATCGCGAACGCCGATCAGTCGCTCAAGGGCAACACCTTTGCGTCGGGCCAGATCGTCTCGCGCACCGTGGCCAGCGCGATCGTCGTGCCGCAGGCGGCGGTGCGCATCAGTCCGGTGGACGGCAAGCAGATGGTCTACACGATCGAGGGGGGCGTATTGAACCCCGTGCCCGTAAAGACCGGGATCGCTGATGACGCGCGCGGCGTCGTCGAAATCACCGACGGACTCAAAGAGCAGGACCAGATCGTCGTCGGCAATCCCGGCACGCTCGGCCGCAGCATGAAGGCGACGGTGCTTGGCAATGATGTGTCCAAGGCCGCCGGGCGCGGTGGCAAGGCCGACGGAAGGAGCGACAGCATACGCACGAAGAAGAAGGGAGCGCCCTGATGTTTCTCTCCGACGTTTCCATCAAGCGTCCCGTCTTCGCCACCATGATGATGCTGGCGTTGATCGTGCTTGGCGTCGCGTCGTACAAACGCCTCGCCGTCGATGAGTATCCGGACGTCACGTATCCGGTCATCAGCGTCAACGTGTCGTATCCCGGCGCTTCGCCCGAAGTCGTCGAGCGGGAAGTGGCGCGGCCGATCGAGACGGCGCTCAACACGGTCGATGGTCTGTACGAGTTAACGTCGACGTCGTCCGAAGGCAGCGCGAACATTCGTCTGCAGTTCAAGCTCGGCGTCGAGCCGACGAAGATGCAGCCGGAAGTATCGGCGAAGGTCGGTCGAATCCGCCGTCAGCTCCCGCGCGACATTCAGGAGCCGGTGATTTCGCGGTACGATCCGAATGACCAACCGATTCTCGCAGTCGCGGTGCTCAGCAAGGAACGCTCACTTCGTGAGCTTACCGACCTCGGTGACCAGGTGATTCGTCCGCGTCTCGAGAGCGTGAACGGCGTCGGCGGCGTGCAGCTCTCCGGCGCGGCGACGCGCGAGATTCACGTAGAGGTCGATCCGGCGGCGATGCGCGCCTATGGCCTGAGCCCGATCCAGATCTCCTCCGCACTCGACGGCGAGAACCGCGAAGTGCCGGCCGGCCGGATCAACAAGGGGACGACCGAGCGCGGCGTACGCGTCACCGGACGGGTCGTCGATCCGCGCGACTTTCGCGATGTCGTCGTTGCCGTGCGCAACGGCACACCGGTGCGTGTGCGCGACGTCGCTACGGTGCTCGATACGATCGCCGAGCGCCGGACGGTATCGCTGTACAAGGACACTGTGGCGCTGTCGCTCGAAGTGCTGAAGATCTCCGGCGCTAACACCGTGCAGGTCGCCGACAACATCAAAGGCGTGTTGAAAGAGATCGAGCGGCAGCTCCCCGCCGACGTGAATCTGCGCCTCACACGCGACGACTCGCGGCGCATTCGCAGCTCGCTCGAGGACGTGCAGATCACGATCATCGCCGGCGCGATCCTGACGGTGCTGATCATTTACCTGTTCTTGAATTCGTGGCGATCGACCGTCATCACCGGCCTCACGCTGCCGGTGTCGATCATCTCGGCGTTCTTCGCGATGTGGGTGCTCGGTTTCACGGTCAACACGATGACGCTGCTCGCGCTCTCGCTGGCGATCGGATTGCTGATCGATGATGCGATTGTCGTGCGGGAAAACATCGTGCGACACGTGGCGATGGGTAAAGACCATCATCAGGCGGCGAAGGACGGCACCGATGAAATCGGCCTCGCCGTCTTCGCGACGACGATGGCGGTGGTCGCCGTGTTCATTCCTGTCGCGTTCATGGGCGGGCAGATCGGCAAGATCTTCTTCCAGTTCGGTGTGACGGTGTCGTTCGCCGTCGTCGTCTCGCTGTTCGTGTCGTTCACGCTCGATCCGATGCTCTCGAGCGTCTGGTACGATCCCGATGCGACGGATCACGGCGACGACGCGGCGTACGCAAAGGCCGGCCCGATCCGCCGCATCGCGTTGCGGTTCGACCGGTGGTTCGAGCGGATGGCTGACCACTACCCCGCCGGCCTGCGGTGGGCGATGAAGCGCCGCTGGCTCGTGGTTGCCGGCGCCGTCGGCTCGGTGCTCCTTGCCGGCGTCATCTACACGCAACTCGGCTTCACCTGGATGCCCGACTTCGATGGCGGCGAGTTCAATGTCAGCTTCCGCACTGCGCCGGGATCGAATTTGCAGTTCACGCTCGCCCGCGCCCGTGAACTCGACGGGTATATCCGCAAAGAGTTCGACTCCGACCTGCAGTTCACGTCGCTGTCGACCGGCGGTCGCGGTGGTGGCATCAACAACGGCAATATCAATCTGCGACTCAAACCGCGGAAGGAGAGGCCGCACTCGCAGTTCGAGATCCAGACGAAGTTGCGCAGCGCGCTCGGGCAGTTCCCGGGCATCAGCGCCAGCATCGGCCAGACGATGACGATCTTCGGCGGCCGCGGCGCGCCGATCACCGTCAACGTGCAGGGGCCGGAGCCGCAGCGCCTCAAGCTCATCGCCAGTCAGGTGCTCGACGCCATGAAGAAGGTCCCCGGACTCGCCGAGCCGCAGTCGAGTGACGAAGGCAACATTCCGCAACTGAACATCAACGTTGACCGCCAGCAGGCGTGGTCGGCGGGGCTCGGCATCAACGGGATCGCGAATACGCTGCAGCCGCTGTTCAGCGGATTCCGCTCGACGACGTGGCAGGACCACGCGGGCTTCACCCACGATGTCGTGGTGATTTTCCCGGATTCGCTCCGGCGCACGGACAGCGACGTCGCGAATCTGCTGATCAACGGCTCCGGCATCGACAGTCGCACCGGGCTTCCGGCCGGCGTGATGCTGTCGCAGGTCGCCGACATCAAAGCCGGCGTCGGGCCGCAGCAGATCGAACGCCGCGCGCTCGAGCGGCAGATCCGCATCAACGCGCAGGTCTTGCCGAACACGCCGATCGGCGACGTCGCCGACCGCGTGAAACTCGCAATCGACTCGCTCGTGCTCCCGCCAGGATATCGCACCGTGTTCACCGGCAGCGTGCAGGACTTGAACGACACGAAACGCTACGTCGGTGACGCGTTGGTCCTCGCGGTCATCTTCATTTACTTGATTCTCGCTTCGCTCTTCGGCTCGTTTCTACAGCCGCTCTCGATTATGCTCGCCCTGCCCCTCAGCTTCCTCGGAGTCATGCTCGGGCTGTTGGTGACGCACGGCACGATCAATGTGATGAGCATGATCGGCATCATCATGCTGATGGGGCTCGTGACGAAGAACGGCATTCTGCTGATCGACTTCGTGAATCAGCGTCGCGAGGAAGGTGCCGATCGGCTCACGGCTATCCTCGAGTCGGGACGCATCCGTCTGCGCCCGATCATCATGACGACGGTGGCGATGATTTTCGGCATGCTGCCGTTGGCGCTCGCGCTCGGCGAGGGCGCGGAGCAGCGCGCGCCGATGGCGCACGCCGTGATCGGCGGCCTGATCACGAGCACGGTTCTCACGCTGTTCGTCGTGCCGGTGGCGTACTCGCTACTCGACGATTTTCAGCTTTGGTTGGGCCGCAATAAAACCGCGCCGGTGAGAGCCAATTCGGCCGCCACCGGCGCGCCTACCGGCGCGAAGGCTGGAACTCCATCGGGCGCCCCTGCGCGCGCGACTACGCAGGCTCAGGTCGACCTGATGTAGCCGCACCCCGCTTCTTGGGCCCGCATCACCGCGAAGATGCCGTTCGGCACGAGGGTGAGGCCCGGAAGCAGGTGCGCCTTCAGTTCGTCGCGCACGACGTTGCGCTCCTGCTTGGACTGCTGGGCGATCTGGAATACCATCCCCGAAAACGCGAGGCCGCATCCGACGAGTATCGCGCCGCGCTTGTTAAGCGCGTCGAGCGTGTACGGCGCCATGGTCGGCTTGTCGGTCGGTGCTTTGTAGTGGGGGTTGATCAGCGACCACTTCTTGTTGGTGAAGGGATCCTTCACTTTCTCCATCTTGCCGATTTCGTACTTCGCCCACATCTCGTCGTCGAGCACGAGCGGGATCGCGCTGTGGCGGATGACGAGGACGGCGCTGATCTCGGCGTCCGACGTGCCCATCGCCTGCTTCATGCCCGAGTAATAGTTGTACGCCTGTCCAACGAGCGCGCCCTCGCCGATTTCCGGGCAGTCGAAAACGCCTTTGTGTTTTCCGGTAATGCGCCCGACCCAGCTGTCGTCCCATTTCACTGGTGCCGGCGGCGCCGCGGGTACAGCGGGAGGCGTGGCCTGTTGCGGCGCAGGAGCCGTTTGCGTTGCCATTGCGGCCGGCGCGCAAGCCGTCGCAGTGATGGCGACAGCGGAGAGGGCGAGTTGCCCGAGAAACTCGCGGCGCGGGGTTTTGCCTTGTGAGGTGAGAGGCACAGCAATCCTCAGCGGGTGGAATGATGCGTTCGGGATGCGAGGGAAATCTGCACTGAAACCGCCGCGGCGATAGCCTGAACGCGTGACGGGCCCGACTTCGCTGCGAAGCCGGGCCCGCCGTTTCGCGCCCCCGATCGGGCGCAAGCTCATCGAGGACTCCCGCAACATTCAACGCGTCGTCGGAGAAGAAGTACGCGGTCACAAGGCGCCAAAGCGATTCACCGGCGTAGAGTCCGGCCGAGCGCTGCTCGTCGATTACGGCGCGATAAAGTTTGCGCGCTTCGGCGCCGCGACCGGCGACGAGCGACTCGTCGGCCTTCTCGAGCAGGGCGCGGATCTTCGCCACACTCGGCGCGTCATCCGTCGTCGTGCGAACGGCGATGGTGCGCACCGTCGCCGGTGCGAGTGACTCGCTGCGCGATTGCGCGGTGAGGGGAGAGGTCGCAAGCCACTGCGACCGCGGAGGCGATCAGCGTCAACGTCACGCCCATCTCGGTCCGCTCCCGCACCCGCCGGACCGCCTACTGCTTGAACTCGTCCGTGAAGACCAGTCGCTTCTTGCCCATGATCCACCCCCCGCTCCGAACTCTAATCGGAGCCATTGAGGTGTCCACGAAATCGGGTCAACTCCACTTGGCGAATTGGGGAGCAGTACAACGCCTCACCGGAACCGCGGTTCGGACGGCCCGCGCGGCGCGCCAGCGGGGGCGAGGTCACGCCGCCGCTCGCCCGGCGGTGCTAGCATCGACGGCAATCGCGCCGTATACTCGGCGTGTGCTCGACCGACCCCGATCGAAATTCTTATCCCGTGGGGGACACTTGATGAAGCATCTATTTCGAAGGGAAGTCGCGTGGTGCTTTGCGACCACGTTCGCAGTACTAATAGCTCAGCCAGCCCACGCCCAGATGGGCTGGTCAAGACAGGAGATCATTGTCCGCGCCGAAAAGGCGTCGGGCCAGATGCGCCACGACGCCACTCTGGCCGGTCGAGTCGTCGACGCGTGTGCACCGCAGTTAGACCGTTATTTCCGCGTCTTCCAGCAAAAGGGCCCTGATAACACTCAACGCCGTTTCACTACTGAGATCAGCCAGGCAATCGCGACTTGGGCGTTATTTGGCTTTTATCCCGAATTTCTAATCGCGGAAGCCGCCCGCCAGGCGAGGGAATACACCGAATCAATCGGCCAGCGCCGAGAAGAGCTGCGCCAGCATCCAGAAAGAACGATGATCCCGGACATGATTATCGAGTTTGAAAATCAACGCTGCATGTTGGAGGTCACGACGCACATGCCGGTCTCCCCAATTGGTGCCGGCTTCTCAGGTCCTCCCGCGCCCACTTCTCTAACAGGCCAACCGCAGCCCGTTCCTGTGGCATCTCCCGCGCCAGTCACCCGAGTGTTTACGGATGCCGCTGCGGCCGCCGCTGCCGTTACTGTGCAGGCCGGAGGTTTCGATAAATATGCAGATGACGCGCTGGCCGGGAGGTCACCCGCTGTTGTCGCCCGGGACGAGGTAGTCGCCCAACGCCTGTGGGCTGGGGAAAGGGCCATCTTAAGCCAATCTGCTGTCACACAGTGCTCGGACAGCGAAGACCGGGCAGCATTCGCTCAATGCATTAAGGTTCGCAACGAAACGATCTTCAGGAGAGCGGAAGCGGAAAGGGCTCTGCTGGACCGGGAGCGTCCGAATATGTCGGACGCAATGTACGAGAGCTTTAAAGTAAAGTTCCGCATCGAGATGGGGGAGAACTTGGCCCGCAATAGCTGCGCGAAGCTGGCCGGCTCGACCGCCCCATGTGACTTGTCAGCTAAAGGTTCCTCAAGGCTATCCGTTCCTTCTCGCGTCATTGCGCGCGACGGTCGCAGGGCCCTCGACTGCGTAAGCCT
The DNA here is from genome assembly GCA_043757365.1 of Gemmatimonadota bacterium. Lineage (GTDB taxonomy): Bacteria > Gemmatimonadota > Gemmatimonadetes > Gemmatimonadales > Gemmatimonadaceae > Fen-1231. Next base: position 20,188 of record JAYVPN010000034.1, on the reverse strand, counting down.
GGAACAGTTGGCGCGATCCAATTCGAGCACTAGCGGCGGCGGAAGTGTGCTCGTCAATCGATGTACCGACACCGTGACGATCGGGTGGTGCAGCACCGGTGGCGAGTGCGAACGCGGCTTGGGCAACTTGTGGAATGTTGCCCCGGGGCGCAGTTGGCCGGTCGATGCCAACCATGAAGTGCGCTGGGGCGCGTGCCATGGCGCGAACACATTGCACGGCGACCCCGGCTCCAAGGGGCTTCAGTTTACTTGCAGCGCGCCCGCTACTGATCCATAGCACCTGAGGGGCCGGTAAGGAGTTGTAGTGCGAGTTGTTCCGAGAGGCGGATACCAGCGGCGACAAATATCGTCGACGGGCACGCGCAAATCTGCCGTCCGGAATCGGAAACCTTGGCCTCGCTCAGGCTGGCCGTCAAAATGCGAGATCCGTGGAGGAGATTTTAGGGACCTCGTCCACACGTACACTCGTCGTGCGTTACGCAACGTGCTATATGCGGCGCGACGTCATAGACCCGGTCGATGTTCACGATCATCGACCGATGGATGCGCACGAAGCGCGATGGGTCCATCGTCTGTTCCATCTTCGTCATGGTCGAGCGAACGAGACAGTTCCGGCCGTCGGCGCGCACGCACATCGCCGTCGACGATCACGATCTTAGCCTTTCCGGCCGACGGTGTCGCGCCACGAGAAGTCATCGGGGTTTCCGACGCGGGGAGGTCACCAATCAGTCGCGATGACTCCAGGCGCCAGTCCGCTCGAATAGTTGTTCGATCGCGCGTCGGTCGCCTTTCATGACGGCGCGTCGGACGCGTTGCATTTCCCGATCGAACGCCGTGAGCGCGGCCGTGATGCGCGGACCATTTTGCAACGCGATCCCCGACCACATTTCCGGAGAGGAGCCGGCGAGCCGCGTCGTGTCGCGCCCACCGGGACCGAGTTGCGATCGGCGCACGCCTGCCGCGCCGATCGACGCCGCCAACGCCGCCGCGACGAAGTGATGTACGTGACTGGTGACGGCCATTTCGCGATCGTGATCGATCGCCGACAACACATCCGTGCGAGCACCAAAGGAACTCCACAATGCACGTGCCCGGCGAAGCGTCGCCGGCTCCGTGGTCTTCGTCGGCGTCAGGATCACGCGGGCATCCACAAACAGACCGGTGCGTGAAACCTTGAATCCCTTTCGGTGGTCGCCCGATAGCGGGTGCGACCCGACGAAAGTCTTTCCGAGCCGAAGCTTTTGCGCCGCTGCGATGAGCGCCGTCTTCGTACTTCCCGCGTCCGTGATGAGACGGGCACGTCGTAGATGTGGCGCCGCCTGCACCAACAACTCGATCGCCACATCGACCGGCGTCGCAAAGATCACGGTGTCGCAAACCTCGAGACCAGAAAACGATCCGTCGATTGTGCCGGCGATCACTCCAGCGCGTTTGGCCTCGCGCAACGCGCGGGGATCGCGATCGTGCGCGAGCACGCGAACACCGAGCGCAGCAAGTTCACGGGCGATCGACCCGCCGATGAGGCCGAGGCCGATGATCGCAGTAAATCCGGAGCGGGAAGTAGCCGGCATTGGACGGGCGGACTGGGGAGCACAGCAGCGATATCTCTGAGTATAATGAAGGCGGATTGACGGCGCCCCCAGCGAACAGGGAGACGTGCAGCGTGGCACAGGTAGAACTCGGGCTCGACACCTTCGGTGACATCACGCTCGGCGATGACGGAACGCTCAATAGCGACGCGCAGGTGGTGCGCGATGTCGTCGAGGAGGCCGTGCTCGCCGATCAAACGGGCATCGACTTCATCGGACTCGGCGAGCATCACCGAGCCGACTTCGCGATTTCTTCGCCGGAAATCGTACTCTCGGCGATCGCCGGCCGCACGTCGCGCATTCACCTCGGCACCGCCGTAACGGTGCTGAGCTCCGACGATCCGGTGCGTCTCTTCCAACGCTTCTCGACGCTCAACGCCATCTCGAACGGGCGGGCCGAAGTCATTCTCGGCCGCGGATCGTTTACCGAATCGTTCCCGCTCTTCGGCTACGAGATGCGCGACTACGAGCAGCTTTTTGAGGAGAAGGTCGAGTTGTTCACCGCGCTGATTCGCAACAAGCGGGTGAGCTGGAGCGGTACGATGCGCTCGTCGCTCGTCGATCAGCAGCTCTTCCCCGCCCTCGAGCACGGCGAACTGAAGACGTGGATCGGTGTCGGCGGCAGCCCGGAATCGGTGATCCGCGCGGCGCGACACGGACTGCCGATGATGCTCGCGATCATCGGCGGCGAACCGTCGCGCTTTGCGCCGCTCGTCGACCTGTACTACCGTGCGCTCGAAAAGTTCGGCCGGGCGCGGCTGCCAATCGGCCTGCACTCACCGGGCTATATCGCGGATACCGACGCGCGCGCAAAGGAAGAACTCTTCCCGCATTTCAAACAGATGCGCGAAAAGATCGGCGCCGAGCGCGGCTGGCCGCCGCTCGGGGCGACTGAGTTTGAAGCCGAGATCCTGCAAGGCTCGTTATACGTCGGCTCACCGGAGACTGTCGCCCGGAAGATCGCCGCAACGGTGAAGGCGCTCGGTGTGCAACGCTTCGATCTCAAGTACAGCGCTGGACCGATGCCCCATACGCAGTTGATGCACTGCATCGAGCTCTATGGGTCGAAGGTCCTTCCGATGGTGCGGGAGCTGCTCGACTGAACTCAGCCTTGCAGCCGTGGATGCGGGAACGCCACGCGTCGGAGCTGGAGCAGGTCGAGCGCCATCGCCACTTGCGGCATGACGGTGGCGAGCAACCCGCGGTCGCGTTCCGTGATGAATCGCTCGGTGTCGAGAGCGACGACGCCGAGTAGCGTGCCGGCGGCGGACTCCAAGCGCCAGGCGATTCGTTCGATCGGCTCGGCGGCGTCGGGGACGACGCCGTATGCCACGACGCGGCGGAGTGTTCCGTTGACGTCGTCGACCACCGAGAGCGCGCCGGCGCCGCTTCCGATCTCCGGCAGTAGCTCTGATAGGAGGGCGGCGCCGAATTCCTCGAGCGACGGCGCGCGTTGCACGGCCGCGAGGATATGGGCGGCACGGAGTTTTGTCCAGCGCTCGTTTTCGAGCGCAAACGAAGTCAGTCGCAGCGCGTCGATCGACCGGGCGAGCGCGCCGATTTCGTCGTTGCGCAGCAGAAACGGCATTCGCAGCGCGAGTTTGCCGCTCGAGATCAGCACAACGCCCGACTCGAGACGACGAATCGGCTCGCTGATCTGATGCCGCAGCACGAGTCCGCATCCAAGACAGATGAGCGCGAACACGGCAGTCGCATAGCCGCTGCCCTGCTTTGCCGCCTCGATCGCATCCGCTTCGTGTCGTCGCGCGAAGACGACCTGCGTTTCCTCGTGCGTTTGCCACTGGCCCGCGGCATTGATGAGTGATCGAAGCATTCGGTCCAGCGAATCGCGGGCCAATCCGGGCGCAAGGTCACGCCGTCCGGAATCACCGATTGACATCATACGATCGGCGATCGCCGCCCAGTGACGAAATGCAGTTCGCGCGGCCACAAACTGTGGACTGCCGGATTCATTGTCGACCAAGCTGTCGGCATAGGCCCGCCACCGCGCATCGCAGTCGGCGCGCACCGCCGCAAATTCCGACGCGCGCCGGCCAACGGACAACGATTCGAGATGCGATTCACCGCGCGAAGCGCCATCGACGATCGCCTGCAGCACGCTGATGTCGCGCTGGATCGACGCCACGTGCTCCAGCCGCCGCACGCTTTCCGATACCGTCATCGCGCGACGGTCGATGTCTCGCACTTGCCGCCAGCCGAGGCCGGCGAGCGTGCCGACCGTGAGCGTCAGCGACGCGAGCGCGATGAAAAGGCGAGAGCCGATTGTCATTGGTGCCCGATAGGATAACAGAAATCCGGTCGATTCGCTCGATTCCGGCTGAGCGTCGAGACGCCGGAGAGCCGACCAGTTTTATGACGACTCCGTCACCGTCGACTCGGCGACTCGGCGACTCGCCGGTCTGCCAAGTGCCGAAGGAGCGGCGCGAGCTTTTCCGCCGTCAACGGTTTCGCGATCGTGCCGAGCAGATAGAGCCCCTGCTCCGCGGCTAGTAGTCCGGCCGTGTCGATCACCCGTTCGGCTTCCAAGCTCAGAATCACGATCGCCGCGTCGAGCCGCATCGCCGCGAAGGCGCGAATCGTTTCGATGCCATCGCAGTCCGGCATATTGAGATCGCAGAGTAGCAGATCGAACCGTGCTCCCGGCTGCGCGACGGAGGCGAGGGCACTCCGCCCATCGCTGGCTTCCGTGATCCGGGTGATACCCATTCGTCGAAGCACGTCGCACATCCATTTCCGGACGTGTATTTGATCATCGATGACGAGGACGCGAAGCGAGTGCCATTCACTGCCCGGATCACCGTGCGTCGTCGAGATCTGGGGATGTCCGGGAACCGACCGATTGTTATCCGGCATGCGGTGCCCTCGCGTCGGACATGACCGTGCGAAACGCGGCGATCAGTTCGTCTGGGCCGAATGGTTTATGGAGACTGCCGGCCCGGCGAACGCCCGGCTCGGGTATTGGAGCATGTTCTTCGGGCCAGCCGCTGACGATGAGCACCGGAAGGTTGGGCGCGAATTCCGAGAGCATCGCATACGTCTCGCGACCGTTCGTCGTGGCCATTTCGAGGTCGAGCGTCGAGTCCGATGCGGCGTTGATCATTGGCTCGGTCATGGGGACGGCGCCAAGCCGGTGTGGTCCCGCTCGACGTCATCGAGCACCTCGCGCACCCGGCGCGCGAGCGCTTCCGGAGTGAACGGCTTCGACTGGAAGGCGACGCCCGGACTAAAGAACCCTTCGTGCCGTAGCACGACGTCGTCGTTGTAGCCGGACAGGAACAGCACCGGAAGGCGTTCGCGGGCCGCACTCAGGCGATCGTGCAGCTCACGACCGTTCATTCCCGGCACGACGACATCCGTGATGAGCAGGTCAATCTCACCCCGGTGCTGCGCGGCGATCGACATCGCCGTGCGCCCGTCGGGCGCCTCGAGGACCGAGTATCCGTAGTGCTCGAGTATCCGGCGCAAGACGACGCGTACCTGTGCTTCGTCGTCGACGACGAGAACGGTCTCTCGTCCTCCCTCGATCGTGGCCGGGCTCACGAAGGCTGTCTTGGCGATCTCGTCGATGCGCGGCAAACAGATCTCAAACGTCGTGCCCCTGCCGACGGCGCTTTCGACGCGGATGAATCCGTCGTGCTGCTTCACGATCCCAAAGACGGTGGCCAAGCCGAGACCGGTGCCCTTGCCCACAGGCTTGGTCGTGAAGAACGGTTCGAATATGTGCGCCTTGGTGCGCTCATCCATGCCCATGCCGGTATCCATCACCGATATCACGACGTAGCGGCCCGGCTTTCCTGGGAGTCGTTCGTCCGCATCGGCCGCGTGGAGATCGAGATTGTACGTTGTGATGGTGATTGACCCGCCCAGCGCCATTGCCTGCTGCGCGTTGACGGCGAGATTCATCAGTACCTGCTCGATCTGCCCTGCGTCGGCGTGCACGAAGCCCGTGTCGGCGCCGAGCACAGTGGTGATGCCGACATCCTCGCTAATCAGGCGGCGCAGCATATTCTCCGTTCCGCGCACCGCGTCGTTGATGTCGATAATCTTCGGCTGCAGCACTTGCTGACGACTGAACACGAGCAACTGGCGGGTCAGCGAAGCCGCCGCCGCGGCCGCGCTCCGAATCTCCTCGAGATCGCTCCGTCTCGGATCGGTCGTCTCGACGGTCGGAATGAGCATCTCCGCATAGCTCAGAATAGCCGTCAGCAAGTTATTGAAATCGTGTGCGACTCCGCCGGCCAGCTGACCGACCGCTTCCATTTTCTGCGCCTGACGAAACTGCGCTTCGAGCGCCTTCTTCTCGGTGATGTCGATCCCGAGCACACTGATCGCGACGCCGTTCGCGTCGCGCATCACGTGTGCCCGGCCTTCCGTCCAGTGCGCGCTACCGTCGGGCCAGAGCACCCGGAACTCCATCCCGAAATCGCCGTCGTCGGCAATGGCGCGCGCGTTCATTCGCCAGGGTCGCGCGGTCGTCGATGTGCACGAGCTGCATGTAAGCATCGGTATTCCGAGGTGCCTGGTCCAGCGTCAAGCCGTACAGCGCGGCGGTGCTCGCCGACCACGTCAGAGCGTTTGTGCGGAGATCCACCTCCCACACCCCCATCCGCGCGGCGCTCATTGCGTAGTTGGTTCGCTCCTCGTTGTCGCGGAGGGCCACGGCTTGTTCGCGCAGAAGCGATTCGCTCTCACGGAGGGCCGCTTGCGCGTCGGCGAGCAGCAGCGGTATTCCGCTGCCGGCGTCCGTGACGGCATCAATCCGGCCCGTCAGCAGTGCCGCGATTGTCGCCTCGACATCGGCGAGGCGCCGGGCGAGGTCGCTGCGGTCCGACGCTGCGCCGCGGCTCACCGGTTCCTCAGCGTTGACAGCACCAGCGCGTCGGCGCTGAGGCTACCGATGAGGCGTCTCATAGGTCGTGGACTCCGCCGCACAAGCGTCGGCGTCACCAGAATGCCGTCTTAGCGCGCGGGCTGGCACCAAGAGCAAGTCGACGATCTCGATCTCGTAGTCGTTCGCGAAATTGGCCTCGCATATCGACCGGAGGTTCTCGATGGCGCGTAATGACTTCGGCGCGTTCCCCGCCACGTAAAGTTGCAGCGAAAGTCTTGGCCGCCGTTTTGGCGCCGACACGTCAGGCCTCCCGGTCGTCGTCCGTCTTTCCGCGGCGCGGCGTCCGGCCGGTCCGGCGCGGCTCTCGTTCCTCGGCGTCGGCGTGACGCAGTTTGCGGAGCATCGCGCGGTCCGTCTGTTGAAGGGTGGAAGCGCGTCCGGCCGCGTGCGCGAGCACGGCCATCTCGGCGTCGCGCGCTGTCATCTCAGTCTCGACGATCAGCAACCGGGCGGCCGCCTCGGCCTGCTCCGTTTGCAGCGTGAGTCGCCGATGCGTTGCGGCAATCTCGGCCTTCTTGGCCGCCGCGGCCTCCTCCTGCTCCCACTCCCAACGCGCCACGCCCATCAAGACGCGCCCCTGCGCGACGAACACATCGGTGAGCGTGACACCGTCGTTCGAAAGTTTCAACTCACGCACTTGGTTCGAGTGTCCCGTGCCGCGCGACTTCACGATCGTCAGGGCGCGGTTGCGCTCGCCGTCCTGCACGAGGTACGACAGATGGATCCACGTATCAGCGATGGTCGATATTCCCGCCGCCGTCGCCTCGTCGGTGTGGAGACCGTCGAGTAGCGAGGTGTTGACCACAGTGATCCCTTCGATTTTGAGATAATCGAGAAACTGTTGAGCCGCATCGGCGGAGGCGACGTGCGCGAGCTTCGTCGAGAGCGCCGACATCGGATCAATGACGAGGCAGCGCGGTGCGAACTCGCGCACCCTGCGCCGTAGGGCACCGAACTGATCTTCGACGTTCGGTCCGCGCGTTCGCGTGGAATACATCCGGAGGATGCCGGACTTGAGGAATGGAGCGAGCTTCACATTTACCGACCGGAGATTGCGGACGATCTGATCCGCCCCCTCGTCGAAGCTCACGTACGGCGTGCGATCGCCACGCGCGCACTCCGCCGCGGCGAAGAGCCCCGCAAGCGTCGATTTTGCGGTACCCGGCGCACCCGAAATGAGTACGTTGCTTCCCGAATAATATCCGCCGCTCAGCATGTGATCGAGCCGCGGCAGTCCTGACGAAATGCGCTCGTCGCTCACGGGATACGCGAGTTCGGCCGGCCCGCGATTGGTCAGCAGCATCCCCCCGTCAGTCATCGCTATGGGGAACTCGTCGCCGCCGAATCCCGACCCACGATACTTCGTCACCCGAAGATTGCGGAATGCCGACCCGTCCACGACCTGATGCCGAAGGACAACAACGCAGTCCACCATGAACTGCAAAAGTTGTAGCGCTGGTCGGCCTCGCCTGTCCCAACCTTCTGCGTGATGATTGCTGTCAAACCGGTCTCGAGCAGCCAGTCGCGAATCCGGTAGATCTCGCGGCGCTCGGCGACGGGATCGTTGAGCAAGGTGAGCAGCACATCGATGCCGTCGAACACGATGATCTTCGCACGCATCGCCTTCGCTCTCGCGCCGAGCGAACTGAGCATGCCAAGGAGATCAAACTCCCCGGCCTGTACGTCATCAGGGGAGAGTCGGGCGTCGAGAAAGAAGAGTTTTTTGCGCGTGAGCAGCGGCAGGTCCCACCCGAAGGCGCTCGCATTCGTCAGGATCTGCTTCGTACTTTCCTCGAACGCGACGAAAATTCCCGGATGCTTTGCACTGCGCGCGGCATTGACCAGCGCCTGTAGGGCAAAGACAGTTTTCCCGCTCCCCGCGCCGCCCATCACCAGCGTCGTGCGGCCGGCGGGCAGCCGCCCTCGGTGATTTCGTCGAACCCTTTCATACCGGATGCGATCTTCACGATCGACGAACGAGCGCTTGGCAGCTTCATTTCACGTATCCGGACAGAGGATAACGGGCTCTGTCTATACGTATGCTTGCGCAGAAGCGGGGGTTATCAGCCGAAGTAAGGACAACCGGCTTCGAAGCGCCGGCGCTGGTCGATCGACTCAGCCGAACGTGTCACTCCGCCTCGAGGACGGGCGCGTAGTGACGTAAAGCACAGACGACCGGTGCTCCCGCCGCCCGTCGTGCTGGAGGACGCCGTCTTCGCCGGCGTCGACGCCGTGGTGACTCGAAACGGCACACCATCTCACACCGTCGCTTCAACCGCCCGAAGACGCGCCGGCTTATGAAGCGCTCGCGCGTGGTCCACCGAGCGACGTTCCCGCCGCACGAACCAGCGTCGTACCCCCACCACCGGATGTCGAAGAAATCCGGCGAGCTCCGCCGAGTTCGCCGCCGTGCTGGGATGCGCGTGGACGAATGCCGGGGCGCCCGCGAGCGCGCGCCCCGCGAACGGCACGCGGCGAAGAATCGCCTCGGCATCTTCGTGTGACATCTTGTAGCTCGCCAGGACTTCGTCGCGCCCTCGCACCGAGGCCTGCCGCGCCTTGAACAGCATCATCTGGATACGCGAGTAGACGTTCACCGCGCCGTCGCCCGTCGTCTCGATCGGGAGGAACAACGCCTCCGGATACAGTTCGGTGATCGCGCTCTGCACGCCGTCGGAGACGCCGGAGCTGGGCATGCACCCGAACGGCTTGACGGAGAGCGTCATGTTCACCGCAGAGTGAAGGACGTTCAGGATGTTCTTGCCGATCTCCATGTGGGCTTCGCCGCCGCGCACATCGAGATTGTGATGCGCCGAGGCGATGTCGGCGATCTCCTGCATATCAGGTAACACATATCCGTGAAGTCCGAGTATTCCCGCCGCGCTCTGAAACAGCACACGCATCGCCTTGTCGGCGGCCCAGGTGGAGATGAGACGACGACGCGGATCTTTCCCGGCGAGCCCCTTCCGTCCCTCATCGTCGTGCCGAAGCGTCATGCGATGTCGCGTGTCGCGCTGCACTTCCCAAATCATAAACAGCACCCACGCGACCACCGGCTGCGCCACTACCTCGGCGCCCTCGGACTCGAGGAAACGCTGCAGATGGTAGTTGCCGTCTCCTTCCGTCGTCATCGCCCAAAACTCGCCGACGATGCCCACCGTCGGCTTCACGCGCAGCCGGTCCACCTTCACCGTCGCGAGAATGCGGCGCACGCGGACCATCGCCATCAGGAGACTGCGCCGTTCCTTCAAGGCGAGCGTGATCTCCGTCTTCGCCTTGGTTAGCGCCGCATCCGTTGAACCCGCAACGCGCTCGTACGGGCGCAGACGATAGCCGATCAGGTTGAGCACGTCACCAACGATGAACGCTTTGGCAACCTGAAGGAAGAACCGCTCGTTGAACACGAGCCCGCGCGACTCGTCACCCGTCGCCTGACTAATCCCGCCCGCCATCTGGAAGAGAAAAACCCGAAAGCCGTCGAAGCCCGCCGCACGTAGCGCCTTTCGATATTCCGTCACGTACATCCCGAAGCGGCACGGCCCACAGGCGCCGGCGGTGAGGAACGCGTGCTCCTCGATAATACGCGCCGTCGACATCCCCTCAACATCGCGAAGATGGATGAGATACTTCACGAGGTTTCCAACCGTGAACCAGGTCGGATTGCACTGACCCCGATTACCGTATTCCTTGCCGTAGCGCAGCGCGTCACCGTCCGGGCAGTCGAGCGTGCGCACACGGTAGCCGATCCCGGAGAGCGCCGCCGCCGTGAGTTCGTCGTGCGCCGTCGTCAGCCCCGACAACAGCAGAGTGATCTTCGTGCGTTCGGCGCTCGATGCATCATGTGCGAGGAGTTCGACGTACTGCGGCCGCACCTCCGTCAGGCCGAGCCGTTCACGCTCGGCGGTCTCGAACCGCGCCAGCTCTTCGTCGATGTCCATAGTTGTGCTGGGCGTCTGACGCCGCGTCAACGCTGAGAGCGGAAAGAATCCGTCATTCCGTTCGATTTTCATTATGCCACCGACTCGCCAAGGGTGATCGTGGTCTCGTTCATCTCATTCACCGGCTTCCGCCGACGCAGCGACTCGATGGGCACGAACGATACGCCCGCAGGAAGCTCGGGCGCCGTCAGCGGGCGGAACGCCGCACGCTCCGCGTACGCTTCCATTCGCGCCCGCGCGGCGAGCAACTCTTCCCGCACATCGTCCGTCGTCTCGCCAAGCTCCTGCAACTGACGCTCCTTCAGCTCAAGCAGCGCGACGCGCTTCTCCGATACTCGCAAGTGCACTTCTAGGTTTCGCGCCGCGACATCCGTGAGCCGTTCGCTGTGGCGTTCCAGACTGTACGCGTAGGTCTTCACGCGAATCTTGATCGACCCGGTTGGCTTGTTGGCGTCGATGTCGTGGAGCGCAGAGTACGGCATGCCTGCCGTGCGTGAGATATCGTCGATAATGCCGTACGTGGGGGCGTCGTGCCCACACTTGAAGCTGGACAGGTCGAACACCGCGACGTTCGGATGCCGAGCGGCGAAGCGTGCGGCCCAGACCTTCATCGCCGAGTTGGCGCTGTAGTTCTCCGGCCAGACGTCGTGCAGGCCCATGATGTCGCTGACGCGGCCGGCGGCGATGTCTGCCTCGAAGAAACGCCGTAGCCACACTTCGTCCTTCGGAATTGCGCGAATGGAGAGAATCGGATAGCCGAGCACCTGGAACTCGTCCATGATGCTGTGGTTGAGCCCCGGATCGAGATGGTACGGCCGTCCGATCATGAGAAGCGCGATACGCCCTTCCGCTTCCACCTGTTCGAGAACCTCGCGTCCCTTCTCTTCCATTACACGGTCGAGTTCGTGCATCGCCGCCCAGCCCTGATCGGCGGCGAAGTCACTTTCGTCGCGCGTGATGCCGAGCACCGATCCGAAGGTGTCGAAGAGCTGCCGTTTGAGGAGGTTCGGTTCGTGCATGGTCACGGCCGGATCGAGGTACTCGACGCCGGCCCGCGCGAAGAAATCTACTTCTTTCGTGAATGCCGCCTTCATCACCTCGGGAGTGCCGGCAACAATTGGACAGGCCGCTGTGTCCATCAGCCCGCGTAAAGGCGTCGGGAGATGCGTGATGCACGGGAAGAAAATGTGCGACAACGGCCGTGCTTCCGAGTGCGCGTGGAAGAGCAGGTGGTGGATGTGCGCCTGTGCCACCTTGGCCGGATAGCACGGGTCCACCGAGCCATACTTCCCGCCCTCAACCCACATGTCCTCGCTGGTATCGTCGGAGAAGACCACCTGCGAGCGGTCCAGTCCCGCCACCTGCAGGTAGGTCCGCCAGAATGGCGCGGTGCTCCAAATATTGAGCGCCTTCGGGATGCCGACTCGAAGGCGTTTACGACGTTCCGCGGCGGCCGTGTCCGATCGCTCGAAGCCGCGTCGCACCGCGCGCCGCTTGATCTTGCCGAACAGCCCGGTCGTTACCTCGATGTCGTCGACGGGTGTCGCTGCATCGGGCAGCGGTGCCGCCTCAAAGAAATCGCGAAAGAGGAGCCGGGCCTCGTAATCCACCAAGTTAGGATACGCTTTTTTCAGCTCGCCGCGCGCGCGCTGGAGCGTGCGCAGGGAGTCGACGCTCTCAACGGTTCCCTTCTCGCACGAGAACCCCGAGATGTAGCGCGACGTGCGTCCCGACGGCGTTGCCGTGTCGATGAAAGTTCGGCTGCAGTTGTTCGGGCAGAATCCGCACCGCGTACTTTCGTCATTCCGCGCCTCGAACGCGATATTGATCGCCGCGTCGAGTCCGATGAAACTCGAACTACCGCGGCGGCGCACGACGCGCAGGGTTTCGAGCGCAGTGCCGATCGCTCCGGCTTCGCCGGCGTGCGGATGCAGCCACACCGAGGCGTCGGGGACGCGCGCCTTGATGTAGTCGACCTGCGCCTTGAGCGCGGCGAGGTTCTTCTGGGTGCCGCCTTGCAACACATAGCGCTTGCCCAACGCCGCCATCCGCGGGATCTGTACGACATACTGCCAGACGTTTTTCGGCAGTACCATTGCCAGCCCGGCCAGCAGCTCTTCCTTGGCGTAGCCTTCCTTCTGGAAGTTCACGCGATCGCTATCGAGAAAAACCGCGCACCCGTAACTGAACTTCGGCGAGAGCTTCGCGCGGAAGGCATGCGCCGAGTACTCGGTGACCGGAATGCCAAACTGGTCGGCCATCGCCTGTAAGAGCATACCGTTGCCGGCCGAGCACTGATTCGACAGGCGGAAGTTCCGCACGTCGCCGTTCTCGAGGAGCATGACCTTGATGTCCTGGCCGCCGATGTCGCAGATGACGTCGACTTCTTTCCCGAAGAAGTGCACGGCCGACATCATGTGCGCCACGGTCTCGACGATATTGACGTCGGCGGCAAGGCTCTCCTCGAGAACATCCGCCGCGTATCCGGTCGCGCCGAACCCCGAAATCTCCAGCGTCGCGCCTTGAGCGGCGACGCGATCACGCAACGATCGGAGAATGTTTCGCGTGTCCTCGATCGGATTGCCCTTGGAGAGGACGTACTCCTTCAGGAGGATCGTCCCCTCGTCATCGATCAGAACGGCCTTTGAACTTGTGCTGCCGCCATCGAGTCCGATAATGCCGCGCACCACGGTGCCTGGGGTGAACTGCGCGTCGTTGAATTCCGGGGTCCGGAAGTCCTCCGCGAAGTCCGCGAGTTCGGTTTCTGACGCAGCGAGCGCCGGCCCGGCGGTTGCCGCGAGATGCGCCGAGCGCCCGTGTTCGATGAACGTGACAAGTGACTCGCGGCCCCGATACCGTCCCACCTGCGACGGCTCGTGCAGCCCGTGCAGCACTGCACCGAAGGCGGCGTAGTACTCGCTCCGCTCCGGCACGAAGACAAGCTCCTCGATGGGCACGTCCGTGTTCCATTGGTGCCCGCGCGCCTCCCACGTCTCGGGGATTCGACGCTGCCAGCACTCCTTGAGAAACGGCAAAAACGTGTTGGGCCCGCCAAGCAGCACGACGCGATCCTTGAGCGTGTTGCCCCGCGTCAGCACGGAGAGATTTTGCATGACGATCGCGTCGGCCAGCGAGCAGAGGATTTCGCCGGCGGGAATTCCCGCCTTCACCAAGCTGACGATGTCCGTCTCGGCGAAGACGCCGCATTTGGCGGCGACGTGGTGCAGTCGACTCGCGTCGAAACGCAGTGCGCGCACGTCGCTCTCGCCCATGCCAACTTTGATCATACACTTGTCGATCGTGGCGCCGGTGCCGGACGCGCACTTGTCGTTCATCGAGGTGACGACTTGCCGGTCGCCGAGCGGCACACCGTTTTCGTCCAGCCGCTGACGGAACATGATGATCTTGGCGTCCTGCCCTCCGAGTTCCACCACGCTACCGGCGTCCGGGTGAAGTTGCTCGACCGCCATCGCGACCGCGTTCACTTCCTGGACGAACTTGGCTCCCAGCGGTTCCGCCAGCGGTCCGGCGCCAGAGCCGGTCACGAAGATGCGAATGTTGGCGTCGGCGACGTCGGGCAACGCGACCCTGATGTCGTCGAGGAAGGCGAGCGTCGTCTCCGGCTGACGGGTGTTGTGGCGAGTGTAGTTACACCAGAGGATCGCCTGCGTGACGGGATCGACGACGGTCGCTTTGACCGTAGTAGATCCGACGTCGAGGCCGATGACGAATTCGCGCACGGGACCACTCGTCGTGTTGGAGAAGGTTTCAGGAGTGGACCGCCCGTCGGGGATGGTAGCCTCGGTCCGCATGTTCGTCAACCAATCGTCACGGGGACGGTGCGAGGTGATGTGCGCCGCGCCACACGCGTAACTGCGCGAGTCGGAAGAATGACGACCGTGCGCGAGCAATGCGCACTGAATCGGCGAGATGGTGGTCGTGCGGAATCCCGTATCTCGGCGCCGGCGGAATGTCCACGGTTTATCTCGTCGCCGTGATCGGCGCCTAGCGTTTCGTGGTCGAGATCAAGACCACCGCGGCGCGGCATCGTCCGCGCAACTGCCCGTCGCGCTCCGCACCGAGTAATGCGCGCAGATCCCGATGCTACCCCGCGTGAGCGGCCTTGCCCTCGACATCACCAGCAAGCCGCCCGACACGATCGAGTGGGAGTACGACGGGACCGGCGGGTCTCCCTGCGGCAAGGAGCGCCACGAGGAGCGCCGCGGAACCGGCGCCAAGTACACCACGCGTCAGCGAACGGCCGATGCGTTCGTAGAACGTCACGGCTGTGGGGCGCACCGGCACGTCCACCACGAGGACTTCCTCGGTGCCGACAGCGGAGCGTTTCTCGATCGCGCCGTACGGACTGACATACGCAGAGATACCGGTGTTGGCCACACGGAACAGCGGCAGCCTATACTCGATGGCGCGCATAGACTGCAGCAGCAGGTGGAAGGGGGGTTCCCGCGTGTCACCGAACCACGAGTCATTCGTGATGTTCACCAGGACGTCAGGACGTAGCGCGGCGAGATCATGCATGTACCCGTCAATGATCGCCTCGTAGCAGATCGACATGCCGAGCCGCCCCTTCGGTGTCACCAGCACGCGAGGACCCTCGCCGACCGCGTAGTCAGCCACGGCGGGAAGCACGGCCCTGAGCTGCGGCAACCGCTCCGCAAAGGGGACGTACTCGCCCATCGGCAACAGGACGTGCTTGTAGTAGTGGTCCACCACCGCGCCCGTCGTGTGTGAAATGAGGAAGGCGCCATTGTACACCAGTCCGCGCGCCGGCAGCTGACGGAATTCGCGGGCGCCGACCAAGAAATCCGCTTGTAGCTCGTGCGCCACCGCCGCGAGGTCGCGCCGGTACTTCGGCGCGTAACTGATGTAGTCCGGGAACGCCGTCTCGGGCCAAACGATGACATCCACGCCCTGTCCGGCCGTTGCGCGACTGAGCGCCAAGTATCGGCGCATGGCGTCGTCCTTCTTGTCCGCTGACTCCCCGCGCGTCGCCGCGATCTTGTCAGCGGTCCCGATGTTTGCCTGAATGCCAGCCAACCGAATCGACGGACCGCCGGCTGGGCCGGTGCGCCAGCGCGAACGGCCGTCGAGGCCGAATGCGACCATCAGCAATCCGCTGAGGAGCGCCGGCACCAGGAACTTCGCGCGCCGCCGTACCGGGCGCTGGCCCTCCACCGCCTGCAGCATGAGCGCCGTCCCGACAGCGCTCAGGTATAGCACGAAAGTCACGCCCGCAGTGCCAAGCACGTCGAGTGTCTGCAGCAGGAACGGCATGGGCGTCAGGAGCAGCGCGGCATCCCAGGCGAACTGCTCCGGATACAGAATGTCGATGGACGTGAGCACGAAGGCGGCGGCGAAGAGCAGCGCCCAAGGTCGCCCGGCGAGCTGCCTGAACACGTGATGCAACGCCATGCCGAGCAGCGCGAACTGGAGTGCGAAGAACATGACCCACAGCTGGGTCGCGAGCAGTCCAGCTGGCATTGACAGCTGGCCAAACGTGCCCATTGTATGGACCAGCCAGTAGAACGCCGCCCAGAGTACGCCGACTCCCCAGCAGTACCCTCGCAGTGCCGCGCTCCGCGCGCTCGACGCCCGCTCGATTCTCCAGAAGAGGTAGACCGAGCAGGGCCAAAACAGCGGCATCAGCGAATAGGGCGGAAACGCTACGGTCCACAGCGCGCCGCACGCGATGTCGAGCGGCAGCAGTCGCCACGCGCCGTGTCTCATCGCCGAGCAGTGGTCAATGCGCTGCCTGATGAGGTGCAATCCGGATGTGTCAGAACAGCCCGTTCCGGTGCACAGCCAGCAGGTCCATGGTCACGGCGACGAGCGAATGGACGACCACGCCACCCCAAAACGACCGCAGCGCCAGCGCCAGCGCCCCGAGGGCCAGTCCGGCGGCAATGGCGGCAAGCGCCTCAGGCAACGGCTTGTGAAAATGGATCATCGCGTACGGCACGACTATCACAAAGATCGCCGTCCATCCCATTCGCTTTTCGCACGTGAACAGCACGTAACCGCGAAAGAACGCCTCGAGCGCGAAGAACGACAGCACGTAGGCGCACTCCCACGCGATGAGCGTCGGGATGCTCGTGCGCGCCGCGGCCAAGAACGGGTACGTGCGCGCGAAGTCGGCGCGGGTCGACGCCAGCACGACGAAAGGCAGGACCGCGAGGTACAGGCCGAGATAGAGGGGCACATGACTCACGAAGCCTCGCACATTCCAGCCGATCGTCGCGAGCGGCTCGCGATGGACGCGACGCACCACCAACGCGGGGATGAGCACGAAGAAAAGGATGGACGATGCGACCCAAACGAGGCCGGACACCATCCCGATCGGGAATGCCGTGACGCCCGTGAACCAGCCGTTGCGCGTGACCGCGCGCGGGATGAAGAGATACTCCTCGAGCACCAGCACCAGCGCGGTGTATGCGAGGGCTAACGCTGCGCGTCGGTCGACTGAGCCGAAACCTACGCGCAGCGCAGCGATGGTACCGCTCGTCGCCGCGGAGTGACCATCGCCCCCGAACCGCATGTTACCGGGGCACACTATCCGCGCTCAGGGCCAAGCGGTGACCGTGAGCGCGGTCTGCTGTCCCGCGATGACCGCCACGTTCTGGAACGACTGTGTCTGTCCACTGATCGGGCCATCGATCTGGACGGTGTACGTGCCAGGCGCGAGTCCGACGAGGTAGAAGTACCCGTCGTACGTCACGCGCGACGTCGTGCTGAAGCCCGTGGAGAAATTTGACGCGGTGGCCGTGGTGCCGCCGACGTATCCGCCGGACGCCGATGTCACCTGTCCGCGGATCGTTCCCGCGTCACCATACGTCACGAAGCCAATCTCGGATTGGCCTCCTGACGTCGCGGTAACAACGGCACCCCCGCGGAAGGCGGGGCCGCCCGCAGCGCCACCGCCAGTCGACGCAGAGACCGACACTGTACCCATCCCGTCAATCGTCGCCGCGCTCCCACCCGCGATGCTGTACGCGATCGGCGCCGATGGAACTGACGTGCCCGTCGACGTGAATGCTGATGCTATGAACATGGACGAGGCCGAGGTCATGCTGGCCGGGAAATAGACGTAACGAGGGGTCAAGGTGACCTTCGCGACGTTGAACGGCGCCGACGTCACCTGCACGCGTGCGAGCGACGTCAATGTTCCGCCACTGGTGCACGAAGCTCGGAGCGCCGTTGTCCCCGCTGCGACACCCGTGATGGTGGCCGTCAGTCCGCCGCCAGACACGGTCGCCGTCATGGAAGATGCAGTCGTGAATCCGACCACACAGCCACTGGTCGTCGGCGAGCCCGCCGCGTCAACGAAGCTCGCGACCACCGTCGCAGTGAAGCTGCCCGTAGCCGAGGACGCGCCAACCGACACGGTAGATGGCGTCAGAACCATGGTGACGGCGGGATTTGCATTGAGGGCCACGCATTGCAGCGACACGTCGCCCGTGAGCGCCGTTCCCGCGCCATTCAACGGCCCGATCGCATGCACGGTCACGGTCCCCGGCGCGACGCACGATGCCAGGCCCGTGGTGGGTGAGATCGCGGCGATACCCGCCGCGCCGACAATGCTCCATGCGACCGTCGGGTTTGGCCACGCGGCGCCATACTGGTCAGTCACAACAATCGCGTACTGCCGCGTCGAGTTGACGAATACCGGGCCCGTCGCCGGCGTGGACGTCACGGTGATCGCGAGGACGGTCGGCACCGGCGGCGGCACAATGCACTGCAGCGTCGCGTCTCCCGTGAGTGCCGTGCCAGCGCCGTTGAGGGGGCCGATGGCGTGCACGGTCACGCTGCCGACAGCGAGGCAGGTCGCCAGACCGCCACCCGCCGTGATCGAAGCGATGCCGGAGGTGCCGACGATGCTCCACACGGCCGTCTGGTTGCCAATGAGCGCGCCGTTCTGGTCCTTGACGCTGACGGCAAACTGTCGGGTCGCCCCGACGAGCACGCTACCGGTTGACGGCGTCGACGTCACGGTGATCGCGAGCGCTACCGGCACGGGCGTCGGTGCCGCGACACATGGCAGGTCCGCGTCACCCGTAAGCGCCGTTCCGGAACCATTCAGCGGTCCGATGGCGTGCACGGTCACGCCGCCGACGCCCACGCAGGTCGCGAGACCGCCACCCGCCGTGATCGAAGCGATGCCGGAGGTGCCGACGATGCTCCAGACGGCCGTCTGGTTGCCAATGAGCGCGCCGTTCTGGTCCTTGACGATGACGGCAAACTGCCGGGTCGCTCCGACGAGCACGCTGCCCGTGGCGGGAGTGGATGTCACGATGACGGACATCGTGGTCGCTGTTGCGCCGGGGGGCGCGATCACGTCGGTGCCGCCCCCGCCACACGCGGGGAGCACGAAGGCCGAGAGGATGACGGTGCCGACGAGCAGCGATGCCACACGGTACCGCCGGGCAAACGTTCCGACCGAGACGCTAAGCATAGTGCACTCCCCTAGGGTGAAATCCCACTCCACGGCTCAATGCGGCGTTCCCGGTGATAGGCAACTTTGTAGTCAGCGCCGATCACCCTGCGGCTACACTCGATTGTGTCGAACGTCGATTGCGTGCACGAGCACATTGGTCAGCCCCGCGTCCGCTACTTCGGAGGGATGACTCTGAACCGCGCATGCCAGCCAGATTTTCGAATCATAGTAGCCTGCGCGGGATTTCGGGAAGACGTGAGCCGGGCCCCGGCCCGCTTCGGTCGAGGCCGCGATGCTTCGTCGTCCCGCGAGGTAGCTTGATGCATGGCATTATCCTCCGAACTCGTCCGGGCATTCGTCTGGAATGTCGATCCGGTGCTCGTGCGGATGGGTTCCCTGACGGTTCGCTACTACGGCATCTGCTTCGGTCTCGCGATCGTCACCGGATTCCTCGTCTGGAGCGCGCGCGTGCGACGGTTCGGCGAGACTCCGGCGTTCGCTGAGAAGATCATCTACTACGGAATTCCCGGAGTGATCATCGGCGGACGACTCGGGTACTGCTTCTTCTATGCGCCCGAAGTGTATCTCGCCCATCCGCTTCGCATCCTAGCCATCTGGCAGGGAGGAACCGCCTCGCACGGCGTCGCCATCGGGCTCGCCGTCGCGCTCTGGGCTTTCAGCAGGGCGACTGCCGTCTCGTGGACGCGGCTCTCCGACTATTTCGCACCCGCGGTGGCACTGGCGGTCGGGTGGGTACGGATCGGCAACTTCTTTAACTCGGAAGTCCTCGGAAATCCGACCACGGTCGCGTGGGCCGTTGTCTTCGCGCGACGTGACAACGTGCCGCGACACCCGGCGCAACTGTATGACGTGCTCATTGGCCCGGCGACGTGGCTGGTGCTGCGTGCCGTCGAGCGCCGGAACATCCGGCCCATCGGTTCGGGGCTCGTGGCCGGCACTTTTCTCACCGTGTATTTCACGCTGCGCATCTTCGTCGAGCAGTTCAAGGAACCCGGGACCGAGTGGCTGCGCGACACCGTACCGGCGCGGCTTGCCGAGCACTGGCTTGGCGCACCAGTGCTCACGGGACAGCTGCTGAGCGTCCTGCCCGCACTCGCCGGCGTCCTGCTTATCGCGCGCGCGCTACGTGCACCTCGCGACCGAGAGCAGGCACCGACTGGTGTGTAGAATCTCTCGCGGGCCTTTCTGGTGATGGAACCGTAGGCCGATGCGACGAACGGTCCGTCACCCAATGGGCCACGGACCGTTACGTAAGTAGCAGGGGCGGGACTCGAAC
>JAYVPN010000033.1:0-9101 GCA_043757365.1 Gemmatimonadota bacterium | reverse complement strand
TCTGAGTGCGAGAGACGGCAAAGGTATAAGCGCGGCCGGACGAAGTCCGGCCGCGCTTTCCGTTGCGGTCCACTCGCACTCAGACTACTACTCGCCGCTCGCACTTCAACTCCCACTGAACTCCCACTGAACTCCCACTGAACTCCCACTGAACTCCCACTCAACCCCAACTCCCACAACAGTTTACACAACCGTAAGCTTTTCCCTTACAGTTTACTCTCGCGAGCCCCGACAGCCTCCTCCTCCGACTCAGTCTACCATACAAACATGCTCTCTCGAGTCCTCGCCAGCCTCACGCTCGCCTGTTCGCTACAGGCTCCTCTCGTCGCCCAGGGAATACCTCGGCTCCCGTTCGGCATCGGCGAAAAGTTCACCTATGCACTGCGGGTAAGCCGAGTGGGGACGATCGGGCACGGTGAGATGTGGATTGAAGGGCCGGTAGTGGTCAAGGGTGTCAGCACGTGGGTGCTGCGGTTCGACACGAAGGCCGGCTTCGCGATGGTGCGCGGGAAAGACTTCACGACGTCGTGGTACGATCCCGCTCGCGGAGCGTCGGTGAAGTTCGACAAGCGGGAGCGAGAGCCGCTGTCGAATCACGACGAAGTGATCGAGATGGATGCCGCGACCAGACGATGGGCCGAGGTTGGCGGCAGCCAATCGACCGGCGAGAGCCTCACCGATGCGCCGCTCGACGAGCTGTCATTCATGTATTTCATCCGCACCCTCCCGCTGGCGGACGACTCGCTGCACACCTTTCAGCGTCATTTCGACGCGGCGCGGAACCCGACGACGATTCGCGTGCTCGGACGCGAGACCCTCGATACGAAGGCTGGATCGTTTCCGACGATCATCGTAGAGATGAAGGTCCGCGACCCCCGACACTATCGCGGTGATGGGACGATCCGGATCAACCTCAGCGATGACGCGCACCGGATTCCGGTGCGCATTCAGAGTGAAATGCCCGTCTTCGGGACGGCGGTGCTGACGCTCGAGACGTTCATCCTCGCGCCCGAGACGATGGCAGTGCGTGGGGGAAACCCTGACAAGTTCGTGAAGTCAAATCCCCTCGAAGTTCGTCTGAACCCCGACTGATCGCCTGTCGCCCGGACGCGATACTCCAATCACGAGCGATGCACCTGGCTCGCATTGAGTCTGAAAGGAGCGCCAACATGAAACGCAGCAAGATTGTAGCTCTCGCAACGATCGCCGGTGTCGTCGGAACCGTTGCGTTTTCGGTTCCTGCCTCGACGCCCGACGTGATGACGTTGAAGACGGAGAGCCAGCTTTGGATCTCCGGCAAGTCCACGGTGCGCGATTGGAAATGCAAATCGACTCAGATTGATGCGACCATCGACGCAACGGGTCCATCGCCCGTCGGCGCGGTGCTGGCCGGCGAGAAGGCTGTGAAAAAGGTAAAGCTCGTCTTTCCGACCGCGAAGCTTGACTGCGCGAACGGCACGATGAACGAGCACATGCTGAAGGCGCTCAAGACGAAGGACAACCCGACGATCTCCTTTGAAATCGAGAGCTACGATCTCTCGAAGGATGTCGACGGACAACATGGGACGCTGAAAGGCGAACTCAAGATCGGCGGAACAGCGAAACCGATCTCGGTAAACGTCACGTTCACCGCGGCGCCCGACGGCGCGTTGCGGGTGGTCGGGACGCATGAAGTACACATGAAGGAATTCGGGCTCAACCCGCCGTCGCTCATGCTTGGCACGATGAAAGTGAACGAGCTGGTGATCGTCGGATTCGATCTGTTGCTCAAGTCCTGATCTACCCACCAAGAGGAAGTTGACCATGAAAACCTCACGCGTATTATTTCTCGCTGCACTCGTCGG
Source organism: Gemmatimonadota bacterium (assembly GCA_043757365.1). Classification (GTDB taxonomy): domain Bacteria; phylum Gemmatimonadota; class Gemmatimonadetes; order Gemmatimonadales; family Gemmatimonadaceae; genus Fen-1231. Next base: position 7,257 of record JAYVPN010000033.1, on the reverse strand, counting down.
CCTGGCGATGCCGGCGCAGGCGCAGATCCGCTACAAACGGCCCGTCGGCAAGGATGCGCTCTGGGCCTTCGAGCCATCGAAGACTGACACGCAGACGTTCAAGGGACTCGCCTACACCGCCGGCGGTGCCTTCGCCCAGGATTTCCAGAACCTCACGCACGAGAACACCGCGACACCGGTGCTCGTCGGCACTGTGAACGCCAACCAGCTCGTCGCGCTTGGCCCGGGCTTCACCACGGCGATGGCCAATCTCGACATGAACGCGCAGCTGACGAAAGGCATCCGCGTTGAAGTCACGACGTATCTCGCGACCCGTCACCACACCGATACGTGGGCGAAGGGTGGTTTCCTCGCGATCGACGAGCTGCCGTGGGACATCCCGGTGCTCAGCGATCTCATGAAGTACTCGACGCTCCGCGTCGGTCAGTTCGACTACAACTACGGTGACGCGCACTATCGCCGTACGGATGGCGGCAACGGCATGCAGAACCCGTTCGTCGGCAACCTGCTGATGGATGCGTTCTCGACCGAAGTCGGCGCCGACTTTACGATGCAGTACAAGGGTATGATCGGCATGATCGGTATGACGAACGGAACCTCGTACGGCCAGACGCGCGACCCGGGAAAGCATCAGGACGCCTATCTCTTCAAGGCGGGCTTCGACAAGCAGATTGACAAGGATCTCCGCGTCCGTCTGACCGGCTCGGGCTACGTCAACGCGAAGTCGCTGAGTAATGTGCTCTACACCGGCGACCGCGCGGGCTCGCACTACTTCAGTGTGCTCGAGAACACCACGTCAACCGAGTCGGGAGCCGCGTGGAGCGGCAACGTACGCCCCGACTTCAACAATCGCGTCCGTGCGTTCGTCGTCAACCCGTACGTGAAGTATCAGGGACTCGAGCTCTTCGGCAACATCGAGACGGCGAGTGGCGGCCAAACGGCGGAGAAGACCGATCGTACGTGGCGGCAGTGGTCCGGCGATGTCGTCTATCGTTTCTTCGGTAACGAAGAGATGTACGTTGCCGCCCGCTACAATCAGGCAACCGGCCAGGCACTCGGCATCGCGAACGACGTGCAGCAGACCCGTCTCCAGCTTTCCTACGGCATCTTCATGTCGAAAAACATTCTCGCGAAGATCGAGTACGTGAACCAGGATTACGACAAGTATCCGACGAACAACATCAAGAACGGTGCGAAGTTCAAGGGCGTGATGTTCGAGGGTACGGTCCAGTTCTAAGGTAGGGTGGGGCCGGAGCAATCCGGTTGGTCGGTTCGACCCGTTCCTCCAGTCGGTGACTCTTCACCGGCTGGAGGAACGCTTTTTGGCATGCGCATGCCGACCAACTGCGCGACTGCAACGCCGGGAACCATCCGCGGAACCGATTCGTTTAGTACTGAGACAGTGTGTTTTTCCACCTCTCAAGCTGGATGTCGTAGATGTCGACGCAGTCGCCCCTCTTCAATCCGATCCGCATCGGCGCCCTCGAGCTCCCGAGTCGCATCGTCCTCGCGCCGATGACGCGCAACCGCGCCGTCGCTGGAGAAGTACCCAATCCGCTGGCCGTCGAGTACTACGCACAGCGCGCCTCGGCGGCGCTGGTGATTACCGAAGCGACGCAGATCTCGGCCGACGCACAGGGCTATCCGCGCACACCGGGCGTGCATTCCGACGCGCAGGTTGCCGCGTGGCGGCTCGTCACCGACGCGGTGCACGCGCGCGGCGGACGGATCTTCGTCCAGCTCTGGCATACCGGCCGCATCTCGCACGTGCTGAACAACGCCGGCGGCCTGCAGCCGGTCGCGCCGTCGGCGCTCGCGTCCTCGGGCAAGATGATCACGCCGCAGGGGATGAAAGAATTCGAGACGCCGCGTGCGCTCGAGCTTTCCGAGATCCCCCAGTATATCGCGAAGTTCGCCGGTGCTGCTCGCCGCGCGATCGAAGCCGGCTTCGACGGCGTCGAGATTCACGGCGCGAATGGCTATCTCGTTGACCAGTTCCTCCGCGACAGCACGAACCATCGCACCGACGCGTACGGCGGCAGCGCTGAAAACCGCGCCCGCTTTCTCCTCGAGGTGACCGAAGCCGTTGTCGCCGCGATCGGCGCCGAGCGCACGGCGGTTCGCCTGTCACCGAACAACCCGTTCAACTCGATGAGTGACAGCAATCCCGCCGAAACGTTCCGCGTCGCCGCCGAAGGCCTGAACCGCTTCGGCCTCGCGTACCTGCACGTCGTCGAAGCGCTCAGCGGCCCGATGGCGTCGAAGGCACCGCGAATCACCCCGATCATTCGCGCGGCGTTCACGGGGCCGCTTATGCTGAACGGCGGTTATACGAAGGAACTTGCCAATCAGGCGATCACGAACGGCGAGGGCGATATGGTTGCGTTTGGTGTGTCGTATCTTGCGAATCCCGATCTTCCCGAACGGTTCGCGGCCGGCGCGGCGCTCAATGCGCCTGATATGAAGACATTCTATCAGGGCGAAGCGAAGGGGTATACGGACTATCCGACGATGGAGAGTGCCGTCGTGGGCGCGAATTAACGGGCGTTAGCGGGAGAACGTCTGCTTGCATAGCATCAGGAAGGCGGCGAACAGTGTCGTCGCGCTGATCGAGATCAAGATTTATTGTGCGCTCCCCGGAGAACCACTACGCACGATCGCGTCAGCCGACAGTCGAGGAAGCGGGGGACATTGTTGCTAACGCCGCCGCTAGCGCCGCCGCATAGAAACGAATTCCGGGTGCGCCCGTGACCAACAGGTTGTCGGCGACACGAGGGTCCAGCAGCGCTGCTCATCAACAGAGGTGATCAGGGCAATGAGCACGCAGCAAATGGCGGACGCCAGAAGCACAACATCGTCGTTGACCTGCTCCGGAGCCGGAGCATGGATGGCAAACTCGCGAGGCACGGCGAGCCGTTCAGCTTCGTGGAGTGGAACTGGAGCATCAGCCACGAGGATCGCCACTGTAGGGTAGCGGTTCAACGCCAGCTTCCGATGATCCTGCCTGCAATGCGGCGGTGGCGCGCGTCGCGCGAACGGCGTTCGCGCGTGGACACGAGCGATGCCTCTGGCAGCGGCCTTGCCCCAGCTAACGCAGTCCGCGTGTGGAAGGTATCTTTCACCGCTCTGTCCCGGACAGTGCGCCGCCGTGGATCTTCGCGCGAACCTTGAGCTGTCCCTCGGCACCGCCTTCACGGTTCAGCGTGAACTCGGCGGCGGCGGCATGTCGCGTGTCTTCGTTGTGCGCGACGAGGCACTCGGCCGCGACGTCGTTGTCAAAGTGCTCTCGCCAGACCTGGTGGAGCGTCTCTCGGTAGCGCGCTTTACGCGGGAGATCCAGCTGGTCGCGGCGCTCCAGGAGCCGCACATCGTTCCGGTACTCCATGCGGGCGAGACGGCGGACGGCCTCCCGTTTTATACGATGCCATTCGTACGCGGCGAATCGTTGCGCGCGCGAATGTCAGCGGACGGCGGGGTGCCGCGCGCTGACGCGCTTGCGATTCTGCGGGATGTCGGACGCGCCCTCGATTACGCGCATCGCCACGGCGTCGTGCATCGCGACATCAAGCCGGAGAACATTCTGCTCTCGTCCGGGACCGCGATGGTCACGGACTTTGGCATCGCCAAGGCGTTGCACGCATCGAAGACGACCACGTCGGGCGGTATGCTCACGGAGATCGGCACATCGCTCGGCACGCCAGCCTACATGGCGCCGGAGCAGGCCGTCGGCGCACCAGTCGATCATCGCGCCGACTTGTATGCGTGGGGTGTGGTCGCCTACGAGTTGCTCTCCGGCCGTCACCCGTTCGGACGCCGCGCGACAGCGCAGCAACTCATCGCGGCCCACATCGCCGAGGAACCTGTCAGCCTTGCCGGTCATAAACCCCGGCTGTCGCCGGCACTGGTTGCGTGCGTGATGCGATGTCTTGCCAAGAGTCCAGAGGAACGCCCACAGTCGGCCGCCGAGGTCCTAGCGGCCCTCGACCGCCCGGACGGTGGGCGATCGCGAGCGCCCTTCACGACAACCCGTGTGATTGCCGGTGCCGCCGCGGTGATTATCGCGGTTGCGATCGTCGCCATAAAGGGAACGGGAAGTCGTCGCACCGAACCTTCCGCCGTGCGCTCGGTAGGAGTCATCCGCTTCGCCAATCTCAGCGGCAACAAGGACAATGAGTACTTCAGCGAGGGGGTGACGCAGGAGATCACGGACGCGCTGTCGAAGATACCCAGCCTCCGGGTGGCGTCACAGGCAGCGAGCGCAGCGGTGACGCCGGATGCGCGCGCGCTCGGGCGTGCGCTGGGCGTCGAGACCGTGCTGCTGGGGAGCGTGCAACGCGCCGGGGAGCGCGTGCGCATCAGTGCGCGCCTTGTGAACACGCACGATGGTTTTCAGATATGGTCCGACAAGTACGACGGCGATGTAAAGAACGTGTTTGCGCTCCAGGACGACATCGCGCGCGCGATTGCGAATGGGCTCAAGCTCCGCCTGACGACGGGGGCGGCGGCTGCGCTCGTGCGTGTGACGACGAATGATCCGGAAGCGCACACGCTGTACCTGCAGGGCATGTACTTCTGGAATCAGCGCGGCAGCGTGATGATTCACAAGTCGATTGACTACTTCCGGCAGGCGATCGCGAGAGACTCGGGTTACGCGCAGGCTTACGCCGGTTTGGCCCTGGCGTATGCGGTACTCACGACGTATGACGACGTTGACGTGCCTCAAACGCTGGACAGCGCGACCGCAGCCGCTTCGAAAGCAATTGCGCTCGATCCCGGGAGTAGTGACGCGTACACTGCCATCGGGGAGGCGCGAGCGCAGCTCTGGCAACACGTGGCCGCCGACTCGGCGTTCGAACGGGCGATCGCCCTTGACTCGAACAACGCCCGAGCGCGGCAATGGTACGCCGAAAAGCTGGCGGCCCGCGGGCGAACCACGGAGGCATTGCGACAGATCTATCGTGCGCAGCAGCTCGAGCCGCTCAATCTCATCATCAACGCGAACGTCGGCCGCGTCGAGCTCCTGGCACGGCGGTACGACCGAGCTGAAGCGGCGCTCCGGTACACGCTGGAACTCGACTCCACGCAACGCACGGCGCGCGCGCTCTTGGCGGCCATCTACTTGGAGCAGGGCAAGCCTGACCGTGCCGTCGTCGAATTCCAGCGATCGATGGTGAACGGGAGTACGAGTTCGACCACGGCCCTCTTGTTGGCGCACGCGTACCTATCCGCGGGGCGTCGTGATGACGCACAGCGGATTCTCGTCGGGTTTGAGCGGCGGCGGACCGCCCATCAGTCCGTATCGTACGCGGGGCTGGCACTGGTGTACGATGGCATGGGGCAACGCGAACGGGCGCTGGCGTTGCTCGATACCGCCGTCAGGCGTTTCGATCCGGCCCTTACGATGCACTCGCGGGAGGCGATCTTCGATCCGCTGCGGCGTGATCCGCGAGGAGCTGCGATTTTCGCGAGGGCAGAGGGCAGGCGGTAAATTTCATGCCGCCGCCACTGCGTGCGGCTGCGGGCTGTCCACGCCTGGCGCGATTGGATTTCCTCGGCGTGTGACCGACCGTCAGAACCATTGAAGATGATCGTGACGAGTATGCGGGGACGCCGCTGGCCCGCCGCCGCAAGCGGTCTCTCGCACTCGATCTACTACTCGCTGCTCGCACTAGAACTCCCACTGTTCTCGCACTCCCACTGCAGTGCGAGTGCGAGTCATTCCCCATAAGGAATCCAAATATTCTTTACTTGTGTCGCCCGCCTCAAAAACTCCCTCCCCTCGCCTTGCACCGCATCCATCCACCGGCGCGATGACGACGAACACCACGTCTGCTTCATATTTCCGACACTCGCACTCTCGGTCTGCTTGACCCCAGCCGCACTCCCGAAATACCACATCGCATCCACATCATCGTGCTCGGCGAGCGTCTTCGCGAGCTCGTCGCGATGGCCGGTGACGATGTTCACGACACCAGCCGGCACATCACTCGTCTCCAGCACCTGATAGAAATCGGTGATTGCGAGCGGCATCGTTTCGCTGGGAATCGCCACGACCGTATTGCCGCAGGCAATCGCCGGCGCCACGAGCGATACGAATCCGAGTAGCGGTAAATCCGACGGCGCGGCGATGCCGATCACACCGATCGGCTCATTCATCGCCAGCGTCACCCCGCGGATCGGCGTCTGATGTACCTGGCCGTCCCACTTGTCGGCCCACGCGGCATACGTAAAGAGACGCGCGATCGTCGCGTCGACTTCGGCGCGCCCATCAGCGCCGGTGAGCGCCTTGAGACGCGCCGCAAATTCGTCGGCGCGGACCGACAGATTCTCGGCGATGTAATACAGGATCTGCGCGCGGCTGTGTCCGCTCGCGCGGGACCACGATCCGGCCGCGCCGCGCGCCGCCTCGACCGCGTTGCGAATGTCCTTGCGATTGCCTTCGCCGACATCGCCGAGCACCGTCCCCTGCGCGCCGGTGATGTGCAGCGAATAGCCCGAGTCTGGCCGCGCCTGCTTGCCGCCGATGAAGAGCTTCGCCGTGCGATCAACGGCCGGCGTGCGCACGCCGTTTGACGACGCACCGGACTGTTTCTTCGAAGGCGCCTTCACGGCCTTCGCGGCCTTCGTCGCGAGCGGCACCGTCTCGCGCTCCCACGTCGGCTTGAGATACTCGTACATCCCCTCGCGCCCGCCCTCACGACCGTAACCCGATTCGCGATAGCCGCCGAAACCGGCAGCGGCGTCGAACATATTCGTGCAGTTCACCCACACCACGCCGGCCTTGATCTTCGGCGCGATGTCGAGCGCGAGATTGATATTCTCCGTCCAGACACTCGACGCGAGACCGAACACCGTGTTGTTCGCCAGCGCGACGGCTTCTTCCGGCGTGCGGAACGTCATCGCCACTAGGACCGGGCCGAAGATCTCGACCTGCGCGATCGTCGCGCTCGGGCTGACGTTCGTGAACAGCGTCGGCGGATAGAAGCAGCCTTCCTTCGGCACACCCCAGCTCGGCTGCCACAACTCGGCGCCTTCCTTCGCGCCGAGTTCAACGAGCGAGCGAATACGTTCGAGCTGCACGGGATCGATGATCGCGCCCATATCCACCGATTTATCGAGCGGTGAACCGACGCGCATCGATTCCATCCGCACGCGCAGTTTCTCGACCAGTCGGTCGGCGATCCCTTCCTGCATCAGCAAACGCGAACCAGCGCAGCAGACCTGTCCTTGATTGAACCAGATGGCATCGACGACGCC
>JAYVPN010000032.1:0-33038 GCA_043757365.1 Gemmatimonadota bacterium | reverse complement strand
TCGACGATGCGATCGCCGCGTCGGCCCGCGGCTCGCGACGGATCAGCGCATGAAGATCTGCGTGCTTCAAGCGGACTACTCGACGACGACGGTCGACTTCAAGAACTGGGATCCGCCGCGCGATCTCGCACCGCTGCTCCCCGGTCACACCGTGCATCACGTCGCGCTCAACAAGCTCACGACGTACGCCCAGCTCAAGAAGCTGTCGCACGATGGCTATGACATTTTCGTCAATCTCATCGACGGGTATTTCGAATGGGAAATCCCGTCGCTCGATGTCATGCAGTGGCTTGAGGCGCTCGGGCTCCCGTTCACCGGACCACCGGCGCACCTCTATCACGTGCCGAAGCCCCTGATGAAGTACGTCGCCCACACGGTCGGCGTGCCGTCGGCAGCGTATGCGCTGATCACCGCCGAGTCGGACGTGCACGCGGCAGTGGCCCGTCTCCGCTATCCCCTGTTCGTGAAGCCGTCGCATGCCGGCGACAGTCTCGGTGTTGACGACCATTCGCTCGTCCTCGACGACGCGCAACTGTTCGCCAAAGTGTCCCACGCGCTCGCCGACTACGATGAACTGCTCGTCGAGGAGTACATCGACGGTCGGGAGTTCACGGTCCTCGTCCTCGCGTCGCCGGATGCACGCGCCGACTGCCGCGCCTTTGCACCCGTCGAGTACCAGTTTCCCGACGGACGAGGCTTCAAGACGTACGCGCTCAAAACGTCCGACTTGCATCCCCGGTCCAATGTCCCCGTGACTGACAGCGCGCTCTCCGCGCGCATCACAGACGCCGCGTGCCGCATTTTCACGGTTTTCGGCGGCGTTGGCTACGGGCGGCTCGATTTTCGGATGGGTGCCGACGGAGTTCTGTACTTCCTCGAAGTAAACTTCACCTGTTCAGTATTCTATCCCGAAGGGTCCGAGGGATCGGCCGATCACATTCTGCGCTACGATGGTATCGGCCAGGCTGGATTCGCCGAACTGATCATCGCCGAGGGCATCGCGCGCCACCAACGCAAGCACAAGCCCTATCGCATGCAGGGCAATGGCGTCGCGGGTTACGGCGTCTTTGCCGCGCAACCGATCGCTGCCGCCGCACTCGTGTTCCGCGGCGAGGGGCGTGCCTATCGACTCGTGACGCGCGCCCACGTCGAAGCGCACTGGAACGCCACTGATCATCGGACATTTCGCCGCTACGCTGTTCCGGTCGGTCCCGATGTCTACGCAATTTGGGACGCCGACCCGGTTGAATGGGCGCCGTGGAATCACTCATGCGATCCGTCCACTGAGTATCGCGGACTGAATGTTGTCGCACGGCGAGCGCTTGCGGCAGGCGAAGAGCTGACGCTTGACTATGCGACGATGCTCAATGATCAGAGCGAATCGTTCCCCTGCACCTGCGGCGCGGCCAACTGTCGCGGCACCGTCGCCGGCGCGGCCGGCAATTACCTGACGGCCCGGCGATCCGCTCCGTGAGCCCGCTGCCGCGTTCGACGCCGATCACGCGACTGCTGCACGAGTTTCGCTGGAAACTCGCGTTCACCTACTCGCTGTTCGCCGTCGAAACGTTGGGCTTGCTGCTCCGTCCGTATTTCCTCGGCGCTTCCGTCGACGGACTGCTCAAGGGCGAACATCGCGATCTCGTGATCCTGGTGATCGTCCACCTGAGTTACCTGATCGTCGGCACCGTCCGTCACATGTACGACACGCGGACGTTCACGGCGATCTACACCGAGTTTGTCACGCGGCTGATGTCCCGCCCGGACGGCGATCGTGACGTCTCGAAACGCAGCGCCCATTCGACCCTTGCGCGGCAACTCGTCGACTTTCTCGAGTTCGACTTCAACTACATCGTCGAAGCCGCCTACAACATCATCGGCTCGCTGGTCATTCTGCTGCTCTACCAGCGCACCGTCATGGTGATGTGCCTGCTGGTGCTGGTCCCGATCCTCCTCCTCGGCATCATGTACGGCCGGCGGACGACGAATCTGAACCGCGGCATGTACGACGAGTTGGAAAACCAGGTCGACATCATCGGTGGCTCCGATCCGAAGGCCATCGTCGCCCACTATCACAAATTGCGGAACTGGCAGATTCGCCTCTCCGATCAGGAAGCCTGGAATTTCGGCTCGACGGAGTTCCTCGTACTCGCCGTGATCACCGCCGCCCTCCTCGTCAGTACCGAAACGGACCACGACGAACTCGCGGTTGGCAGCATCATCGTCATTTACAATTACATCCTGAAATTCGCCGCTGGTCTCGAGACCGTGCCGTACACGATTCAGCGGATGAGCGCGCTCAAGGACATTCTGCGGCGAATGTCCAGCGAGGACACCGATGACTGAGCCGACGGCGTCCCACTACGATCAGTTCGGCGGCGAGGCGGGAATTCGCGCGCTCGTCGATCGATTTTATGATCTCATGGACAGCGCCCCCGAAGCCGCGAACGTCCGCGCTCTTCACGCCGCGTCGCTCAAGTCATCCCGCGAAAAACTTTCCCTGTTCCTCACCGGATGGAGCGGCGGGCCGCCGGTCTACGTCGAGAAGTTCGGCCATCCGCGCCTGCGCGCTCGACACCTTCCGTTCAGCATCGGCCCGCGCGAGCGCGACGAGTGGCTCTGGTGCATGAACCGCGCGCTCGACGAACACGAAATGCCCGAGGATTTCCGGACCTTCATCCGCCAGCGCATGCGCGAGATCGCCGATCACATGCGGAACGCCGAGGCCTGACGGCCGAGTCGTACACTTTTGAGACACCCCCTGCGTCTCTCACAGGTTAGTTCGCGTTGATACCTTTCGACATACGAATCACCCACCTCCAGAAATGACATGACACATCCGCTCAGCAAGGCCAAAGCCAAGGCGATGGTCCATACACATAAGGGCGGCCCCGCCGACGCGAAGCACTTGTCCGAAGCCGAGCGAATGAGCGCCCGCCAGAGCGCAGCCCAGAAGCTGAAGGCCGCGTGGTCGGGGAAGCCCGGCGCGAAGGGGAAGAAGCCGCGCGGTTGACTCCCCCAACGGTGCGATGGCACCGCGGGGAGTTCGGTGCCAACGTGTTGATGAGGACGTTCGTCTCCATCGCACGACCGGAGGGTCAGGACCATGACCGACAAGTCGAAACAGCACCATCCGACATTCGCCGAGAGCCTGCTCGAACCGCTGCCTACGGCGCAGCCTTCCGAGAAACCGCCGGCAAAAGAGGATCATCCGCCGCGGCCCCTGAGTCACGCCGACAAGCATGACTCGGCGCACCACAAACAGAAGCACGACGCAATCCACGACGCGCGACATGCCGGGAAGCACGGCACGAAGTAATCGGGCGCCCATCGTAGGGCGCCCGTAGTCAGGAGATAGTCGGCCCGGCGGCGATCAAAAGACGAACATCCCGATCGCCGCCGCGAACATCACCATCGCGGTCACGCCGACCGTCGCCCGTCCGAGCCACGAACTCGGCTGTCCTTTCATCAGCGTGTTGTCCGACGCCGCGAAGAGGATTCCGACGAGAAGGAACGGCGCGAGCACCCCGTTTATGACGGCGCTCCAGTACATCGCCGACACGGCGTTGACGCGCGCGAAATCCATAACGACGCCGAGCCCGACCGACACCGCGAAAATCGTATAGAACACCGGAGCGCGCCGCATCGGCTCGTCCATTCCCTGCCGCCACCGAAAAATCTCGGCGAATGCGTAGGAACTGGCGCCGGCGAGCGTCGGGATTGCGAGAATACCCGTGCCGACCAGCCCGATCGTATAGAGCAGTGCGGCGAATCGTCCAGCAAGTGGCTCGAGGGCCTGCGCGATTTCCTTCGATGACGTCGGCTTGGTCAGCCCCGCCTTATGCAGCGTGAGCGCCGTCGCGAGGATGATGAAGAACATCGCCGCATTCGAGAAGAAGGTGCCGATGACGATGTCGATCTTGCGCGTCTTCACGTCGTACGGCGTCGCGCCGATGCGTGATGCGACCGTCTTGCGCCCCTTCGCCTTCTCTTCCTCGACTTCTTGCGACGCCTGCCAGAAGAAGAGGTAGGGCGAGATTGTCGTGCCGAGGATCGCGACGAGCGTGGCCCAGGCGCCGCCGACCTTCGGCACGACCGGCACAAACGTGTCGCGCGCCACTTCAGACCACGTCGGCCCGATGTAGAGAGCGGTCACGACATAGGCGAGAAGCACGACTGCCAGCCACTTGAGCGTGCTCGCAATCGTAACGTACCGCAGCCAGATCGTCGCGGCGGCAATGCCGACACCGAAAAGCACGATCCAGACGTGTGAATTGACCGTCGTGAGGAGCTCGGCGGCGTCGGCCATGCCGCGCAGATCGGCGCCGATATTGATCGTGTTTGCCGCGAAGAGCGCGACGGCGGCGGTGATCAGCACGGGTCGCGGGAATTTCTCGCGGAGCGCTCCGGCCAGCCCCTGTCCGGTGACCATCCCGATGCGTGCGCACATCGTCTGCACCGCCATCATCAACGGCCAGGTGAAGAGCGCCGTCCAGAGCATCTTTGTGCCGTACTGCGCGCCGGCGATCGAATAGGTCGCGATCCCCGACGGATCGTCGTCGGCAGCACCCGTGACGATCCCGGGACCGAGCGAACTCCACCAGGCGCGAAACCCGGTGGGGTGTGCTGGCTCCGCCGTTTCGAGACGGCGCGTGCGCTCGGCGACTTCCGGGGCGGTCGGTTCGGACATAGAAAGACGCGTGGCGCGAGCCGCGCTAAACGCCTCGTGCGCGGTTGGCGCTCACGGCGAGCAGCACTCGCGTATGCAGTCCCGTCTTCTCCATCGCGTTTCGCACGTGCGTCTTGACCGTGTGCGTCGTGATGCAGAGCCGAGCCGCAATTTCCTTGTTGCCCAGCCCCTCACCGATCAGCGCGACGATCTCCCTCTCGCGAATCGTGAGATCGAGCGTGAGCTTCGCGGCGATCCGGCCGTCGGGTCGTTCGCCAGCGAGCACGATCCCTCCGGCGGCGATCTGCACGAAGAGCGACGTCGTCAACTCGTCCGGCAGCACGTGCGCACCATCGGCCACCGAGCGCACCGTGTCCACGAGATCGTCGACGGTCGCCTCCTTCAGCACAAAGCCGGCGACGCCCGCCTTCACGAAATCCGCGATGTCTTCGTTTTCGGGTACGAGGTCGGTGATGACGACGCTGGCATCGGGAAGCACGCGCCGTGTCGTGACGGCCGCACGAAGCGAGATCACTTCGGTGTCACCGGCTTCGACGAGCACGACATCGGGGCGCTCAGCCTCGAGCATCGTGATACTGAGCGTCGCTTCCGCCGAGATGACCGTGACCCCTTCCTCCGCGTTGAGCAGCTTTGCGTGCTCGTCGCGGGAGATACGATTGTCGTCGACGAGCGCGACGAGGATGGGGCGATCAGCCGGGTCTGAAGACATGGCCTACAATATACTCCCTCAATCGAAGCCTCACCAGCGGCGAACAGAATATCGCTCGATTTGGGGGCGTGGCAGGACAGTACCACTGACTGCAAACGGAGAGACTTTTAGAGCATCGCGGTCAGCTGACGCTCCCGCGCTTCGAGATACGCGAGGTAATCGGAGAGCAGTGCTGAATCGAACAGTGTCGCAGACTCGAGCAGCCGTCGGCATTCCTCCTTCGCTGCTGCAATCGTCGCCCAGGGCAAGTCCGGCTCCGACGATAGGAGACGCTCGGCGATCTCTCGCTTCTGCCGCGTGCGTTCGTCCGCCGAGAGCAGCGCTGGCTGTTCGTCAAACATCACGCGCATCGCGAGGCGCTGAAGTCGCTCGTCCTTGATGCGGCGCGCGACCTCGAGCCTCGATTCCCAGCTCGCGCCGTGGAATGCATCGGCAAGCTTGAGGTCGGCGTCGGACGCGAACCCGTCATAGATCTGTTGCTCCAAGTACTCGGACTTTTCGAACGGTTCTTGGGTCGATTCGATCGCGGCAATGATGCGCTTCCGGAGCGCCGGATCTCCGCTCACGATCTCGGCACGCCGCAGGAGTTCCGGCACGCCGAGCTCGCGCCCCCGCGCGCCCTCGGGGAGATTGTCGATGGCGGTCAAGAGCGGCGCCGCGTTGGCCTTCACCCGCCGCACCGGCTTCGGCGACTTGGCCAGTCGAGTTCGGAGCGCGTCGTCCGAGAGCGAGCGCAGTTCGGCGGGGTCGACGCTCAGATCGAGTACATAGTAGTCCGAGGTGCTGCCGCTGCCCCGGCCGATCGTCGCGACGATTGCCATCGACGGCTTGCCGAAGAAATACTCGATGAGTCCGAACGCCGGCTCGCGCGCGAGGAATTTGACGACTTCCGCTTTTTGCGCGAACGCGACGAATCGGCTCCAGAGTTCTGGCGACTGGTCCGCGATGATCTTGCAGACATGCATCGTTGCTTCGACGTCCGCCAGTGCATCGTGCGCCTTGCGGTGATCGAATCCGTTGAGCGGGGCGAGCGCGTCGAGTTTGAAGAACGACTTTCCCCGGGCGTCCACCGGGATTTGTAGAACGCCGGGCCGCATTGCCGCCGTCGCCTGCACCATTCCCAGCGCGTCGGCGCGTCCGTTGCCGTCGGTGTTCGTGAGGTACGGACGGTGCAGCGTTTTCCACAGCGCGCTGCGCAGCAGGTGCTCGTCGAATTTGATCGAGTTATAGCCGACGAAAATCGCCGGCGACCATGCGTCGAGCTTCGCGTGGATGGCGCGAATCATCTCGTAATGTGACGGCAGTGACGCGTCGGTCAACTGCGCCACCGTCACGCCCGTCACTTTCAGCGCTCCCGGCGATGCCAGAACGCGATCCTGTATCCGGCACCGAATCTCGAACCGTTCGAGCTCCCGCAAACTCGCGTCCGTTCGAATGGCCGCGAACTGAAGGATCTGATCGAACGCGGTGTTGATCCCCGTCGTTTCGGTATCGTAGAAGACGAAACTCAATGCGCCCTCGGAGCGGAGGTCCCCTTTCTAACGCGGCCAGTCCATACTAACATTATCCGGTGCGTCCCACTCTGTCCTCGGTGCTTCGATGATCCACTTCAATCGGCGGTGCAACGAGTAGCAGCAGCGCAACCGCGCCACTCCTCCGCACGCTAAGCCCCTCCTGCTTTCACCCGGTGGGGCTTTTCATTTGAAGGCACGAGGCCATCACATGTTACGCGAACTTCTTGAAGCCGCCCGCGGTGGGCGGCACGACTATACCACGGGCAGCATCGGCAAGGCGATCTTCCTTCTCGCCGTTCCGATGGTGCTCGAGATGATGATGGAGAGCCTCTTCGCCGTGGCCGACACGTTCTGGGTCGGCCGGCTCGGCGCGAACGCCGTCGCGACGATCGGGCTGACGGAAACGATGATGATCATCATCTACACCGTCGCGATGGGGCTCGGCATCGCCGCCTCGGCGATCATCGCGCGCCGCATCGGCGAGCACGACCGCGACGGCGCGTCCACGAGCGCCGTGCAGGCACTCGTGCTCGCGACCGTCTTCTCGGTGATCCTCGCCGCCCTCGGCGCGTTCTTTGCGGCCGATCTTTTGCGCCTCATGGGCGCCGCGCCGGACGTGATCGCCACCGGCACGAACTTCACGCGCGTGATGCTCGGCGGGAGCACGACGGTCTTTCTGCTGTTTATGATCAATGCCTGCTTTCGCGGTGCCGGTGATGCGGCGATCGCGATGCGCGTGCTCATCTTCGCGAACACGCTCAACATGATACTCGGGCCGTTGTTCATTTTCGGCATCGGGCCGTTCCCGAAACTCGGCGTCACCGGCGCTGCCGTGGCGACGACGATCGGCCGAGGTCTTGGCGTGGTATTCGCGTTGAGTCGCCTCGTGAAAGGTCATGGGGCGCTGGAGATTCAGCGCCGTCATCTCGTGCTCGACACCGGCACGATGCAACGCATGCTCACGCTCGCCGGCAACGGGACGTTTCAGGTCTTGGTTGGGTCGTTGAACTGGATCGGGCTCGTGCGACTGATGAGCAGCTTCGGCAGCACGGCGATGGCAGGTTATACGATTGCCATTCGCCTGGTGATTTTCGCGCTGCTGCCGGCGTGGGGACTGAGCAACGCCGCCGCAACGCTCGTCGGACAATCACTCGGTGCCGGAAATCCCGAGCGTGCAGAGCAGTCCGTCTGGACGGCGGCGCAATATAATCTGGTATTCCTTGGCGGGATGGGCCTGCTGTTCATTGCGATCGCGCCGTGGATCGTCTCGGCGTTCACGACGGACGCCGAGGTCGCGCGCGTCGCGACCTTTGGCCTTCGCACGATCGCCGCCGGCTTTCCGTTCTTCGCTTTCGGGATGGTGTTCACCCAAGCGTTCAACGGCGCCGGTGATACCGTGACTCCGACGTGGATCAACATCGGCGTCTTCTGGCTGTTCGAGGTACCGCTGGCGTGGGTGCTCGCCGAGCATACGCCGCTCGGGTTGAACGGCATTTTCGTTTCAGTACTGGCCGCGTACTCATTGCTGGCCGCGGTCAGCGCGCTGCTGTTCCGGCGCGGGAAGTGGAAGATGCGGCGGGTGTAGTCGTTGCCCGCCGCAGTCCTTGGCGCAGCAGTCGCAGACATCCGCGCAGACTGATTCGCATCAGCCATCCGCCGAACGGCGTACCGCGATCGAGCGATTCCATCCACCGTGAGTTCCGCATTGCTTCCCGTAGTTTCCTCACAGCGACAGGAGCAGTTTTGCACTACGACATGAACAACTTCATGGGTGGGTCAGGCGTCTGGCAGCTCGTCGGGGTACTGGCCGCCGTCTTCCTGATCATCGCGATCGTCAAGATGGTGCAGAAGAAGTAGTCTCGCGGCGCGCACGTCGGCAGCGGCATCCGCTAGAAGGCGTAACCGATAGAAATGCGCATCGTCGGATAGCGGAGCGCGGAGTCGCTGCTCGACGTCCTGTCTTGCGTCACGAGAATCGCTTTCGCACCGGCACCGATCGCGACCACGAAGCTTTTCGTCTTGCCGAGCAGCCATTGGTATTCGAGCAGGACGCCAAATGAGGGTCCGGCGAGTGCGCCGCTGCGAAAACTGTCGCCGTTACCGCCGCTGATACTGACATAGCCTGCGGATGCGCCAATCGAGAAGCCGTGCAACGCGGTGCCGTCGGGATAGTACCGCAGTTTAAACTCACCGGAGGTGTAGTTTCCGCTGCCGCCGAGCGGACCCGCGGCCCAGTAGTTCGCGCCGATGCCCCAGGTTGAGGCCGCCCCGAGTTTTTGCTCATACTCGGCGGAGACGATCGTGAACACCAGATTGATCGGCTGGATGCTCGCGATGCGCGTGTGGGTTGAATCCTGTGCGCGCAACACCGCGAACGGGAGGAGCAGGAGCGCGGCGGTGATGGCAAGTCGCTTCGGCATCGAAGGTCTCCAGAGTGAGGGTCTCCCCTCCGTTTTCTGTAAAGTGCACCGGACGATCGGTCCCACGCACGCGACTCAGTGGGACTGGCGCTCGTCGACGAACGAGGTAGTTACCCGCACGTGATCGATCACGAACCCCCGTCCAAGCGTCAGCGGCGCTGGGTCACCGAGAATTCCGCGATGACTATCACTGCCCGTGCGAAACATCAGGCGGTTCACGGCCGGTGTGTTGCCGGCGAAGTTCGCCATTCCATTCGCGTCGTACGCGTAATAGTTCTCCCAGCTCGTACCCGTGTGCTTCAGCTCGTCGTCTACGTAGACGCGCACGACGTCGTTCCGCGGCCCGTCGCGAAAATCCATCGTCAGTCTGATCGTGTGTGGAACGCGGCGATCGAGCCGCCGCACGACCGTCGTGAGCGCAAAGGCACCCGGTGCCGTCACCGATGATCGCTCGGCAAACACGACGGCGAATCCGTCCGGTAAGTCGGCCATCTGCACCCAACTCATCCGGTGGTCATCACCGCGCGCCGGACTTGCGACCACCTGCAATCCCCCTTGCTCCGCATTTGGAACGGTTGACGCAAAGGTCCACTCCGCATCGAAGCGGTTTCGGAGTGTCCCACCCGGCAGCGCGTAGTCGACGAGTCCGTTCTTGCTCCGCGACGTCGCGCCGAGCTGTCCGGCCGGATTCGCCGCCCGGCTCGAAAATGTTTGGTCGCTATAGCAACCTGACGTGGTGGCGTTGGAAATCCGCAAACTGTGACGGCCGAATCCGGCATAGCGATACAACGCTCCGGTGGCTGCATTGTCGGCGATCACGTGATCGTACACCGCACAGTGCGTATCGAGTGGATTCGCCGGCGGAGCTGCGCCGGCGCCGCCGAGACTCTTCCAGCCGAACTGTCCGTCGATGGCGCCGACGGCGAAGGTTTCGAAGTTGGTGCTGACGGGGCGGTTATCGAATCCCTCCGCTGCTTCGCTGCGATCGAGCGAGGCGGCGACCAGCGCCAACGGTGCGAGCGGCCCGTGAGCCTCCTGTCCGCACGACGCGACACAGGTAAGCGAGATCACGAGAAATGTCCGTGCGCGCATCCCGACTCCGGTACGAAGACAGTGCTTCGGCGTTCCCGAACGTCGAAGTCTTGAGCGCTCAGAACACACGCTGATCCCTGAAAACTAGTTGATTTATCGGTAGTCAGCGAAAAATCTTTCCCCAGAACGTTCTCCTGAAGTGGACGTTGACGCGGATATGACGCACGCGACACACTGTCCATCCGCTCCACAGGCGTGATTCGCTCTACACTCACCCAGAGGACTAGGACATGCGTTCCCAAGCTGTGTTGATTTGCCTCGTATTGGTTGGCCTTGCGGCTTGCCAGACCGAGACGACCGCTCCGAAGACGATGGAAACCGCGGAGTTCGTGAACCAAGTGTCGTTCGCCAGGGGCGGCACCTGCACGCTCGCGAACGGTCACACTGCCGCGACCGGTTTCGACCAGTACGGCTACAACCGATGCGCACACAACTTCGTCGGCACATACGGTAGCTGGTGCGCGGCTCGTCGTGCCGCCGCTGACTGCGCTGGCGTTTCCGGCTCTTCGAGCCTCAACATGAAGTGGACCGAAGGCTGGGACCGTGGCAATGCGCAGGGGTGGAGCCAAGCTCCGTACGCCGACGCATGGCTGGACAACGAAGCGAAGGGGACATATCTCGACGGCTCTATTTGGTCCGAACACTTCAAGACCAAGTGGGACGCGTCGTGCGTCGCCTCGGGAACCGGCTCGAACGGCGAGCCGTGTATCTGGGGACAGTTCGCGATCCTGATGGATCAGGGCAAGGGGCCGACCGGACATGAATGGTGGACGCGGAACTCGACCGGCTACGGCAACTAGGCTCGAACGGGGCGCGTCGACGATTTTCAAGAGTCGCGCTGGAAGTGCGGCAACGATTGCCCGAGCGGCCCTGGACTTCGGTTCAGGGCCGCGATGGTGTACGAAACAGACGGTTCAATCCGGCTTCAGCGACCACGGCAGTCCGACATCCGAACGCTTCCAAGCCGTTTCGAATTTCGTCTCCGCCGCAGCGGTCGGCTTCTTCTGCCCGGCAAGACTCTGCCAGACGCCAAACAGCGACCGCGGATTGCCGACATTTCGCACCAAGTCGGCTTGAAAGATTCCTTCGGCTCGCGCATATCGGCCCGCCCGCAACAGCACCCGACCGAGCATCTCGCGCTCCGGCAGCAGCCAGTCCGGTGGCTCATTGTATCCGAGGCGGTCCTCAGCAGACACCGCTTCGGTGAACGCGGCGATGGCTCCGAGTGTATCACCGCGCGCATCGAGGATGCGCGCGGCGAGATCAGCCTTTGCCACTGCCGCTACTAACTGCGCTGAATTCGCCGGACCGACCATCGCGTCGACTGGAATTCGTGCCATCGCGTCACTGAGCTGGTTCAGCTCCGCCGCCGCTTCCGTCGTTTTGCTGGTTGACGCGAGCGCGGCGCCACGGGCCCAGTGATACAGCACCGAGTGCAGCGATCGCTTGGCGACTGGAGCCTTGACCGACAGAACGTCCGGCCATCGCTCGAAGCGCACGAAGACAAACAACTCCATCGCCGCGAACGGCTCGAGCATCGCCATATCATCGGCGATCGGATCGGTGAGAGCAACGGTCCGGCGCGCCGCCGCTCGCGCCTCGGCGAAATTGCCGTCATACATCGCCGACGCCGCCTCGAACTGCAGATTGTGGCTGTAGTACATCGCTTCATACAGACCACCGGTACCCGTCGCCTTGAAGTACTTCGCATCGACGGCGGCGGCGGTTGCGTTGGCCCGCGCCGATCGCGCGTAATCGCCGGTGCGGATGTAGATGTGCGCCGGCATGTGCACGAGATGTCCGGCCCCTGGCACAAGCGTCTCGAGGCGATGCGCCGCGACGAGCGCTCGTTCGGGATGCGAAGACGCCTCGACCGCATGCACGAAATAATGATTGGCGCCCGGGTGATCGGGATGGCGCCGCATTACGTCCTGCAGCGTGCTGACGATCGTTTCGGTCTAAGGCGCTGGCGTGCCATCCACTTTATAAAGTTTCCACGGTCGGAGATTCATCAAACTCTCCGCATAGAGGGTCTCGACATCAGCGTCGCCCGGAAAAACTTTTGCGAGCGCCCGCATCGCGTCAGAGTATGCCTGTTCACGAGGCATCTGATCACCGGTTGGATCGGCGACGTACCGACGACTGAGTGCGTCGATGAACCCCTGCTCCACCGCGCTTCCCTTCGCGCGCCGCGCGATCGCTGACGCGAGGTGAACGTACGCCGACTTCAGTCGTTCGGCGGGCGCAACGTCATTGATGTTCGTGCCGAGGGCGAGCGACATCCCCCAATGCGGCATTGGCGCCGCCGTGTCGAGTGCGGCGGCACGTTCGAACGACCGAAACGCTTCGGCGTGATTGAAGCCGTAGAGGAGTGTGAGTCCTTCGTCGAAGAACTGTTGGGCTTCCGGCGATGTGGTCGTGATGACGCGGTGATACGAGCCGAGGTTGCCGAGGAGCGTGGTGCGCGGCGATGGCGACGTCGGGGGCGCGGCTGAAGCGGCGCTGCGATCCGGTGCCTTTGCACAGCCGAGGGAAACGATTCCCACGAGTGCCCAGTGCATTGCATAGCGAGCGTGAGATATCATGTCGTCCCCCCCTCAAGCGGAAGCCAGACTTCGTTGCGCCGCAGGAACGGTAGTACATATGGAGCGTTGTAGCGGGCGAGCAGCGGCTCACCATTCGCGGTGAGTCCTGCCGCGCTGACTGCCGCCCGTAGCATCGCGAGATGCTCCTCGTAGCGGCGTTGCGACCAACTTCCCGAGTAGCGGAGCACGGCGATGCGCTGCTCTGGCACTTCGCGGAGCGCGATCTGATCGTCGAGTGGCTCCGGTAATGTGGCCAGCGTGTACTCGGCCGGCATCACGAATCGTACGAGAAATCCTCCGGCGGCCGCATGCTGCGTCACCGGCGTCGTCATTGGGATCTTCGTCGGTTGCTGCGACTGCGTGACCGGCGTGGTCATCGCCATGGTGCGCGCCCCGCGATTCTTCCCGAAGATGTAGGCCGCGAGCAACCGGAATCCCTGCTCGCCGACCTCGCCTGCCGGACCCGGCACTACCACCTCGGCGACCAAGTACGGCGCGTAGCGACGGACGTCGAAGTCGCTCCGGTGCGACTCGAGGACGAAGGCGGGCTCGTTGCCTGGACGACTGGCGGCGGAGGGATGCGTCAAGCGTAAACTCCGAATGGGGAGTGAGAATATAGGGTATGTGCGAGCGCTCTCCATCGGTAGCCTCTCGCGCCAGCGGATAGTATTGTAATGTGGTCTTTGACGGAGATATGACGCATGAGACGCACCGTCCCCACGCTCGACTGGCGTGATTCGCGACCACAATATGCGGCGCCCTCATGCCATCGAGGGCCGTTCACGGTTCCGTTATTGAATCGTAATGCATCTCGTGCGACCAGCTGCACCGTTCGTCATCTTCGATCTCCTGCTTCCAGAGGCTTGAATGAAGCGCTTTTTCGCAGTTCTCTCTGTTCTACTTTCCGCCTGCGAGTCGAGTGCACCGACTGCTCCGACTGCACTGAATGCACCGACGAACCTCTCCGCATCACTCTCCGCTGTAGTGAGCCAGCCCTGCACCACAGTCTGTTACGTGAATGGCTCATCGGGCAACGACGTCAACAACGGCGATTCTCCGGTGGCGGCGAAGAAGACGATCCAAGCGGCACTCAACCAAGTCTCGGCGGCCGGCCAAGTGCGCGTTTTCCCCGGGACCTACAACGAGGCGGCACCCGGTAGCGTCGTCTCCGGCCTCGGCGGCACCTATCAGTTCGGACTATTCTTCACTGCCTCAAAGCCTGGTATCACGCTGCTCGGCGTGAGCAGTGCAGACAAGCCGGTGAAAAATGTACGTGACATTCAGGTCACGATCAACACCAACGCGACGAACGACTTCGGGTACGACGGAATCTTTGTCGACGCCGACAATACGACGATTCAGGGCGTCCGCATCGGGCCGAACGACGCCGGCGACAATAAGATCATTGAGGTCATCGCCGACAACTTCACGTTGCAGTTTTCCGAGACGGCGATTGCGGACGGAGGTTCGATCTACCTCGATGACTTTACGGTGAACGGCTCGCGGGTGAAGAGCTATCACATTCTCTCCAACAACTTTCCTGACGGGACCAGCATCGACATTGCCTCGGGCGCAGGCTTAAATGGCCCGGTCAAAGGCCGGGAGATCATCGGCAACACCTTTGATCTCATCGGTGGATACTGGAATGCGATCAGCTTCAATGGGTCCGGCAGCGACGTCCCGTGGTTCATCTACTCGGTCGGCGGAGCAATCATCCGCAGCAATAGTTTCACCGGCGGAGTGACGCAGTACATTCGCGCCCGCGCGACCTATGACAACTCGCAGTTCGACTGGAAGGGTTACTTCAATGAGAACAAGTTCGATCGGCAGGCGGTTGTGCTTGTTGACCGTCCGTCATTCGATGTGCGGGCGTACTCATACTCGCCCGGCTACACCTTCACGAATGTACGTCGTATCGGCGTCAACGCGGCGAGCGAGGCTTCGCACGCGCTGCCAGGCGACGTGATCCTCACGAAGCCGTAAAAGCGCGCGACACTCGTTTTGAGGGGGGGGCAGCTGCATTGAACGCCGGGCCGTCGGACTGGCTCATGCACTGTACCAGCAACAGATCCGCCCCGGCACGCGCGAACGCGCGTGCCGGGGCGGATTTCTCTCTAAGGACAGACCAGAGCGGGCGACCGGACTCGAACCGGCGACGTCCAGCTTGGGAAGCTGGCATTCTACCAACTGAATTACGCCCGCGACTTCGAGTAAAGTACCCGTTCGCGCTCTGATAGGGCAACTCCGGTCGTGTGCATTTTCAGTTTCCGCGTGCTGGTAAGAGCGCTACAGGTGCTTCTGCTCTTTGCCTACGCGGCAATTTTCAGTTCGGGGGCGGGCGTTGCCCAAGAAGTCGGCACCACCGGGTCCACCGGAATCGCCGGCACCTCCCGCACCGTCTCTTGCGGCACTCCGCCCTTGGCCTTCACGTGCTTCGCGGCTTGCCACCCCACGCGAAGTGCCGGCGAATCCTTCGTCTCCCGTCGCACGATACAGTCGAGAATCCGCACGATCCCGCGCGCGGTCACCAACGCATCTTTCACCGAGCGCGTCGCCTGCTTCGCGCTCACCTGCGAGTGATTGCGGCTGATCACGGCTTCGCGGAACTCGTCGATACGCATGCGCAGCTGCGCCGCAAAATCGGGACCGAGATCGCCCGCAAAAGTCGCCGGTGTCAGCTCGGCGGCGTTCACGATCGCGAGCGCCGCAGTGATGAGTGGACACGCGGGCTCGCCACCATACGACCTCACGCCAGGCCCGAACCTTGTGGATCGGAACCGGCCATCGCGATCGATGGCGCATGACACTCACACGTTCGACCGATCACGGGAAGTTGTTCGAAACTTTCGCCTGGTCCGACACGCCATTCGGTGGCCGTAACATATTCCTCGGCGACTACAGCTGGCTCGTCGCGCGCTAGGGATGCGTCCACGGAGTGTGGATCGAGGCGCTGCCGCCAGGCACGGCCAAGACTCAATGGCGCAACAGCACGGTGGTGAACGTTGGCACGGCTGACTTCAATCGCCCCCGGTGAACAACAACTACGGCCTGACGCGAGACGCGTGAGGCCGAAGTCGTTGTTCACCGAGCCATGCGCCGCTGCGCTAGTCGTCGATCTCCGAGGGATCAGACGCGATCAATTGCACGTCGGCGCGGCGGTCGGTTTACTGTTCCACCATATGCGCGTACTGAAATCGTCGGCGCCCTGGCGCGTGATGGCGGCGTTGAGGTTAGCCCCATTCGCCGAGGCTTCCGTCGTGGGATAGTAGAAGCGGCGCGGAATATAGGTGGTGAGCGCCGCCGGCCCCGGAACGAGTGCCGGTTGGCACGTACGCCGGTACTCGGCCCACGCGGTGCCGCCGTCCGTGAAGAGTGCGATCCATCGCTGCAACGCGATCTGCTTCAATCCGGGTGTTCCGGCCGCGTAGGTGATGGCGGGCTGCGCGAGATACGCGTCGATTGCCGACTGCGCAACCGGCTGACCTGACAGACCGGCCCACTGCTGGATCGAGGCCGTGACGCCGGCTTTGTAGTAGCCGGAAGCGAGGGCCGGTGTGAGTCCGCCGATGCCGCGCTCGGCCGCTTCGGCGAGGATGAACTGCACGTCAGCGTACGACATGATCAACGACGGAGTCGAGGATCCCTTGCCGCCGTACGTGCCGTAGACCGTCGCCCCCGGATAGAGCACCGCGCCAGGGCGCGAAGCACCGGCGACGTACTGCGCCGCAGCGGACGTCGACAGCCCGTTCGGTGCTCCCACGTACGTTCCATTGGCAATCGGCTGCGCGAAGATGGAGAGACGCGGATCCGCGTTCCCCTGCAGGATGTCCATGAAAGTTTTGGAGATGCGATGATCGTCTCGCGTCTTGAAATTCACCGCCCACGGGTTGTCGAAGATACCATCGCCCGGCCATTTCACCTGTGCGTTGTCGGCGTTGGAACTCATCAGTCCGCCAGCAATCGCGCCGCGAAGTTCCTTGTCCGCGGTCGCAGCATCGACATTCACGATCCGCATCGCCAGCCGCGCGTGCAGCGAATTCGCGAACTTCGCCCACTTCGTGACGTCGCCGCCGTAAATGATGTCGGCCTTCCCCAGCCCGGCGTCGGTCGACGCCGCGACGTCTTTGGCGGCCGATGTGAGCGTTGCGAAGAGACTCGTGTAGATCGACTGTTGCGTGTCGTAGATCGGCGTCAGGCTGCCGCCAACGGAATCACCGGCCAGCGCCTGTGAGTACGGCGTGTCGCCGAACGTGTCGGTGATGTAGCTGAAATCGAGCACCTGCATGATCTGCGCCGGTGCATAAATCCCGGCGGCATGGAGCGCCTTTCCCTTCTTCACGACCTGCCGCATGTTCTCGAGGGTGTTCGAGTACGGTCCCGTAAACCACCCCTGCGTCTGCGCGGCCAGCAGACGCGTGTAACGATCCTCCTCGGTGTACTGCGCCTTGGCGAGATGCTGGGCGACGAGCTCCGTCTGCGTCTCGGAATATCCGCCGAACCAGCGTCTAACTTCCGCCTGCGCGGCGTTCGTGAACACGGCGCCCGCCGGTGCATCGGTCGGACGGTTGGGATCCACGTTGATGCTCGTGATCTTGCTGTTGTCGCACGCGACCAATGCGGTGAGCGTGATCACCGCGGCGAAGGTTCGCACGCAATTCTCGTATCGAAACATGTGTGATAGTCTCCGAGTGAGCGGTTACGGCGTGACGCGCAAGTTGAATCCGACGCTTTTCGGATTCGGGATCGTCGCGAACTCCATGCCCTGCGCATTGCCTGTCGAGTACGCAAACTCGGGATCGACATTGGGAACCTTGGTCCAGCTGGCGACGTTGCGCCCCACCACCGAGAATGACACCGCCTGCGAGCGGAGGTACTTGTGCGCCCACCCGGACGGGAAGTCGAAGGTCAGATGCACTTCACGCAGCTTCACGAAGCTCGCGTCGTAAATAAACGACTCGTGAATCAGGAACAGGTTCTGGAAATAATCCTCGGGATTCACGTTGACCGTGTTCTTTTGCTTGGTCTTCGCGTCGATGCCGTTGACGACGATGCCGGGATCGTTCCAATCCACCGTACGTCCCCGCATCGTCTCAGCGAGTACGCCGGACGTCTGCCCCATCATTTCGCTGATGCTGAAAAACTTGCCGCCGACGTGCGTGTCGAGCAGCGCTCCGACCGTGAACCACTTGTACCGGAGGGTATTGCCCCAGCCGCCGATCCACGTCGGATTGACGCCGCCGAGCACCCTGCGGGCTCCCGACTGCAAGAAGCCGTTGCTTGTGATCGGCAGGCCCGTCGCACTGTCGCGTACGATCGTGTTGCCGAAGAGGACGCCGAGCTGTTGGCCGACCCGGGCCTCGACGTTCGCCGACCACTGGCTCCCCATGACGAACGTCAGCAGTCCCGGTGAGAGCGCGACGACCGAGCCGCGGTTCTGTCCGTAGTTGAATGTCGACGTCCACGAGAAGTCGCGACGGTCGAGAACCTTGGCACTGACGATCGCTTCGGTACCCCAGTTGTCCACCTGACCGGCGTTCAGCGAGACATTGCTGAATCCCGAGGCGGTGGACACCGGGATCGTAATGATTTGATTCTTCGTCGACTTGCGGTAATACGACATGTCCGCGGTTAGCCGCCCGTCAAACAATGCCATCTCCAGCCCGACCTCGTTGCTGCGAGTGAGTTCGGGTTTCAACGTCGAGTTGAAGATCGTGTTCGAGATCGAATACAACGGTTGCCCGGCGAACTTGTTGGACGAACCGTTGTACGGGGTGTTGAGCTGATACGGACCGGCGTCGTTTCCGACCTGTGCCGTCGATGCACGGAGTTTCAGGTACGTGAGGTAGCTGGAGCGCAGCGCGGGAATCGCGTCCGTAAGAACGACCGATGTGTTGATCGACGGGTAGAAATACGAGTTGCTCCCCTTCGGCAGCGTCGATGACCAGTCCTGACGCGCCGTCCCTTCCACCGTCCACCAACCGTCGAACGTTGCCGACGCCGACCCGTAGACACTGTTGATCTGCCGAGCCTGTTGGTTATTCGCGAGGAACGGAGTAATCGCAGCGTTCGTCACATTGTAGATGCCCGGCACCGAGATGCCGGTAGTCGCGATCTGATTGCTGAAGGCGGTCGCGTACCGACGGTTGGCGCCGGCCGTCCCGCTGAACGAGAGATGCGCCCCGACATCCTTGTTCGCGAGGGCGAGCAGTTCCGTATTCATCTCGTTCGTCGTCGAGTTGAACAGATTGAACGACCCGAAAAACGCCGGATCGGGGCAGTTCGCGCAGCCGGTGATGTTTCCGGCGGCCCAGTTTTGGTTGATGTTCTGCCGCACGAGATTCAGCGACTGGCGGCCCGTGACGTTCAGCCACGGCGCAACCGTGTACGTGGCTGACGCTGAGCCGATGACGTTGTCGCGGGAATCGCCTTCCGGGTTGTTATTGACCAGCCAGTACGGGTTGTTGTGGTAGTTGTAATTCCAGTTGTACAGGCTGCCGTCGGCATTGAGCTGCTTCGCCTTCAGCACCGAAAGGTCGACCTGGCGACCGAACCAGATGAACTGCTCGAGAATGCCGGTGTTGTAACCGGTTCCTGGACGGTTCAGCCCTTCCGACCGGATGTACTGAATCGATGCCGTGGTGGTGAGATCCTGGTTCACTTTCAATGTGCCGTTCAAGCTTCCATTGAACTTGCGCCAGAAGCTGTTCGGAATCATACCGTCAACATTCTCATTCCCGAACGCGACGCGCAGGGATGCGCGGTCGGTTCCGCCGGCGAATGCGATGTTCGAGTTCAACTGCCTACCGACATTGAAGAAAGCTTGGACATTTTTCGGATGCGGCAACCAAGGCTGCGCCTTTCCCGTAAACTGATCGATGAGTCGACCGTCCATCTTTGGCCCGTAACTCTGGTCGCAGCCATCACAGTTGCCGCCACCCTGACCGTCGACGTACTGGAATTGTCCGCCTGAGCCCTGCCCGTACGTGTTCTGATACGTCGGCATGATACCGGGCGTCTGATACGACACATCGGTCGAGACCGTCGTGACGATTTTTCCATTCGTGGAGCCCGAGCGTCGCGTCGTCACGACAATGACGCCGTTTGCGGCGCGCGAGCCATACAGCGCCGCGGCGTTCGGTCCCTTGAGGACGGTCAGCGAAGCGATGTCTTCCGGGTTGAGATCGTTGATGACGCTGCCGAAGTCAGGACCGGTGACGCCAGGCCCTGCACCGCGATTCGTATTCAGGATCGGAACGCCGTCGACGATCCACAGCGGCTCGTTGTTTCCAGTGATGGAGTTTGAACCGCGAATGCGGATGTTCGACGAACCGCCCTGCGTTCCCGATCCGGTGATGACAACGCCGGATACTTTGCCGGACAACTGATTGACGATCGACTGATCAGGCGTGCTGCGCAGATCAGCGGTGCTAAGCTGTTGCTGTGCGGTGCCGAGCCGGCTCTTTTCCTTTTCTACACCGAGCGCGGTGACGACGACGCCGGTGAGCGTGCTCGGTATCGCCGTCAGCTGAAAGTTCTGGACAACCACGCCGCCAGCCGGTACGACGACGCTGACCGACTTCGCCGCGTAGCCGACGCGCCGGGCCGTTAGGGTGACGGTGATCGACGCGCCGGTGATTTTCGACGCCGGGATGCTGAAGCTAAAGGTTCCGTCATCCTTCGAGTACGCGCCAATCGAAAGTGACGGCACCGAGATCGACGCCGAGTGCAGCGCGAGACCGTTGTCACTGGTCACTCTTCCGCTGATGGTTCCCTGCGCTGCAAGAACCGACGCGCTCGGCGCAATCACCACCGCGGTCAGATAAAGCCAACGAATCCATTTACTCATAGTCGGATGCTCGATGAAGAGGGGCCATCAAGGCGGTGCAACAGAGCAGAAGCGACAGCAGGACTATCTTTCACTATTGCCAGACGGACTCTGCGAGTCAATCAAAAACGGTGGACACGGTCCTAGTATTAATCTCCCCTTTTCGCCGAGTGTTGCGCTCCCTAATTCGTGAAGACGGATGCTGTCCGACGCTGGGAGCTTACCCGTTCTGTCGTCGCGTGTCGCGAGTTGCTGAGGGTGAACACGGGTCCAGCGCGAACTGCGTTCGTCGCCTCCCGACACGGAGCCAGTCGCATTAACGCAACGAGCGCCCTTCCAAACGGAGAGGCGCTCGCGGTCAACCTCCAGATGGGAAAACAGAGCAGAGCAGGCGACCGGACTCGAACCGACGACGTCCAACTCTGAAAGCTGGTTTGGCGCTCGCCTCAGATCACCATCCGCACTCCGTCCCTTCACTTGCAGGCACATTGGCAACGCGGCACACTTAAAATTGAGCGCAGATCGCACCGCAGTTGTGCCGCGGGGATGCAGTCGCTCGTTTTGGTGCACGAAGGTTCCGTCACGGGTCCGGTCGTCGCAGGCGCCGCGTCGTGGTCCACCGACTGGACGGTCTTGATATTCAGATCCGCGGCTCCTCTCTCGTTGCGTATGAGCTATTCTGTCCATCTGTCGCCAAGCATACGGGGTGCCAACGGGCATCCGCTCGACATCGCGGCGTGCGCGCGGCTGGGTGGGCAGTCCGTAACGTCGGGGATGATGGGGACGGTGCCGCGAGGCGGAATGATGGGCGGCTCGTGGGGTCGGGGCATGATGGGCAAGCGCTGGCGTGCGGCGCACGGGACGTTCGGCATGATCTTCACGTTCACGACGGCCTGAGCTGTGATCACCTCAACTTTTATCCGAGGTTCGCGATGACAACGACACCGCCCGCGTTACGGTATGGCTTCGTGCGTTCACTCGAGCGCGTCAGTTTCGACGATGTGGTCGCGCGGGTCACCGCCGCGCTCCAGGCCGAGGGATTCGGCGTGCTCACCGAGATTGACGTCGCGGCGACGCTCAAGAAAAAGCTCGACATTTCCTTTCGGCGGTACGTGATCCTCGGCGCGTGCAATCCGTCGCTGGCGCACCGGGCGCTGGTTGCCGAACCGCAGATTGGCCTCCTCCTTCCCTGCAACGTCGTGGTGCAGGAAGTCGACGGCGGCAGCGTGCTGGTGTCGATCGCCGACTCGAAAGCGATGTTCATGATGGTCGATAACCCGACGGTGGCCCCGATTGCCGACGAAGCGGACGCAAAGCTGCGCCGGGTGATGAAGGCGCTCGACTAGCGAGCGAGCGAGCGAGCTAGCCCGTTCAGTCCCGGCGCAGCATCGCGGGCGGTCAGGCATTTCCCGACGGAATCCGGGTGGTTTTCCTGATCCTGCCACCTTCGTTCGACTACTAAATAACTACGTGGGCATATAGTAGTATCTCCCTTCTACTCACGGATCGCCCATGACTCGAATCCTGATTCTCGGCGCCGGCACCGCAGGCACCATCATGGCGAACCGGCTGCGCCGCGAATACGCGCGCGACGTCCGCGCCGGCCGAACGTCCATCGCCATCGTCGACGCGAACGACCGGCACGTCTATCAGCCCGGTCTGCTCTTTCTTCCGTTCGGCGGATCCTCACCCGAGGACATCGTCCGTCCGCGCGCGCGACAGGTCCACAAAGACGTCCAGTTCGTCAGCGCCTCCATCGACCGTGTCGCCGTCGAGGAGAACCGCGTACACCTCGTCGCGGGCGCGCCGTTGGACTACGACGTGCTGATCGTCGCGACCGGCTCACGCCTCGCGCCCGAAGAGACCGAAGGACTCACGGGGCCCGGTTGGCGCGAGACGATGTTCGACTTCTACACGCTCGAGGGCGCCACCGCGCTTCGCGACAAACTCGCGACGTGGGGCGGCGGTCGGCTCGTCATCGATATCGTCGACATGCCGATCAAATGCCCAGTCGCGCCGCTCGAATTCGCATTTCTCGCCGACGACTTCTTCACCAAGCGCGGCATTCGCGACAGAGTGGAGATCAGCTACGTCACGCCGCTCGACGGCGCATTCACGAAGGCGGCGGCCTCGGCGGCGCTCACGCACTTGCTGAAGAACAAACGCATCGAGCTCATGACCGAGTTCAGCGCCGGCTCTGCTGACGGCGTGGCGCGCACGCTCACGTCCTGGGACGGCCAGGAGATTCCGTTCGACTTGCTGGTGACGATTCCCGTGCATCTCGGCGCCGAGTTCATCGAGCGCTCGCCCGGGCTCGGCGACGATGCGTGCTTCGTGCTCACCGACCCGAACACACTGCAGGCGAAGGTGTCTCCGAACGTCTTCGCAATCGGCGACGCGACGAATGTCCCGGCGTCGAAAGCCGGCTCTGTCGCGCATTTCGAGGCGGAAGTGCTCACCAATAACATCAAGCGCTTTCTCGCCGGCCAGCCGCTCGCGCCGGAGTTCGATGGACACGCCAACTGCTTCATCGAAACCGGACACAAGAAGGCGCTCCTCATCGACTTCAACTACACCGTCGAGCCGCTGCCAGGCGCGTTCCCCATTCCGGTCGTCGGGCCGATGCGGCTGCTCGCCGAATCGCGCCTCAATCACCTCGGCAAACTCGCGTTCCGCTGGGTTTACTGGAACGTGCTGCTTCCCGGCCACGATATCCCCGGTGTCGGGCCGCGTATGTCCATGCGGGGGAAACACGCTGTTAGTCCGTCCTCATCGTAATCACACTGGAGCACATCATGACTGTCACCATCGCTACCTACGTGCTGGATGTCGACGCGGAGGGCTTCCTTCAGAAACCCGAGCAGTGGAACGAAGAGATCGCCCATGAACTCGCGTCGGAACTGCACATCGAACTCACGGACAAACACTGGCAAGTAATTCGCTTCATGCGCGATCGGTATCTCGCCACGGGAAACGCACCGTCGATGCGAACGCTCGGGAAAGAATCGGGCGTGACGACGAAGGAATTGTATCAGCTCTTTCCGAAGGGACCGGCCAAACTCGCCGCGAAAATCGGCGGCATTCCCAAACCACACGGCTGCATCTAAGCAACGAGGCAATTATGTCCGAGACTATCGAGAAGGTTTCCGTCATCGTCTCCAAGGGCTCGCTCGAGGGAGTGTACCCGGCGCTGATCATGGCGAATGGCGCGCGCATGGAAGGGATCGAGGCCAACGTCTTCTTCACCTTCTTTGGCATGGACGCCATCAACACCAAGCACTACGAGCATCTCAAGATTGCAACGGTCGGAAATCCGGGGCTGCATTGTCCGACGATGATCGGTGGTCTGCCGGGAATGTCGTCGTTCGTCACGCACCAGATGGAAAAACAGATCGCGAAGCTCGACATCCCGCCAATTCCGGAATTCATCACGCTGCTGGCGGATTCGGGCGCGAAACTATACGCGTGCAAGGCGTCGGTCGAGATGTTTGACCTGAAACGCACGGATTTCATCGACGAGCTCGAGGGCATCATCACGGTCGGCGAGTTCTATGCGATGGCGGCCGGCGGTCAGATCATCTTCACCTAGGCAATGCGATGCGCGGCGAGCAAACCGTCTCGGTCATTGTCGACGATACTGAGTTGGGCCAAGCGAATGTTTCAAAACATTTGCGAGTGCAGTTCGACGCCGGCTTCGTGCGAAGGCGCAAGGAAGGAATTCGCGCCGTGTATGAATTGATCGACCACACGACGGCTGGAGTGACTTCCCACCTGCTTTTGTCACGGAAACTTGTTGCCCGCACCCTCAAAACGGGTGCTCACGGAAGAACGCCCACATGACGCTCGACGCATCGATACTCTGCGTGGTGCGACCGACGAACCACTCGGGCAAGTAGCCGCCGCCCGGCCACGTGTGTCCGCCGCCTTGAATGGTGTAGAGCACCACGTCGGCGCCGTCGGCACAGTGCGTGTACTCGCGACGGGCGACGTCGCGTGCGACTGCCGAATCTTTGGGCGCCGGCGCACACCGATTACGGGCTGCCCACTGCGCGGTCCACGTGGGTACATCGGGAAAACGCACGGGTGCAATCCACGTGCTGCCGCCGTGGTACGGAATCTGCAAATCAGCCGTGCCATGAAAGTCGATCATCGGCACGGGCCGCGTAC
Organism: Gemmatimonadota bacterium; assembly: GCA_043757365.1. Taxonomy (GTDB): domain Bacteria; phylum Gemmatimonadota; class Gemmatimonadetes; order Gemmatimonadales; family Gemmatimonadaceae; genus Fen-1231. Next base: position 8,039 of record JAYVPN010000032.1, on the reverse strand, counting down.
TCTTGCACCAACTAAACGGTAGCAACTGTGCTGCTCCAACCATCCCCACCGAAGCAATCCGGTCGGCGAGCAAGCATGACAGCGCGAACGACATGCCGCCGCCGTTCGACAGTCCGTTGGCGTACACTCGGCGCCGGTCGATCTGGTACGATGCGCTCAGTGAGTCGATTAGGTCGGCGATGAACTGCACGTCCTTCGCGAGGCCATCGCCCTCCTCCTGCTCGCGCCAGATGCGCGGGCCATCTCCTGACACGCCCGTCGGGTAGACGACGATGAACCCATGCCGGTCGGCGACGCGATCCCACCCACTCGTCGCCTCCTGCGCAGCGCCCCACATGCCGGCCCCGTGCAGGCTGATGACGAGCGGCGTCGGCTTCGTGCGATCGTAGCTGCGCGGGATGTGCAGGTTGTACTCCCGTCGCTCACCGGAGGACATAATCGTAGCTGTGGACTGATTGGCGGCAACGAACAGCGCGGCCTCGCCGAGCGCAAACACCAGCGGCAGCGCGATGAGCACGAACACGGCACCCAACGCGAACCGACGATTGGCGGCGGGGCTCATCGGTGGCGATTCCAGGCGAGCGCCAACGGCGCGGCGGAGACGCGCGCCAGCGGAACGAGGAGGATCGCGACCAGCACGAGCACGTGGCGCGGGAGGAGGGCCGTGTCGATGAACCAGGCGAGCAGCGCGTAGAGCGCCAGCACCACGACGCACCAGCCGGCAGCTCCGCCAACGAGCCTGCGGTCGCTCAGTAGCTCGCGACGCTGGAGCCGCGCGGCGACGAATCCGCTCACCACGAGCTTTGCCGTCACGATCGCCGCGAGAACGGCCGGCAGCGCCTCCCACAACGCGCCGCGCGCGGCGTCGTGCGCCGCGAGCCACCCGAGCATCGGCCCCAACGTGAAGAGCGCCGACAGTGTCGCGAAGATGCTCCCCTTGATGAGCCATCCGCGCCCCGTGAGTCCCACGTAGAGGCCCTGCACCAGCTGCTTCCATGTGGTCGCAATCAGGAACGCAACGAAGAGGAGCACGAGCACGACGGCACGCGGAGTGCCGATCGTGTCGGCCAGATCACGCCCCTGTTTCACGACAACGCCGACCGTCCCCGTGATCGCGAGCGCGAGCGGGATCGCGACGAGCACCAGCGTCCACGTGAGCGCCGTGCTCCAGAGCGTAGCCATGAGCTTCGCGCGAACCAGTGCGCTCGTCGCGATCGGCCGCGCGCCGTCGAATGGCGAGACGCCCAATGCGTCGCTCGACCGGGGGCTTGCGCGACGCACATTGGCCGCTGTGAACGTCGCCATCACGATCGGCGTACACAGGACACACAGTAGAATGCCGTCGACGAGTCGCGGAACGTTGTCGGACAACAAGAGCAACGCCAGCTCGAACGGCAGCAGAATCGCCACCCACGTTGGCAGCGATCGTCCGATGCGACGCCACTCGAGCCAGAGCTGAGCGTCCGCGCTCGAGCGAAAGGGGCGTATTCTATTGGAGGACGCCGCGATTGGCCGGCCGCGACGACTCAGCACGCGGCGCCAATCAGGGACGTGCCCGCGGCGCGCGCGCCCCACCGCGACGTATGCCACGCCGAACGCGATCGGCAATTGCGGCACGAGAATCGCCAGCATCACCAACTCGCTCGGCTTCTGATAAATCCAGAAGAACACCACGGCGTCGAGCGCCCACAACAGCAACACGGATACAACGATACGTAATCCGGGGAGCGGATAGGGCATCCACGTCAACGCCTGCGTCCACGCGAGGATCGATGCCGCGAGCACGCCGGGCCAGATCGTCGGCATCGGGACGTCGCTCGGCCACGGCACGACGAGTCGCGCCGTGCACCAAAGCATCAGCATCGCCACCGACCCGTAGAGCATCGGCCAGCCGGCGAGCGCGCGTGTCGTCACCGGTCGCGTGAAGAGTCGTGGCGGATACATCGACGGGCGCGCCGTCAGGTTGCCCTCGAGGCCAAAGCTGAAGATCGCGAGAAGATAGGTAAACGTCGATGCGAGCGGCACGACGTCCATGAAGGCGAACATCTCGGGCGAGGTGATTCTGATGGTCAGTCCGCGCGATGCGGCCACGACACGGAACACCGCGATGACAAGCAAGTACACAGCGACCGCGATCAGTCCCCACCGATGACGACGCCGGAACTCCCATGCAAAGGCGGCGGCGATCGATCGCATGATGGCGGCGGCGCTACGCGAGCGCGGCTGAGGCGCCGTCGCCCGCCTGGCGCACGAAGATCTCGGCGAGTGACGCGCCCCCGTTCGCCTGCTTCAACTCCGCCAGGGGAGCGCTCAACACGATGCGCCCGTGCCGGATCATCGTCACGTGATCCGCCACCTCCTCGACTTCATCCAGCAAGTGCGACGAAAAGAATACCGTTCGGCCCTCGTTGGCGACGGTGCGGATGACGGCGCCGAGAATGTCGCGACGCACGATCGGATCAAGCCCCGACGATGGCTCATCGAGCACGAGCAGATCGGGGCGATAGGCCAGCGCGATCACCAGTCCCAACCGCGCCTTTTGCCCCTTCGAGAGCGTCGAGACCTTCACCGAAGGATCGAGCGCGAAATCTCGCAGTAGCCGCTTCGCATGCGCGTCAGCCCACGCCGGGTAGAACGCGCGCGAGTAGCGCACGAGCTCATCGACACGCATCCACCCCGGGAGGTCGTTCTCCTCGGAGAGGTAGCCGACGCGAGAGAGAACGCCGACCGGATCGGCAACGGGATCGAGGCCGAAGATGCGCACCGTCCCGGACTCGGCGCGCAACAGTCCGAGCAGGTGCTTGATGAGCGTCGTTTTGCCGGCGCCGTTCGCGCCGACCAGCCCGTACACGGCGCCTCGCGGGAGCGAGAGGCTCACGGCGTCGAGGGCGATGGTCCCACCGAAGCGACGCGTCACTGCCGAAACGCTGATGACGGGATCATTCATCGGAGCACCACCTGTCGGTCGCGTGTGGCACGAAAATGAACTCAGGTTTGGAACATTACACGCGCCCGACGCTGAAAAGCAAAACCCCGGCCGAGAATCTCAGCCGGGGCTCTACTTTTTCTCCCTCAACGTAAACGGCCTACCGTCTACGGTCTACTTTCTACTCGCTCTTGCAGTTTCTACCCTAGAACGAGTACCGAATCCCCATCTGCGCCTGGTACCGCGACGTCAGATTGTCATACTGCCACGGCGTGTTGTTCGGCACGCCGGCGAACGAGTAGCCGGTTGGTTGACCGGTCGCCGCGTCCGTCTTCGTGACCTGCATCAGCTTGAAGTTGTAGTTCTCTTCGTTCGGTACGAAATACTGACGGCCCCACGTCGTGCCGAGCATCGCGCCGAGGTTGACCACGTCGAACGTGATCTGCACGCTGTTGCGCGCCAGACCAACCACTGGAATGTCCTGCAGGATGCGCAGGTCAAGCTGCTGGTTCCACGGCGTACGACCGGTGTTGCGCGGCGCGATCGAACCGCGCAGCGCGTTCAGGGCGGGCTGGCTCTTGATGAAGCCGTCGAGCTGGTTCCAAATGTCCTGCGCCGAACGGGTGTCGCCGGCAGCGGGAACGATGCGCGCGTCCACAAAATCCTTCGGCACGTAGACCAAATCGTTAGCGCCCGATCCGTCACGGTTCGCGTCGCTTGAGTAGATGTACGTGAACGGGCTACCGCTCGCCGCGACGAACACGGCCGAGACTTGCGTCGTGTAACCCGGTGTCGCCCATTTCTTCTTGTAGCCGAGCGCGCTCACGACGCGATGACGCACGTCAAAATTCGAGTTGGCCAGCCCAGGCGACCGTACGTCGGGCACCTGATTGAATTCCCAGTTCGACTGCGGTGAGTTGCGCACACCGTTCGCGACGTCGCGCGAATGGCCGTACGTGTATGCGGCCGAGGCATCGAACCCGTTCGCCCAGTTCTTACGAAGCTGCGCGGTGAGACTGTAGCGGAATCCTTTGTCGGTGTTCGTAATCAGAAAGACCGACGTGAGATTCGGATTGTTGCGGAGCTGAACCGGGCTCCCCTGGAAGATCGGACGGCCATCCACGAGCGACGTGACCGTCGAATCCTTGAGCCCCGGGTTAGTGAACTTCACATCGTTGATCGTCTGCGTGTACATCCCCTCGAGCGTGAGCAGATAGCCGCCCGGAAGCTTGTAGTCGGCCGCAAGGCTGCTGCGGTTGACGGTCGGGAGCTTGAAGTTGTTGTCGAGGAGGTTCACCTCGTACACGCCGGACTGCAGCGACTTCAGGTTCTGGCCATTCGTCACCAGCGGTACCGTGGCGCTGTTGCCGGCGCAACCGCTGGTCGCGCTCGGCCGGCAGTCAACGTTTCCGAGCTTGAGGCCGCTGTTGGCATACGCGTACGCCATCCACGCGAACGGCGCGCGTCCGGTGAAGATGCCGGTGCCGCCGCGGACCTGCAGCGTCTGGTCACCCAGCACGTCGTAGTTGAATGCGATGCGCGGCGCAAAATAAATCTGCGTGTTCTGCGTGTTCGTGTACTTCGCGAGCGCCGGCGTCGCCGCGATCAGCGGATTCACCGGGATCTTGTCCGGGAACATCGGCGCGTCGAAACGGATGCCCGGGGTCACCGTAATCCGATCCGTCAGCGCAATCTCGTCCTGCAGATACACGCTCGGCCAGTACACCTTGAAACTCGCCTGCGGCGCGCTGTTGACGTTCGCGTACGAGTCGTCCGTCAGGTCGTACTGCCCCCGAATACGGCTCGGCTTGTTCGCGTAGAAGTTCGCGAGCGATCCGTACGACCAGCGGCCGTTGTACGCGTTCATGAAGTTGTTCTCGATCGTATAGAACTCGTTGTGCGAACCGAACGTGATCGTGTGATTGCCACGGTACATGGTCACGTTGTCGGTCAGCTCAAGCACCTTCGTCTTGATTTTGAAGACCGACGCTTCACGGTCGGTGCCAACGAAGATCGACGTGCCGCTCGGACCGTTGATCTCGATCTGCGGGAAGAGCGTCCCAGCGTACGACCGGTGATCGTCGGTGATCGAGAAGCTCGCGAGCAGGTTGTTCGAAATGCCGCTCGCGAACGTGCTCTTGAGTTCGGCGACCGTGCTGTTCGTTCGGTTGTACTGCGTGAAGTTCTGGCCGCCGAGTTTCACGAGGAACGGCGAGCGCTCGAACGTGTCGGAATTCGCGTCGACGTAGTTGTGGCGGATGTTGAGCTTGTTGACGTCGCTCAGGTTGAAATCGAAGCGGCCGAACAGCTTGAGATTGTAGGTCTTGCTGTTGAACGACGACTGCGACCCGGTGCCGCCGTCGTAGTTGTAGCGCGCCTTGAGCGTATCGATGAGCGTCTGCATCGTCGCGCGGTCGACCACCGTACCGGCGTCGCCCGGGGCGTAGCCGACTGGCGCATCGCGGCGGGCCACTTCACCGGCCACGAAGAAGAACGCCTCGTCCTTCACGATCGCGCCGCCGAGCCGGCCGCCGACGTTGTAATCGCTATACGCGGCGAGCGCGGTTCTGGTGCTGTCGGCGCTCTTACCGGTCAAGGCCTGGCTACGACCGAAGCTGAAAAGCGAACCTTCAATGCGATTCGTGCCGCTGCGCGTCACGGCGTTCACCGAGCCGCCGGTGAAGTTGCCGATCTTCACATCGTACGGCGCGAGCACGACCTGTACTTCCTGCACCGCGTCCATCGAAATCGGCTGCGTGCGCGCACCGGCGCCCGGCGTGCCGCTCGGACCCTGACCGGAAATTCCGCCGGCCGAGGCGCTGAAGCCGAACACGTCGTTCGTCGCGGCGCCGTCAATCGAGATGTTGTTGTAGCGGAAGCTCGAACCAGCGAACGAGTTCTGGCCGCCCTGCGGCGTCAGACGTGTGAAGTCCTGTAGCGAGCGCGCGAGGCTCGGCAGACGCTCGAGCAGATCCTTGTTGACGCTCGTCGACGGGCCGGTGCGGCCCTTGTCGATCAGCGCGTCCTTGTCGGCCGTGATGGCAACGGCGGTCAGCTGCACCGCGGTCGCGGTCAACGCGAAGTTGACCGTCGTGTTGACGCCGAGTGCGGCGTAGACGCCAGAGCGGACTTCCTTCTTGAAGCCGATGCGCGTGACGATCACGTCGTACGGGCCGCCGGCCTTCAGATTCGGCGCGTGGAACTTGCCGTCATCCTGGGTCATGGCGCCGTACTTCTCGCCGGTGGCGGGCAGGACGATCGCGACCTGGGCGTTACCGATCGGCTCGCCGGAGGGTCCGATGATCTTGCCGACGATCGTCGCGGTGGTGATTTGCGCGGAAGTGGTTGTCGCGAGGGCGATCATCGCCATCACGAGAAGCGCCGCGCGAGCGAACAGACGATGCAGATTCATATTTTTGAGTCGACCGTCCAGTCGGGTTGATTGGACGGCGCTCCAGAGTTTGGGAGACCGAGTTTTGTATTGAACCGCTTGGACAGAAGCTTAGGCGGACCCGGACATCGCTTCTACGGGCTACGGTCACGGCGGTGTAACGCCCCCGTCGCGAGTAAAATGGCTTTCGTTACAATCGGTTTTAGCGCACCGATGCGGCAGTTTTGTGATGGTGGAAGTGATGCACAATGAGTGCATTCGTGGCATCTAATTGGTAGCATCTTGAGCGTTTTATCGAATAGAATCTTTTAGCGGCCTCGATTGCATCGCGCTCCGTGGCGTCGGCTTCGATCTCCGCGGCGGCACGACGATTCCGCATCTATAATGTTTTTTCCCTATCAGGAGACGTTCGCCGTCATCACCGCCGCGCTCGGCGCGACTGATGTGAAGTCGAAAGACGAAGCGATCGGCCTCGACGGCTCGGAGCACGGCGAAGAAGGCTAATCTGACGGAGGCGGACTGACGCGTAGTTGGGAGTGGGAGGGGAGTGCGAGCTCTAGTGGGAGGGCAGTGGGAGCTCTAGTGCGAGCAGCGAGTAGTAGAGCTCCCACTGCCCTCCCACTGCCCTCGCCCCCCCGCCCTTGACAGCCCATACAGGTTCAGCTAGTGTATCAATACACCGACACACACGAGCGCCTAGTGTTCGAACGCATCAATCCTCGATCTCCCACTCCTATCTACGCGCAAATCGCGGAGCGTATCCGTATTGCCGTCGCGAGTGGTGAACTCACCGCCGGTGATCCCCTGCCGAGCGTCCGCGCCCTCGCGGTCCAGCTCCGGGTAAACCCGGCGACCGTCGTGCAGGCCTACCGCGATCTCGAACTGGAGAAACTCGTGGAAATGCGACAGGGCTCCGGCACCTTCATCGGCGATGTCTCGACCGACACACGCGCCCGTGATCGACAGACGGCAGCCAAACGGCTCGTCCGTGATATGCTGGCCGACGCCGCACGGCTCGGCATCAACCGCACCGAAATCAAAAAGGCCCTCAACGGCGAACTCGAGGACGGACGCAAATGACCGACGCCATCAAAATCCGCAATCTCGGCTATCGCGCCGGCAAAGAGTTCGCGATCCGCGATCTTGCGATGACCGTTCCCGAGGGCGCCGTCTACGGCTTTCTCGGCCCCAATGGCTCGGGGAAGACGACGACCATTCGCCTCATGCTCGGCATGCTGCCAAAGGACGACGGTGAGATTACCGTCCTCGGCCACTCCGTGCCCGACGGCGTGCACAAAGCACTCGGTCAGGTGGGCTACGTACCGGAGCGTCTGCATCTGTACCAGACGCTCACGGTCGAGGAAAGCGTCAATTACCATGCCGCTTTCTATCCTCGGTGGGACAAAGCGGAAGCCGAGCGTTTGCGCAAACAATTCCAGCTTCGTGAAAGCACGCTCGTCGGGCGGTTATCCAAAGGCGAAGCGGGCAAACTGATGACGCTGCTGGCGCTCGCGTCGCGTCCCGATCTGCTCGTGCTCGACGAACCGACCGACGGTCTCGATCCGGTCGTGCGCCGCGACGTGCTGAGCGCGCTCGTCGAGTTCGTCGAACGGAAGGGCGCAACTGTGTTCATCTCGAGCCATCTCGTGCACGAGCAGGAGCGCATCTGCGATTGGGTCGGCGTCATGGACGGCGGCCGACTCGTGGCGGAGCTCCCGATGA
>JAYVPN010000031.1:0-9295 GCA_043757365.1 Gemmatimonadota bacterium | reverse complement strand
GTCATGCCAGCCCTTGGCCGCGCCCTGCACCCACTGTGCCCGCTGCCGTTCGAACTCCAGCATGGCGTCACGCCGGTCCTGCATGTCGCGGGTGCTGGCGCCGTGATCGACCAGCTCGATCAACTTGACGCGGATCGCGTCCGACAGGGGCGGCAGCACGCCCTCGATATACGCCACGAAGTGCTCACGCGCCTGCCGCGCGAGCGGCACGGAAGAGGCGGGTGGCATTTGCGCGGACATGGATGAACGCTCAGACGGTAGCGCCCGCATTCGGGTCGTTGGGATCCTCGTCCTTGCGGGCGGACGACTTGACCAGGTCTTCGCGCTTGACGCCCAGCCACATCGCGATGGCGGCAGCGACGAACACCGACGAATAGATGCCGAACAGGATGCCGATGGTCAGGGCCAGGGCGAAGTAATGCAGCGTCGGGCCGCCGAACAGCAGCATCGACAGCACCATGATCTGGGTGGAACCGTGGGTGATGATGGTGCGGCTGATGGTGGAGGTGATCGCATTGTCGATGATCTCCACCGTGTTCATCTTTCGGTAGCGGCGGAAGTTCTCGCGGATCCGGTCGAAAATCACCACCGACTCGTTGACCGAGTAGCCCAGCACCGCCAGCACCGCCGCCAGCACCGCCAGCGAAAACTCCCACTGAAAAAAGGCGAAGAAGCCCAGGATGATGATCACGTCATGCAGGTTGGCGATGATGGCCGCCACGGCGAATTTCCATTCGAAGCGAAAGGCCAGGTAGACCATGATCCCGACCACCACCATGGCCAGCGCCTTCAGTCCGTCGGTGGCCAGCTCCTCACCGACCTGGGGACCGACAAACTCGGTGCGTCGCAGCGCCACGGCAGGGTTCTGGGCCTTCAGTGCCGACAGCACCTTGTCGCTCTGTTGCGCCGAGCTGACACCCTTCTGGGCCGGCAGCCGGATCATGACGTCGCGCGAAGTGCCGAAGTTCTGGACCTGGACGTCTGAAAAGCCAAGGCCCGCGACGGTGCTGCGGATCTTCTCGACATCGACCGGCTGCGAATAACCCACTTCCATCACTGTGCCGCCGGTGAATTCCACCGACAGATGCAGCCCGCGCTGAAACAGGAAAAACACGGCGGCGGCGAACGTCAGGAAAGAAATCACGTTGAAGATCAACGCGTTCTTCATGAACGGGATGTCGCGCCGGATCTTGAAAAACTCCACTACTCAACCTTTCGGGAGTTTTCAGCGCAAGCTCATACGCGCTGGCGCATGTGGTGCTGAAGCTGAAAACCCCATATTTCTGTACTTCCTCACTCGGCCTTGGTTATAACGCCTTCGCCTGCGGGACGCCAGACAGTGCCGATGGATACCGCCTTAAGCTTCTTCTTGCGGCCGTACCAGAGGTTGACGAGGCCACGCGAGAAAAACACCGCGGAGAACATCGAAGTCAGGATGCCGATGCAATGGACGACGGCGAAGCCGCGGACCGGCCCGGAACCGAACGCCAGCAGCGCGAGGCCGGCGATCAGGGTCGTGATGTTCGAGTCCAGGATGGTGGCCCAGGCCCGGTCGTAGCCGGCCTGGATCGCCACCTGGGGCGATGCGCCGTTGCGCAACTCCTCCCGCACCCGTTCGTTGATCAGCACATTGGAGTCGATGGCCATGCCCAGAGCCAATGCCATGGCGGCCATGCCGGGAAGGGTGAGCGTGGCCTGGAGCATCGACAGGATCGCCACCAGCAGCAGCAGGTTGACGGCCAGCGCGATGCCGGAAAACACACCGAACAGCATGTAGTAGACGGCCATGAAGGCGCAGATCACCTCGAAGCCCCAGGCGACGCTGTGAAAACCCTTGGTGATGTTCTCGGCGCCCAGCGTCGGGCCGATGGTCAATTCCTCAATGATTTCCATCGGCGCGGCCAGCGAACCGGCACGCAGCAGCAGCGCCGTATCGTTGGCCTCGACCGTGGACATGCGGCCCGAAATCTGGACCCGGCCACCGCCGATCTCGCTGCGGATCACCGGCGCCGTGACGACTTCGCCCTTGCCCTTTTCGAACAGCAGGATGGCCATCCGCTTGCCGACGTTCTCGCGCGTCACGTCCTTGAAGATCCGGGAGCCCTTGGCGTCCAGCGTCAGGTGCACCGCCGCTTCCTGGGTCTGGTTGTCGAAACCTGCCTGGGCGTCCGTCAGGTTCTCGCCGGTGAGGAGCACCTGCTTTTTGACGATCACGGGCTGGCCGCTGCGTTCCATGTAGCGCTCGTCGCCGAACGGGACCGGGCCGCTGCCGGACTCGGCCTGGCGCGCCTCGGTGCCTTCATCGACCAGCCGGACTTCGAGCGTCGCGGTCCGGCCCAGGATGTCCTTGGCCTTGGCGGTGTCCTGCACGCCCGGCAATTGCACGACGATGGTCCGCCAACTTCAGCGCCTCGATCAGCTGATAGATGTCGCCGTTCATGACGCCCGAGAGATCGTGCGTCGTGTAGTTGATGCGATGATCGGTAATACGATTCTGCGGGAAGTTATACGTGCGGATCTTCGCCGACCGGTCGCCGGTGGAGACCTGCGACTTCCGCAGCTTCGATCGCTCGGCTTCTTGTTCCGACACCTTCAGGTCGAGAAGGCGGGCGCGCAGCACTTCCATTCCCTTGAGCTTGTTTTGCAGCTGGGATTTCTGATCTTGTTGGGAGACCACGAGCCCGGTCGGGAGGTGCGTGATGCGCACGGCAGAGTCGGTGGTGTTCACCGACTGCCCACCGGGACCGCTAGCGCGGAATACATCGATCCGAAGGTCTTTGTCTTCGATCTTGAGATCGAGTTCTTCCGCTTCCGGCAGCACCGCGACCGTGGCGGCTGACGTGTGGATGCGCCCCTGCGCTTCGGTGGCCGGCACGCGCTGCACGCGATGGACGCCCGATTCGCCGCGCATTTCACCGAACGCGCCGGCGCCTTCGACTTTGAAGATCGCTTCTTTGAGTCCGCCGAGCGACGCGTCGGCGAGGGAGATCGTCTCGACCTTCCATCGCTTTTTTTCGCAGTAGCGGATGTACATGCGATACAGTTCGGCGGCGAAGAGCGCCGCTTCGTCGCCCCCCGTGCCGGCGCGGATTTCGACGATCGCGTTGCGGTCGTCGAGCGGGTCGTGCGGGACGAGGAGCGGCTTGAGCCGTTCGTCGATGTCGGCGATGGACGCAAGCAGCCGCCCCTGTTCGGCGCGCGCTTCGGCGGCCATTTCAGGGTCGTCAACGGCAACGAGCTCGCGGACTTCCGCGAGCTCGTCGTCGTAACGTTGCAGCGTCTTCGAGAGTTCAACGACCAGAGCGAGGCGCTGGTGCTCACGCCCCAGCGAAGCCATCAACTTCGCGTCCCGGACTGTTTTGGGATCGAGAAGGTCCCGCTCTACGATCGCCGCGCGCTCGAGCGCTTCGGCGAGGAGACCGCGAACGCTCAGGCGGTCGCCTTGGCGTACTTCTGGCGGAAGCGCTCCACACGGCCAGCCGTGTCGATCATCTTCTGCTTGCCCGTGAAGAACGGATGGCACGCCGCGCAGATGTCGGTGTGGATCTCGGCCTTCGTCGAGCGAGTCTGGAACGTGTTGCCGCACGCGCAAACACCCTTGGCGGTGGCGTACACGGGATGGATTTCGGTCTTCATTATGGGTACCTCCCTCAGATTTTTGGACTAGCCAGTAAATATCTCATGTTTGGGTGGATTCTTCAAGTGGTGGGCTGGTTTGGGTGTCTGGCGGGCTCAACGACGCCTCGGATTTACGCGGATAAGGCAACTGAAAAGGCGGCCGCAGAATACGCGGACCACGGCTCGGAAAGACCGCGGAAAGATCAACTGTCTGAGGAAACTGCTCTCTTCAACTCGAGTTAGAGTAGTTTCCCCAGTTTTTGTAGTTTCCGCGTTTTTCCGGGCCGTGGTCCGCGGCCTCCGCGGCCGCGGTTGCAATTGCAGTTTTCTTGCCCGTTTCCGGTGCCGTATCCGCGTAAATCCGAGGCGTTGTTGAGCCCCGCCAGCTATCAAACTGACCATAATCGCGACACCCGTTACCGGGAACCGTTTGACGCCCGTTGGGAAGCGGCGTAACTTCGCTTGTTGCAGAGTGTTGGAGGTCAAGAAGACCTCGGCTGCTGCCGGACTTCCCCCCGCCCCAAATCGCGCGATGAATACCACGGACTTTCTGGCCACCGTTTCGCTCTTCAAGTCGCTCGACAGCGCCGAGCTTTTGAAGTTCGGCGAACTCGTCCGCGAAAAGAGTTACCCGAAAGGCAGCGTCATCCTCTTCGAGGACGACCCAGGCGACTCGCTCTTCGTCGTACGCGACGGTCGCGTGAAAGTCGTGCTCGTCGCCGATGACGGACGCGAAGTCATCCTCGGCATCCTCGGTGTCGGCGAACATTTCGGTGAGCTCGCGCTGATCGATGATCAGCCACGCTCGGCGCACGTCATCGCGATGGAAGAGAGCACGCTGCTCGTGCTCCGTCGCGATGATTTCCGCCGACGGGTCGAAGCGAACCCGATCGTCGCCTGGTCACTGCTAACCGAACTGTCGCGCCGGCTCCGCCGCGCCGATGACAAAATCGGCTCGCTCGTGCTCCTCGACGTGCCCGGCCGCATCGCCCGCATGCTACTCGACGCGGCCGACGAAGGCGGCGCGCCGCTGATCGAGAAGCCGCTGACGCATCAGACGATTGCCCACATCGTCGGCGCGAGCCGCGAGACGGTGTCGCGCGCGATGCGAGAGTTTCAGGATAGCGGCTGGATCTCGACCGAGCGCCGTCGGATTCGTATTACCGACCGTTCGGCGCTCGAAAAGCGGGCCCAGCAACGCGTCTGAGCCGGTGCCCGCTCGGACGATCCGAGACCATCCGTGACTCGCGTCACACCATCGCGGTGACGGTCCGCCTTTCGGTGTATAAACCCTTTGTGGTATCGTCTATGGTGTCGAGTGCAAATCAATGAGTCTGCGCGTACAGTTCTGGGGGACGCGCGGATCGATTCCCAGCCCCGGGCCCCGCACCGTGCGCTACGGCGGCAACACGCCGTGCGTCGAAGTTCGGACTCCCGACGGCTGGCTGGTGATTCTCGACGGTGGGACCGGGATTCGCGAACTCGGACGGACGCTCATCGAGCGGGCCAACGGGGCGCCGATCCGGGGGGATGTGTTCCTGACACATGCACATTGGGACCACATCCAAGGCATACCGTTTTTCGCGCCGATATTCCAGCGCGGGAATCACTTCACGATTTGGGGGTCGCAGTCGCTCGAGACGAGCATCGACACCGTGGTGCGGGACCAGATGTCGCCGGTCGTCTTTCCGGTAGCCTTCGAAGAGCTCGATGCGACGATCGACTTCCGCCACATCGCCGAAGGAGAGGTTTGCAGCGGTACGGGGTATGAAGTAACGGCGATGGAGGTGCGGCATCCGGGCGGTGCGCTCGCGTACCGCTTCACCGAACCGGGCAAGATGACGGGCTCGCTGGTGTACGTCTCGGATAACGAACTCGGCAACGCCGAACGGTATGGACCGCCGAATGGTTGGCGTGAGAAACTGGTGGCGTTTGTGCGCGGCGCGTCGGTGCTCATTCACGACACGACCTACACGACGGAAGAATACGATCACCATCGCGGGTGGGGGCACTCCACGTATCGCGAAGGGGTCGAGCTGGCGCTCGAAGCAGGAGTCGGCACGCTGGTGCTCTTTCATCATGAGCCGCGGCGCACCGATGACGAAGTGGACCTGCGCACCGAAGAGTGCCGGGCGCTAGTGAAGGAACGCGGGGCATCGCTGAAGGTGCTGGCGGCCGCGGAAGGACTGACGCTGACTGTCTAAACTCCCGAGGAGAGACCGATGAAGCTCAAGAATGTGTTTGTGACCGGCGCGGCGCTGATGCTCGCGACTGTTAGTGCGATGGCGCAGAGCAAGCCGACGGTGGCCGTGCTGAACTTCAACAACGGCGCGCTCGGCAAGTCGAACGAAGAGCTCGCCCCGCTCGGCAAGGGACTCCAGGATATTCTGATCCAGGAACTCTCGGCGAACACGGGGATCCGTGTGGTCGAGCGCGACCAGATTAACAAGATCATGGAGGAGCAGAAGCTCGGGACGAGCGGCGCCGTCGACAAGGAAACGGCCGTGAAGATCGGCAAGCTCCTTGGCGCGAAGCACATGGTCACCGGCGGCTTCCAGACGGATCCGCGGGCGACGCAGCTCAACGTGACGCTCCGCGTCTTCAACGTCGAGACCGGCGAGATCGAGTACACGACGAGCGCGCGCGACAAACCCGACAATCTGTTTGCGCTCATCAACAAGCTGGCGATGCAGACGAACAAGGGGCTCAAGCTCCCCGACATTCCGAAGCAGCTCGGCGAAGCGCGTGAAGCCAAGGCGGAGAAGATCCCGTTCCAGGCCGTCATGCTGTACTCGCGCGGCATCAAGGCGAAGGACGCCGGCGATAGCAAGGAAGCGATCACGTTGTTCAGGCAGGTGCTCGACAAGTTCCCGGACTACGACGCACCGAAGGCGGAACTCGCGAAACTCGGCGTCAAGTAAGACCGCGAATACCGCGCATACTGGCGACGGGGCTTCGCTCCAACGTAGGTTATGCCCGTCGGCTCTCCCGAGCCGACGGGCGTTCCTTTTGCCTCCGCGAGCTCCTGTTGCCACTCGGCGATGGCCTGACGTGACCACACCCCTGCTCTTCGCGCCACTTGGCCGGGCGATTCCGGCGCTCGATCGGCTCATTGCCGACGGCGGCGTGGATGTCGTGCGCGTGGCGACCTGCCCGGCGGCGGCGAACCTTGATTCCGAGCGGCCGACGATCATGTTGCTCGATCAGGCGATGGCGGCGGGGGCCGATCTCGAAGCCATCGCGGCGCACGCGGCGGTTATTGCGCTCGGCGACGCCGGCGACAGCGAGCCGGATTCGTGGATGCCGCTCGCCCTGCTCTCCGGGTGGATTTCCACGAGCCCCGACGGTGTGACATCTGATCGCCGGGCCGCCGACCGGATCACGCTGCAGGCCTCGCTGCGGCACGCGGCGGCACTCGTGGCAGGACGCCGATCGAGCGAGCTCGAGGGGCGTAGCTCGAACGATGTCACCGAGCTGACGCGCATCGGCGTCGCGCTCTCGACGGAACGCGACCTGCTGACGCTCCTCGGCATGATTCTCAGTCAAGCCCGCCGGATTTCCGGCGCCGACGCGGGGTCGCTGTATCTGGTCGAAGGGCCGGACAACGCGCCGTCGACGTTGCGGTTCAAGCTGTCGCAGAACCACACGCTCCCCGACCTGCCGTTCAGCGAATTCGAAATTCCGCTCGACCACTCGTCGCTCGCGGGGTATGCCGCATCGACCGGCGCTCCGTTGATCTTCGACGATGTGTATCTGTTGCCGAGTGATGTCAGCTACACGATGAACCGATCGTTCGACGAAAAGTTCGGCTATCGCACCAAGTCGATGCTCGTGTTGCCCATGCGGACGCATCGCGACGAAGTGATCGGCGTCCTTCAGCTGATTAACCGCAAACGACATGCCGAGGCGCGGCTGACATCACCAGAAGTAGTCGAGCGCGAAGTCGTGCCGTTCGACGCACGGGCGGTGGAACTGGTGACGGCGCTGGCATCGCAGGCGGCGGTGGCGATCGAGAACGGACGTCTCTACGAGGAAATCGAACGGCTCTTCGAAGGCTTCGTCACGGCCGCGGTGACGGCGATCGAATCGCGCGATCCGACGACGAGTGGCCACTCGTCGCGCGTCGCGACGCTGACGTGCGGGCTCGCCGAGGCGATCGATCGTGCTGGCACGGGGCCGTACAAGGGGCAGACGTTTTCGCGTGAACAGATGCGCGAGATCCGCTATGCGTCGCTGCTCCACGATTTCGGAAAGGTCGGCGTGCGCGAGCAGGTACTCGTGAAACAGAAGAAGTTGTACCCGGCCGATCTCGCGATCATCAAGCACCGGTTCCGATTCTTGTTGCAGCGCGCCGACCTCCAGTACGAGCGGGAACGGGCCGCGTATCTCCTGCAGTACGGTCAGGAGAAGTACAATGAGGCGCTGCAGGGGCTCGAACAGGCGCGCCGCACGGAGCGTGAGCAACTGCAGCGGTTCCTCGACTCAATCGTGCGGGCGAACGAGCCGACGATTCTTCCCGAGGGGACGTTCGAGGAACTCGAGGAGATCAACGAGCGGCTGTTCGTCGACTTCGACGGGATGGAGCGGCCGCTGTTATCGGACGAAGAGCTCCGCTATCTGATGATCAACAAGGGCAATCTCGATCAGCGTGAGCGGCGAGAGATCGAGTCGCACGTGTCGCACACGTTCCGTTTTCTCGACCAGATTCCGTGGACGCGGTCGTTACGCGGTGTGCCGAACATCGCCCACGGTCATCACGAGAAGCTCAACGGACGCGGCTATCCGCGGCAGATCGGCGGCGACGACATTCCGGTGCAGACGCGGATGATGACGATCTCTGACATCTTCGACGCGCTCACGGCGACCGACCGCCCGTACAAGCGCGCCGTGCCGACGATGCGCGCACTCGACATTCTGCGCGATGAGGCGAAGGAAGGGTCGCTCGACGTGGCGCTGCTGGAGGCGTTCATCCAGGCGCGGGTCTTCGATGCCGTCAGTGGGAGCCGCTAGCCCGAGCGTGGTCGAACGGTATCGCCGCGCCGCGCGCCTCGCGGTGGCGGTGCTCGGTTTCACCGGCCTCGCCCGCGTATCGCACGCACAGTCGCCGGACGTGGCCGCCGTGGACACGTCGACGCTGGCGGATGTCGGAGCCGGCAGCGTCGCCGATCGCCTCACCGCGAAGTTTGATCCGCGCTTTCACTACGCGGCGTATGTGCCGCCGGGCTACCGCCAGTCGGCCCCGGCGCCGCTCCTGATCCTCATGGACGCGCGGGGCCGCGCGATGGTGCCGCTGACTATCGTTCGCGGGATTGCGGCGCGCGTCGGTTGGATCGTGCTCAGCAGCTACGAAACCGCGAGCGCCGACTCCACTGCGTCGAACGCCGCCGCCGTGAACGCGATGCTCACCGATGCGCAGGCGATGCTCAACGTCGACGCGCGCCGCATCTACTTCGCGGGTTTCTCGAGGCTCGCACAGTCCTCCTGGCAATTCGCCGAGGCGATGTCGGGCGGCGTCGCGGGGATCATCGTGGCCGGTGCGTCGAGGCCGCCGGACATCGTGCGGCGCCTCGTGCGCAACGCGGCGCCGAAGTACGACGTCGTGCTCGCCGCGGGCGACGAAGACTTCAATTTCGACGAGGTACGGTTCGAGTACACGCGGCTCGCCGACCTCGGCGCG
>JAYVPN010000030.1:0-9366 GCA_043757365.1 Gemmatimonadota bacterium | reverse complement strand
GGCGCTGACATCATCGGCAACTTCCTCTTCGAAGTCTGCGGTGCGACGCCGGACTGGACACCGGGCTCGTTCATCGATCTCGAGATCGCGAAGATTCGTGAGTTGGTAGGCGACAAGAATGTCATCTGCGGGCTCTCCGGCGGCGTGGACTCGTCGGTTGCTGCGGCGCTCGTCCATCGGGCGATCGGTGATCAGCTCACCTGTGTGTTTGTCGATACGGGGCTCCTCCGGCTACACGAGCGCGAACAGGTCGAGCGAACGATGGGCCAGCACCTCGGCATCAAGCTCGTAACGGTGCGTGCCGAGGATCGATTTCTCGACGCGCTCAGAGGTGAGGGCGATCCCGAGAAGAAGCGGAAGATCATCGGCCATGTGTTCATCGATGTCTTCGAGGACGCGACGGCGCACGCCGGCGAGAACGCTGAGTTCCTCGTGCAGGGGACGCTCTATCCGGACGTCATCGAAAGCGTGAGTGTCACAGGTGGACCCAGCGCGACGATCAAGACGCATCATAACGTTGGTGGCTTGAAGGCCGATATGAAGTTCAAGCTCATCGAGCCGTTGCGGGAGCTATTTAAGGACGAAGTGCGAAACGTCGGCCGCGAGCTCGGTTTGCCGGAGGAGATGGTCGGCCGTCATCCATTTCCCGGGCCGGGACTCGCGATTCGCGTGCTCGGCGAGGTCGATCGCACGAAAGTCGATACGCTGCGCCGCGCCGACGCGATCTATCTCGAAGAGATTCGGTCCGCTGGTCTGTACAATGATATCTGGCAGGCGTTCGCCGTCTTTTTGCCGGTGCGGTCGGTCGGTGTGATGGGTGACGGTCGCACGTACGAGAATGCGATCGCGCTCCGTGCCGTGACGAGCACCGACGGAATGACCGCCGACTGGTTCCCGTTCCCGTACGACGTACTCGGCCGTATCTCGAGCCGCATCATCAACGAAGTCGCCGGCGTGAACCGCGTGGTGTACGACGTGAGTTCGAAGCCACCGGCGACCATCGAGTGGGAATGACCGGCGCGCCGGGTCTCATCGCGGTCGGTCGCGACACACTGCGTTCGCTGATGACGCAGCCCGGTCGTTTGGCCAGCGACTTTGCTGCCGGCGCAAAACGCGTCAGACCGCTGAAGCTCTTTGTGATCGCAGCAATTGTGTTCACGCTGGTGCGCCTCGCGGCGGCGCAGTTGACGCCCCCCGATCTCTCGACGCCGGCGATGGGTCCCAGCATTCGTGCGCAACTCGACGCGTTGCCGATCAGCGCCGGAGCACGAGAGAATATCATCACGACGTATGAGAATCGCCGTGATATCATGCGCACGGCGGGATGGGAAGCGGCGGCGGTGATGGTGTTGCTCGTGCCGGTGTTTGCGCTGCTGATGCAGGTTGCGTATTCGCGCTCCGAAAAGCCATACGCGCAGCATCTGGTCTTCGCGCTGGACTATTTTGCGGCGATCCTGTTCGCCGAAGCGCTCTCGACGGTCGTCGACCCTTTTAACGTCACGGCTCTTTCGGTCCTGGCCGGGCTGGCAGTGCTCGTGTGGGTCAGCTGGTACACCATCAAGGCGATGGAGTCGTTCTACGGCGGCACCACCGGCGAGACGATCGTCAAGGCGACAATCGTCGGTCTCGGCTATCTGGTCGTGTACACTGCGCTCATGACCAGTTTTGCCGCCGCGACGCTTTATCTGGCCGAACGCTCCCAATGACGTCGCTCGCGCAGCTGCGCCCCACGCGAGGCGAGCTGCGCGAGATGCTGCGGCTCGCCGCCCCGGTGGTGTTCGCGCAGGTCGGCATCATGATGATGGGCGTGGTGGACACCGCGATGGTCGGGCGTGTGTCGCCGTCGACGATCGCCGCCGTGGCACTCGGCCACGTGTATTGGATGAATCTGATGCTCCCCGGATTGGGGCTGTTGCTCGTTCTCGATCCGATCATTTCGCAGGCGGTCGGGGCAAAGGACAGTGAGGCGATCGCGCGCGGAATCCAGCGTGGTATCATCCTCGCGCTCGCGTTGAGCATTCCGTGTTCGCTCTTGCTCATCCCTGGCGAGCTCTTTTTCGGTTTTCTCCGGCAGCCGCCGGATGTGACGCCGATTGCCGCGACATTCTCGCGCTGGTCGATGCTCGGCGTCTTGCCGTTCTATTTGTTCATCGTCTTCCGGCAGTCGCTGCAAGCAATGAATCAGACGCGTGCCGTCGTCATCTCTATCATCTTCGCGAACGTCATGAACGTCGTCCTCAACTGGGCGCTCATCTACGGACACGCCGGGCTGCCGGCGCTCGGCGCCGTAGGCTCCGCGATCTCGACAGTGATCAGCCGCTGGACGATGCTCGCGGTGATCGTGGCGATCGGCTGGAAGGAGCTGCACAGCGCGATCATGCCGTGGCGCGCCGAGTCGATCCGAATTGAGCCGCTGATGAAGATGGTGCGGGTCGGGTTGCCCGTAGCGTTCCAACAGTGGCTCGAAGTTGCAGTATTCGCGATGGGAGCGATCTGGATCGGCTGGTTCGGCACCGTACCGCTCGCCGGCCATGAGATCGCGATCAATCTCGCGTCGATCACCTTCATGGTGCCGCTCGGTGTTGGAAGTGCGGCGGCGGCGATTGTTGGACGCGCGATCGGCAGTCGTGATCTCGCTGCTGCAAAGCGCGACGCGGTCGCGGCGCTCGTCGTCGGTGTGGCGTTCATGGTCGGTGCTGCGGGGATCTTTCTCGTGATCCCGCGGGCGATTGCTTCAGTGTTCGCCTCCGATCCAGCGACAGTCGCGATGGCCGCGGCGTTGATTCCGATCGCTGGAGTATTTCAAGTGTTCGACGGAATTCAGGTGGTCGCGCTTGGTGTGCTTCGCGGCACAGGAGATACACGAATCCCAATGTTCCTGCATCTCGGCGGATTTTGGGGGATCGGGATTCCGCTCAGTCTGGCGCTCGGGTTTACTCTCGGAATGGGGCCGAGGGGAATTTGGTGGGGGTATGTCGGGTCGCTCGCTGCTGTTGCCGTACTGCAGTTGTTGAGGATGAGATGGAGATTCGGGCAGGATATTCAGCGCTTGCGGATTGATCCGTGAGTGGGAGTGGGAGTGGGAGACAGTGCGCGTGCGAGTTCAGTGGGTGTGCGCGTTCAGTGGGAGTGGTAGTGCGAGTGGCGAGTAGTAGACTGAGTGCGAGAAAACCGAAATAAGCGCGCCCGGACGACGCCCGGACGCGCTTTCCTTTGCTGTCGACTCGCACTCGATCTACTACTCGCTGCTCGCACTAGAGCTCCCACTGAACGCGCACACCCACTGAACTCGCACGCGCACTCGCTCCCCCTACACTGAGTACCCAGCCAACTCAACAAAGTACGACGCAAGCTTGATCGTAACCGCAGCAAAATACCTCGCGCCCTTCTCGGCTGTCGATGCCTTCGGATCCCCAATCCCCGTATCCGCCGAAACCTTCGTCCATCGCCGCGGCGCCCACGCCCATCCCTCTCGAATCGCACGAAGCGGCGATTTCTTTTCTGCTCCATCACCCGCTTCGCTGAGCGGCAACACGAGCGGCGCAGCGATATGCAGCATCACGCTCGTCTCGAGCTCGCCGGCATGATCGCCGAGATCGTCGAAGTGTGGTGTCGGATCAACAATCTTGTACCAGTTCACGGTTGAGAGAAATACCGACGTCTGCGGTTGCAACTCGCGGATCATCTGCTTGAAATCATTGCCGCCATGACCGTTCACAATGACGAGCTTCGTGAATCCCTGCACCTCGAGCGAATGCACGATATCCGCGAGCAGTAGCGCTTGCGTGCTCGGGTTGAGATTCAAGCAGAGCGGAATGTCGAGCTGGCCGGTGTTGACGCCGAAGGGAACGCACGGCAACACCGCGACGTGCGTGCCGGCAGCCCACGCGAGACGCGCCGCCTCAGCGGCGACGGCATCGCTCTGGATATTGTCGGTCGCGTACGGGAGATGATAGTTGTGCGCCTCGGTGGCGCCCCACGGGAGCACGGCGATATCGTAGCGCGTCGCCTTGACGCTCTTCCATGTGGTCTCGGCGATCACCCACGGTCGCGCGGTCACTGCTGCGGCTTCGCGTAGGCGGGAGCCAACTTGCCGAAGTTCTGGGCAACCGTCACGAGCGTCGCGCCTTTGGTCATCGAGGGCACGCCACGAATAAACGTGACGACGCCGTCTTGCGGGGCAAGGATAACGCCGAGTGGGCGACCGACGTAGTCGGTGATCGATCCGACCTTCGCGCCTTTCTTCACGGTGCTACCGCGCGTGGCGATCGCATAGAACATCCCGCCGCTGTCGGCGCGCACGCGCGCGTCATTGCCGACGTACGTGATGGACTTGGCGGCCGGGCTCGCCGGCGCGGCGATCATTTTGAGGCGCGCGAGCACGTTGAACGATCCGTTGATCAGCGCCTCGGTGTCCTGTTTCGTGACTTGTCCCGACCGTCCCGCTTCGGCGACGATCGTCGTTTTGCCAAGCGAGAGGGCGAAGCCGCTGAGATTGCGAATGCTCGCCGCCTGCGTGACGTCGAGATCGCGCACGATGATCATGTCGAGGCCGAAGTGCGTCGCGAGGTCGTACGACGCGCTGTCGAGCGTAGCATCGCCCGAACGAATCCAGTAGGCGTAGGGGCGCAGATCTTCGTCGAGATCGCCACCGTGCAGGTCGATGATCACGTCGGCGGGCTTCACGATCTGCTCGGCGACCAACGCGAGCGCACGCGAAGACTGCGTCCCCGTGCGATCGCCGGGATATGACGCGTTCATGCCTTTCTTGTCGACCGGATTGATGTGCGGTACCATCTGTTCGAACGACGCGATGTTCAGCAGTGGCACGACAATCACCGTGCCGCTCAGTGTTTTCGGATCGACGCGCGCGATGAATCGCGTCATTGCGACGAGCGAGGCGTACTCGGTGCCGTGGGCGCCCGATACGAAGGCGACCACCCGTCCCGGCTTCGCGCCGTTGATGACGGCGATTTGGATGGAGGTGCCGGAGTCCGTTCCGGCCGGCACCTTGAGTATGCCGTAGGCGCGTTCGCCGCGCCGCGCCGTCGCTGAGCCGACGGTGACCGAGGCATGCGAATCGGACGCTTGAGCCGGCAGTATCGCCGGCACGAGGAGGATCGTGAGAGCGAGAAACTGCCGGAGGCGGATTCGCATGGGTTTCGGTGTGGGCGCCTTAGACGCCCTTCTCCTCGAGGAGGGCCATGAACTCGGACGCTTTGGTGATCGAGAGAAGCCGTTCCGGAACGTCCGGTTCCTTGGAAAACTGCGCGATCTT
Source organism: Gemmatimonadota bacterium (assembly GCA_043757365.1). Taxonomy (GTDB): domain Bacteria; phylum Gemmatimonadota; class Gemmatimonadetes; order Gemmatimonadales; family Gemmatimonadaceae; genus Fen-1231. Next base: position 4,088 of record JAYVPN010000030.1, on the reverse strand, counting down.
CCCGAGCACCGGGAGGTACTGATTCGAAACTTCAAGTGGCGGTGCGACGATCAGGAAGAAGAAGTGCACGGGCTTCTCGTCGATGGCGCGGAAGTCGAGCCCGTCTTTCTTGCGGCCGAAGGCGACGCGCAGCTTGTTCACCACGAGCGACCGGCAGTGAGGAATCGCGATGCCGCGACCGATGCCGGTTGAGCCGAGGTTTTCACGGCGCTTGAGCATTTTGAAGAGCATGCCTTCGTTCTTTTCATCGAGGCCCAACAGGCCGATGAGCTCCTTGAGCACGTCGTCCTTCGTGGTGCCTTCGAGATCGAGCTTGACGGCGTCTTCGGAGAAAAACTCTCGCAGTTCCATTCCGTAACCTCAGGTCATTCGGACGTCCGCGGCCTGACTTCGGCGCGGGTCAGTTGGAAAGAGCAAGTTAGTGCCGGTGCCGAAATGCGTCAAATCGTGACGTTGCAAGCGTTTGGGCCTCCGCTTAGCTTCCAAAGTATGCCCACGTTCCCGTATCCTGTTGCCAACGCGGTGCCGCTATTTCTGGCGCCGATGGCAGGCGTCTCGGAGTCGCCATTCCGGCGCCTCTGTCGCCGCTACGGGGCGGACGTTGTCGTCACTGAGTTTCTCAGTGCTGAGGGAATTCGCCGGGAGAATCAGGCGACGCTGGCCAAACTGCGTTTCGGTGCCGATGAACGGCCGATCGGCGTGCAGATTTTCGGCGGTGAGCCCGAGGCGATGGGGGATGCGGCCGCGCTCGTGACCGACGTGTTTCAGCCGGAGTTCATCGACATCAACTTCGGTTGCCCGGTGAAGAAGGTCGTGCGGCGCAACGGCGGCTCGGGTTGTCTCAAGGATCTCGACCTCGTCGCCGACGTCATCAAAGCGGTGATTCGCGGCACGCATCTCCCGGTGACGTGCAAGATTCGCAGCGGCTGGAACGAAGAGATGCGCGATCCGGTGACGATCGCCCTGCGCTGCCAGGACGCCGGCGTGAAAGCGCTCGCGATCCACCCGCGCACGCGCACGCAGATGTACACGGGGCACGCGCATTGGGACGAAATCGCCGCGGTCGTCGACGCACTCGACATTCCGGTGATCGGCAATGGTGACATCAAGACGCCCGAAGACGCGGCCCGAATGCGTCGCGAGACGAACTGCGCCGGTGTGATGATCGCTCGTGGCTCGTTCGGCCAGCCGTGGATTTTCAATCAGGCGCGCGCCCTGATCGACGGCACGCCGGTGCCGCCGACGCCGAGCGTCGAAGACCGATTCGCAATCGCTCTCGAGCACGCCCGGATGGTGCAGGAATACGAGATCGACCCGATCGGCGCGACGCTCGAGTTCCGTAAACACCTCGGCTGGTATTGCCGCGGCCTGCACAATTCCGGCATGCTCCGCAAACAGTTGCATCAGGTGAACAGCTTCGGCGAAGTCGAAGGAATCTTCGCCGACTACATCGCGCGCGGTTTGCATCTGGCGCCGCGCGACTTGGCGAGTGATGCGGCTGCCGCGGCCGAGATCGACGCCGAACTGATCGAGTCTGAGCACGCCTGAGGATGCCGTGAGACGCGAGCGAGTGAAGACGTTGCTCGACGACGTCGCTGCCGGGCGCGCCACGATCGAGCAGGCACTGTTACAACTCGACGTCGAACCAACGGAGTCGCTGGGGTTCGCTCACGTCGATCATCATCGGGCGCTGCGTCAGGGCTTTCCGGAGACGATTTTCGGCGAAGGAAAAACCGTCGAACAGATCGTCGCGATCGCCGGGCGCATCGCCGAACGCGGCGATGGCGTGCTGATCACGCGAGCCGCACTGGTGGCGCGCGCGGCGATGCGCGCGGCGTATCCGGCGGCGGAGATCAACGATCTCGCGCGCACGGCACTCGTGCGCGGTCCGAACCCGTCGCCACTCACCACGAAAACGACACTCATCGTCACGGCCGGTACGAGCGATCTCCCTGTCGCCGAAGAAGCGGCTGTGACGCTCGGCGCCGTTGGTGCGCCGGTGATGCGGCTCACGGATGTCGGGGTGGCCGGCATCCATCGTTTGTTGTCGCAGCAGGATGTACTGCGCGACGCCGCCGTAATCATCGTCGTCGCTGGTATGGACGGCGCGTTGCCGTCGGTCGTTGGCGGGTTGGTGCGCGTGCCGGTGATCGCGGTGCCGACGAGCGTCGGGTATGGCGCTGCGTTCAACGGCCTCGCGCCGCTGCTGACGATGCTGAACAGTTGCGCCGCCGGCGTCACGGTCTGCAACATCGATAACGGATTCGGCGCGGCGATGGCTGCGGCGCGCATTCTCATCGACTGATGTTTCAATTCCTGCTGGGCGCGTTCGTCGCGGCCGCAGTGATGATTGGCTGGCGCCGTCGTGCGCGCCGCGCGCAGGCGCGCGCGGTACCGCCAATCGACCGCGCGCCGGATCGCACCGCCGAGCGGCGGACACCCCGCGGGGTTCGGGCGTCGACGCTGATCGCATTGCGCGATCCGGTATCGATCAGGGACGCACCGCCGGGCCTTCGCGATCTTCCGATGGGCGAAGTGCTGCACGGCCTCCTTTCCGACTGCGCGGTATTGCACGGCGCCGAGCATGCGATGCTCTGGTCGCGACGCCGAACAACGGGGCGGTTCGTGTTGGAGGCGAGCAGCCTGACGTGGAATCCTGCGCTTGATGAGTGGGGGACGCCGCAGCAGCGTGCGATCGTGGAGTTCGCGGCGAACGAAGTCGGAATTGTCTCGTTCGATGACGCCGCGCCGCCGACGCTCGCCGCGGTGCGCGTCGCGCTCGAAGCGGTGGGGAATCTCGTCGAAGACGCGGACGCGGCGGCGCTCGTGTTGCACGCACCGCATGGCCTCACGACTCCGAAAGCGGACCTCAAGCCGTGGATGCTGCGGCACTCGGCGCGGCTCTCGCAGATGATCGAGCTGCAGCAGACACACGGCGCGCTGTCGCGGCAAAACCGGCGGTTGCGCGGACTCTTCAGGTCGGTGGAAGATCTCGAGATGCCCGGAGCGGACGACGCGCCGGAGCAGCGCATCATCGACGGGATGCTCGACGCGAGCGGTGCCTCGTTCGCGGCGTTGGTCCGTTGGGATGCGGAGGCGCGTCAGGGGCGGGTGCGTCGTGTCACCGCGAACTACCCGGATCCGAAGCCGGAGATCGACGCGATCGTCACGGCGGAGTCGCTCGTTGGCGGCGTCTGTCGCGACGGAGTGCGTCAGCTCTGGTCGGATGCGCGAGTGCTCGTCGGGCAAGAATTATTATACGGGCCGGGCTTGCCGGTGCCACCGGTTGGTTCGCTGGCGATCCAGCCGCTGATACGTAAGACGACGCTGTTGGGTGTGGTCGTGGTCGGCGCGACGGAACCGAACGCGCTGCGAAAGTCCGACCTGAAAACGATCGGGCTGATGGGGACGCTCGCGGCGTCGGCGCTTGAGGCCGTGTGGGAGATCGATTCGGTGAAGACCGTGGCGATGACCGATCCGCTCACTGGCCTGTGGAATCGCCGCTACTTCGACGAGAGTCTGGCGCGCGAAGGGCTCGAGACGGACCGCGACGGCGGAAGCTTTGCGCTCGTTATTACGGACATCGATCACTTCAAGTCGGTGAACGACACGCACGGACACGAAGCCGGTGATGCGGTGTTGCGCGCCGTCGCGGGCGCATTGCGCGATCTCGTCCGTACGACGGATGTGTGCGCGCGGATCGGTGGTGAGGAGATGTGCATCGTCCTGCGCCAGACGGAGATGGAGGGCGCGATGGAGCTCGCCGAGCGGCTGCGTCAGAGCATTGAAGCGCTGGCCGTGCGATTTCAGGGGAAAGAGCTGCGTGTCACGGCAAGCTTCGGTGTGGCGACGTACGCGGCGCAGGGCGGGGAGCTGTTGCGGTCGCGCCTGTTCAAGGACGCCGACAAGGCGCTCTACCGGGCGAAAGCCGGGGGAAGGAACCAAGTCCTCAGCGCGCGGTAACAGAGGGTGTTATATTAGTGGGGTAGGACAGGGGGCGACTGGAATCGATTGGGAAGGTGGCTCCGTGGCAGCGCGTCGTGGTCTTCGGGTCCCACGTAAAACACTCGGAAAATTTCCAACTGCGA
>JAYVPN010000029.1:0-2587 GCA_043757365.1 Gemmatimonadota bacterium | reverse complement strand
GCCGCCAGTATTTCACACGCGCCTTCGATTTCGGTTTCTCCAAGAGCGCGGACGAGACGCTAAAGCATTGGGATCGCGACTCGATTCTCGGTGACGTCGTCACCGTCGTGCGGGCGTTTCGGCCGCAGGTAATCATCGCGATCTTCTCCGGCACGCCGGCGGACGGTCACGGGCATCATCAAGTGTCGGGCATGCTCGCGAAGGAAGCGTACGATCTCGCCGGCGACACGACGCGATTTCCGTCGGCGAAGTTCGGACAGCCATGGACGCCGGCGAAGTTCTATCGCAACGCGCGCTTCGGCCGCGGCGCGACGACGCTGCAGTGGAACGTCGGTGAGTACGACGTCGTGCGTGGCCGCAGCTATGCTGAAATCGCGGCGGAAAGCCGTTCGATGCACCGCTCGCAGGGGCAGGGATCGCTGCAGCGCAAAGGGGTCGCGCTCGACGGTGTCTCGCGCATCGCGTCGCGGGTGAATGAATCGACGCCGGCGACAGCGGAGAAGTCGATCTTTGACGGCGTCGACACAACCTTCGCGCGGCTCGCCGGAGAAGCGTCGCCGATCAATGCGGCGGCGCTGCGCGATGTCGCGGCGCGGATCGAAACCGCGCGCGCGCAGCTCAATCTGCGCACGCCGGAATCGCTGGTCGCCAACCTCGGCCGCGCAACCGAATCGGCGCAGGCCATTCGCACCGCAACGCCGCGCTGCGTCGCACCGAGTCGTGGAATGATCATGCGCGCGGGGGCTGATTCTAAGGGAGTCTCGTGCACGGACGATCAGCGCGATCTCGATGCATCACTCGAAATTCTGCAGCGCCGTCTCGCCGAGGCGACGATGACGGCCGCCGGTGTGGCCTTCGAAGTCACCGCGGATCGCGAGCTGTTGGCGTTCGGTGATTCGATGCCGGTGACGCTGACCGTGTACAATCGCGGCAAGTTTCCGGTAACGCTGACGGACTTTGCATTCACGGGCCAAATTGATCGCTCGGTCACGCGACTCATTGTCGCCCCTGACAGTTCGGGGCGCGTCACGCGACAGATCATCGGGCTCGTCGATTCGCGCCCGTGGTGGATCGGCGGTCGCGCTGGCGATGTCTTTCCGGCACGCCAGTCGCCGGCCGACGGCCTCGGCCGCGTCTCGATGGTTTCCGATGGAACCCTCGTGCCGTCAGTGGCAATCGCCGAGGATGTGCGGCGCGAATCGAACGCCGAGGTCACGCTGAGCGGTGTGTTTTCTACGGTGCACCTCAATCTCGGCCCGATCCAGTATCGGGTTACGGACAAGGTCTTCGGCGAACAGAACCGTCCGGTGGGAGGCGTGCCGTCGGTGACGATGGCATTTGACTACGGACTCCAGTGGGTGCAGGCCGGCAAGCCGATCGACCGCCTCTTGCGGCTATCGCTGAAATCGTATTCGTCGACGTCGAAGACGTTGTCGTTCAACATCATCTCGCCACCGGGTATCAAAGTCGATTCAGTTCCGGCGTTGCTCACGCTGGCGCCGAATGAGGATCGCGAGCTGTTCATTCGCATCCGTGGAAGGCTCAAGGCGGGCCGGTATGCGTTCGGGATTATCGCGCAGAGCGAAACGGGCCGTTCATTCGAAGGAATACGGACGATCGAGTATCCCCACATTCGCCCGATCCACCTGTACCGGTCGAGCGCGCTCTATCTCCAGGCCGTCGACATCACGATTCCGGCGACACTGAGTGTTGCCTATGTGCAGGGTGTCGGTGATGAGGTCGCATCGTATCTGCGCCAGCTCGGCGTGCCGCTGTCGGTGATCAGTCCCGAGGAGCTGGCCGTCGTCGATCTCTCGCGCTACAGCACGCTGGTGGTAGGGCCGCGCGCCTACGACGCGCACAAGGAACTCATCACGTACAACAAGCGCGTGCTCGACTTCGCGAAGAACGGCGGTACGGTCGTCGTGCAGTACGGCCAGACAGAAATGACCCGTCCCGGCGTGATGCCGTATCCGATCGCGCTTACATCGCCCGCCGCGCGCGTGACGATTGAAGAAGCGCCGGTCACGGTGCTCGACGCGAAGTCGCGGCTCTTGAACACACCGAACAAGATCGCTGATTCCGACTGGGCCGATTGGGTCCAAGAGCGGAGCGTGTACATGCCGAGCACGATCGATCCGCACTATCAAACGCCGCTGGAGATGCACGACCCGAACGAGCCCGAGAACAAGGGCGCGTTGCTGATGACGCCGCTTGGGAAGGGCGTGTACGTCTACACGACGCTGTCGCTGTTTCGGCAGGTACTTGGTGGCGTACCCGGGGGGGTGCGGCTGTTCGTGAACATGCTCAGCGCCGGTCTCGAGAATCCGGTGCCGAAGAAGGTGCAGCCGTGAGCGATGCGCCGCCGCCGGCGAAACGGCCCTCGTTCACCGTGGTGCTGATCCGCGTCCTCGCGGTTGAGCTTGTAGTGTTGCTCCTGCTCGGTGTATTGCAGTCCCGCTACCCGCGCTGAGGCGAACACGGTGCATTGGATCAACTGGGCGATCGTCATCGCATGGCTGCTGTACGTCTCGATCGACGGCATCCGCCGCTCGAAAGGCACGCAGAAACTCGAGGGATATTTTCT
>JAYVPN010000028.1:0-9573 GCA_043757365.1 Gemmatimonadota bacterium | reverse complement strand
TGACGCTGGTGACGCGCATCGACGCCGCTCAAACGGCTCGGGAGAATCTTCCCGTTTTCCGTGATGAAGCGGGCGAGAAAGCGCTCGTCCTTGTAGTCGACGAAGCGGATACCGGCTTCGGTGATCGGGCAGGTCTTCTTTTGGCGGCGCATCAGCTATTCCTCGTCGTCGTCGTCATCGTCATTGCGCTTGCGCGCGGCCATCTGCTCTTCCGTCATCGGCGGAGCGCCGAGTTCATGCTCATGCACGGAGATCAGATAGCGGACCACGCCGTCGTCGAGCTTGAGCGAACGCTCGTACTCGGGAAGAACGGGGCCCTCGGCCTTGAAGCGGGCGATCACGTAGTAGCCGGACTCGCGCGTCCCGATCTTGTACGCGAGCTGACGGCGACCCCAGTGGTCGAGCTTGATCTCTTCGGTCGTGCCGAGGAGACCGTGGTGTTTTGCGATCTTGTCGTTGATGGCGGCGTCTTCGAGTGCAGAATCGAAGATGTACACCGCCTCGTATTCACGAGACAATGCGGCAATCCTCCCTTTGGTCATAGTCGCCGCGAACGGGTTGCCGACGTTCGCGGAGAGTGGCCCCGGTTCGGCAGGCGCCGAACACGCTCTAGATAGGGCCATATTTTGGTAGCCCATAAAGTTAGCTGGTTCCGGGGGGGCGGGTCAAGGTCCGCTGGACTTGGGGGCGTACGGGCACGCGTTTGACACAGAGCACGCAGAACACGCAGAAGACGCTACGCTCGGCGCTGGGAGCTGGGCGTGGCCGTTCCCCAAGAGCCTTTTTCTCGACTCCTCTTCCTCGAGTCGCGGCCCGGTCGATGTCTCGGCGCGATCCGGGGCTATTTCTGCGTGTTCTGCGTGTTCTGCGTGTTCTGCGTGTTCTGCGTGTTCTGCGTGTTCTGCGTGTTCTGCGTGCTCTGTCAACCGCGTGCCCGCACCAACCACACGCGCAATTGCGACACCGAATGAACCCCCGCTAAACTGCTACCCATGACCCCCGCACTGACCCCGGAATCCCGCGTCGTCGCGTCCAAGAACCAGGTATCCACGAACCTCTCCGGCGAGGCCGTCATTCTGGGGATGCACGACAGTACCTACTACGGGCTGGACCCGGTTGGCGCCCGGATCTGGGCGCTCGTGCAGGAGCCGCGGTCGCTCGCATCGGTCGTCGAAACGCTCACGGCTGAGTACGACGTCACCGCCGAGCGCGCGATGACGGATCTCGTCGCGCTTGCGGGCACGCTGATCCAATGCGGGCTGCTGGAGATCGCCCCTGCGCCGACTGCGTAGCCTTCTCGCGCTCGATTCCACCGAGCGCTCGATGGCGGTGCGCGCGATCCTGCGCCTCGCGACGATGCGCGGGATACTCCGGTTCGCCCCGTTTGATCGTGTGCGCCGGTTCATCGACAGCCGTCCGCGCGGAACTACACCGCCCGATCCGCGCGCCGCCGCGTTGACGGTGCGCCGCGCGATGAGCCGCGCCGAACGCACGCTCCCCGGCAGCACCTGCCTCGCGCGCTCGCTGGCGGCCGAGTGGCTGCTTGGCGAGCACGGCCTCGGCGCGAAGCTGTCGATTGGTGTGGCGACAGCGACACCTGGCGCGGCGCTGCCACTCGACGCGCATGCGTGGGTCGAGAGCGAGGGATTGATCATCGCCGGCGACGGCGAACTCGCGCGCTACGCGGCGCTTGTTGCGTTCGGTTTGCCGGCGTGAGCGGTTTTGCCGTCGTCCTCTTCGGTGACGGCGAGGCGGCGATTCGGGATGGGCGCGACACGCTAACGCGCGTCGCCGCGCCGCTCGCGTCGCTCGGACCGCACGGTGCCGGCGCGATCATTGTTGGCGCGGCTGGTCTCGCGCACACGTTGCTCGCGACGAGCGATCGCGCGTCGATCGGCCCGTGGGTTCGGCGCGATGACGGCGGCGAGCTCTGGTTGACCGGCGACATTCGGCTCGACGGCCGTGATGATACGCGGCGTGCGGTCGAGGCGGCTGGTGTCGCGATCGAGAAATCAGCGACCGACGAAGCGATCGTGCTCGGCGCCTATCGCGCGTGGGGGCACGACGCGCCATCGCGACTACGCGGCGATTTTTCGTTCGCGCTCTATGATGTGCAGCGCGCCAGGTTACTCTGCGCTCGCGACGGCCTTGGCGTTCGTCCGCTGTTTTATGCGGCCACGCCGGCGGGATTCGTCTGTGCAAACACGATTGCGGCCGTTCTCGCGCATCCCGCGATCGGCCGTACGCTCGATGAGCCGGCGATCGTTTCGTTTCTGCAGTGGGGGTACAACTGCAACGTGACGACAACCTCGTTCCGCGATGTGAAGCGGCTCGAGGCGGGGCACCAACTGGCGGTGCGCCCGGGCGCGGGCGCGACGCCGCCGACGCGCCACTGGCGCTTTCCCGAGCCGGAACCGTTGCGGTTGGCGCAGGACGAGGAATACCTCGCGCAGTTTCGTGCGCTGCTCGATCAGGCGGTGCGCGATCGGGCGCGTCCGGCCGGCACCGCGTTGATGCTGAGCGGTGGTCTCGACTCGACGGCGCTTGCTGTCACGATGCGCCGCGTGCTCCCGACGATGCCGATCCACGCGTTCACGAACGTCATCACGACGTTGCGCCCCGACGATGAAGGCGTGCTCGCCACGCGTGTCGCGGCGCTGGTGGGCGCCCGACATGAAATCGTCGACGACGTCGCGATGCCGTTGTCGCATCTTGATGATGCCGCGTACTCGACCGACGAACCGTCGGACGAGATCGACGCCGACGGCTGGCGTCGGCTCGCGCCGCGGGTCGCCGCGTCGTCGCCCGTCCTGTTTATCGGCGAGGATGGCGACGCACTGCTACGGCCACCGTCGCCGCGGCGGATGCTGGGCAGCTGGCCGGTGACCGACGTGCTGTGGCGGACATTGCGATATGCCGTCGAAGAACGACGATACCCGCACCTGGGTTTGTACCTGCGCAACCGGCTGACGGGGCGAACGACGCCGCGCGAAGACCTTCCCGCATGGATTCGATCCGACGTGCGCGCGCGCACGGGGCCGCAGCACGACGCACCGCTCGCGCCGCACCCGACGCGGCCGGAAACGCATGCCATGCTGTCCGGGAGCGTCTGGCAATCGCTGCACGAGGGCAGCGACGCCCGCCACTGCGGTGCACCGCTCGAAGCGCGCTGGCCACTGCTCGACACGCGTCTGCTCGAGTTCGCGCTGGCGATTCCACCGATTCCGTGGTGTCAGCGCAAGTCGCTCTTGCGCCGATCGTTTCACGCCGAGCTGCCACCCGAAATCATCAATCGACCGAAGACGCCGTTGCCGGATTACTACGAAAAGCAGATTGTGCGCTGGCGCACGGCGATGCGCGATGCGCGGCCGGCTCCGCTGGATCGGGTGCAGGAGTTTGTTGACTCCTTCGGCATCGAGTCTATCTTCCGAGAGGGGTCTACGGCGGAGGTGCTCGCCGGCTGGCGCGTGCTGCAGCTGGAGCAGTGGCTGGGATCGGGGCATTCATCACAACGGAGCGACCTGTGACTCACGAGATCAATGGCGGGGCTGGCGAGCCGCAGCGTGTCGAGCATCGTCTCGCGTATACGGCGCCGAAACTGCGGAAGTTTGGTTCGCTCGCCGCGCTGACGAAGATCGTCGGCAACGCCGGAATGGTGCTCGACGGCGGGTCGGGCGGCATGAAGAAGACGTCGTAACTCACGACAAGGCATCGATGAAGTCGGAAGGCCGGCACCGGCCACGCGGCGTGCCGATGAGTTCCGCTTCCTGACCGATGATGTACGGAATCAGCGACTACGACGCAATGATCGCCGACGACATCCGGACGCGCGCGTATGTGGCCGCGATCGGCGCCGCGGTGCGGCCCGGCGATGTCGTGATCGAAATCGGAACGGGATTCGGCTTTTTTGCCGTGGCGGCCTGCCGAGCCGGCGCCCGTCGCGTCTACGCCATCGAGTCGGACCCCGTGTCGGCGATCGCTCCGGAGTTTCTCGCCGCCAATGCCTGCAGCGATCGCGTGACAGTGCTCCACGGCGACTCACGTCGGCTCTCGCTGCCCGAGTCCGGCGACGTGCTCCTCGAAGATTTACGCGGCGTACTGCCACTGTTCGGCTCGCGCATCTCTACGCTCGTTGACGCGCGAACGCGACTGCTGAGACCGGGCGCCCGCTTCGTTGCGCAGCGTGACTCCATCTGGGCGGCACCGACCGCTGCCGACGCGAAATTTGCTGGTGCGCACATCGCCCCCGGCGATGCGCCGTTCGGGATCGATCGGCGCGTCGTTGCCGCGCGGGTGCGCCAAGACTGGCACCGTGCGCGCCTCTCGAAGGGCGCGCTCTTCGCGCCGCCGGCACTGTTGGCGACGCTGGATCTCGCGACGGTCGCCGACGCGGACGTCGACGGACGTGCGGAATGGACGGTGGCGCACGACGGGACGCTCGACGGTATTGCGGTGTGGTTCGACGCCACGCTCGCGGGCGATCACACCATCTCGAATGCGCCATCGGCACCGCCGGCGCTCTACGGCCAGGCGTTTCTGCCGCTCGAACGCTCGCTCTCGGTATTCACCGGTGACACGCTCTCGATGCACTTCCGCGCGAAATTAATCGACGACGAGTATCTCTTTTCGTGGGACACCGCAGTCGACGGCGTCGATGGCTCGCGGGCGCGATTCCGCCAGTCCAATCTCGGCGCGATGTCGCTCAGACTCGACGCCCTGCATCGGCGGCATTCGGATTTCACACCGATCGCCGGCGCGGCCCAGGAGCGGCTCGAGCGGCTGCTTTCGCTGGTGGACGGACGGCGATCAGCGGAAGCGATCGCGGCGGAACTGCGGTCGGCATTTCCGCAGCACTTCACGACGGCGAACGCCGCGCTCGCCTTCACCAGTGCAACGCTTGGCGCGCTCGCGGACGCCGAAGCGTCCGACGGCTGACCGTCGGCGTGCAGCATTCCTGAGTACGCGATCTACGGATTGACGCTCGCGAGCGATCGCGAGCTATTCGCGCTGCGCCCGGCGGCGGCCGGCGCAGTGCCGGATGTCACGGCGCGCTTTCAGTCATCCCCAGCCTGGGCAGTGGCCGCGATCGAGACTCTCCGCGAGCGCTACCGCTCGCCACGCGGTCCCGATCCGCTCGACACCCTCGTCGTGTACGAGTCGCTCGACGGTTTCATTTTCGCATATGCCGACGGCACGCGATTCTGGCTGTCGCCCGATGGTCGCGAGATTTGGAGTCGCTGGCCCGAGCCAGCGACGCTCGCCGACACGGAGACCTACTTCGTTGGCCCGGTGCTCGGATTCTCGCTGCGGCTGCGCGGCGTGCTATGTCTGCACGCGAGTGCCGTCGTGATCGACGGCGTCGCCGTCGCGCTCGCCGGAGGATCGAATGCGGGGAAGAGCACGACTGCTGCCGCCTTTGCGCAAGCGGGCTACGAGGTGCTGAGCGATGACCTCGTGGCTGTACGCACGACGGACGCGCAGCCGTCGGTGGCGCCGGCATATCCGTACTTGAAACTGTGGGCTTCGTCGGAGCGACTGCTGTTCGGCGACGCCAATTCGCTCCCGTGGCTCACGCCAACGTGGGACAAGCGCGCCCTGGCGCTCGACGATCACGGCTACCGGTTCGCCGAGTCCGGGCGACCGCTCGGTGCGATCGTGACGCTCGCCGAGCGTACCGCCGCCGACGCCCGACCGCGCGTCACGCGCTCGTCGCCTATCGATGCGCTGCTCGCGCTCGTGCCGGAGACATACGCCGGCTATCTCCTCGATGTGCCGATGCGACGCCAGGAGTTCGCGCAACTCGGCGAGTTGCTCGGCCTTGTCCCGACCTTCAACGCCGAGCCCAGTGATGATCCCTCGCGTTTGCCGCTGCTCGTCAGACGCATCGTCGAGGCCGTGGGCGGATGAGCGCCACCGCGACGCCGGAGCGGTCGTTGCTACTCGCCTGCGCCACGTGGGAGCGCGACGCCGTGCGGACCGCACGCGTGCGATCGCACCTCGATGCGATCGACTGGCCGGCTTTCCTCGCGTTGGCTCGAGCGCATCGCCTGCTGCCGCACGCGCATCGCCAGCTCGATCAGTGGAACGACCTCGTGCCAAACGCGGTGCGCGACGAGCTGCGGGATGAGACGTGGGCGATCGCAGCTCGCGCGCTCAGCCTTGCCGTGCAGCTCAGCGAACTGGCGACCGACTTCGGGGCTGCGTCGATCCCGCTGATCGCGTACAAAGGACCGGCGCTCTCGCTCGCGGCATACGGAGACATCGGTGTGCGCACGTCGGTGGATCTGGACGTCGTCGTCGCGCCCGCCGACGTCGATCGCGCCCGCAGCGTACTGCGCGCGCTCGGTTATGCGTCGCGTGCCGGTATGACGCCGATGCAGGAGCGGGCGCTCCAGCGCAGCTTCGGGCACTTCGTATACGCCCGTGAGAGCAGCGCGGCGCCGGTCGAGCTCCACTGGCGGTTCTCGATGCCGCACTATCCGTGGACGTTCGCGCCGCAGACGGTGAGCGCCCGCGCCTTCCGCGTCGAAATCGGCGGCGCGATCGTGCTCGTACCGTCGGCGCTCGACGAGATCGTACTCCAAGCGATGCACGGTACGCGACATCAATGGGATCAACTCGAGTGGCTCGTCGCGTTCGCCGCATTGCTTTCTGCGTCCGCGTCGACGGCGGCGGTGCCGCTTCTGCTTGAGCGCGCGGTGCAACAGCACGCGCGACGACCGTTGCTGCTGGGTGCGCGACTCGCGCACGAACTGCTCGGCGCACGGGTCCCGGATGCGCTCCTCGCCGCGGCGTCCACCGATACCGCGGTCGTACGTCACGCGGACGAAATCATCGCGCGGTTCCTGCGCGGTGCGCCCCCGTACTCAGCGCGCGAGAATCGGCGGTACTGTCTCGACCTGATGGAGCACCGCGCCGACCGCGTACGTTTCGTCGCCGAGGAAATCTTCCGGCCGACGATGCGCGAGTGGGAGCTCGTTCGCTTGCCGGGCGTGCTAACGCCACTCTACTGGCCGATTCGACTCGGCCGACTACTGTTTCGCGGCGGCGTCAGACGTTGAAGCGGAAGAGCAGCACGTCGCCATCGGCGACGATGTATTCCTTGCCTTCCGATCGCACCACGCCCTTTTCCTTCGCGCCCTTCCAGCCACCGGTCGAGACGAACTCGCTGAAGCTCACCGTCTCGGCGCGGATGAAGCCTTTTTCGAAGTCGGTGTGAATCACGGCGGCGGCCTTCGGCGCCGAGTCACCGTTGTGAATCGTCCAGGCGCGTACCTCTTTTTCGCCGGCGGTGAAATACGTCTGCAGTCCGAGGATGTGATAGCCGGCGCGAATCAAACGATCGAGGCCAGCGCTCTCGAGACCGAGCGATGACAGAAACTCGGCACGGTCTTCCGGTGCGAGATCGGCGAGCTCGCCTTCGATCTTTGCAGAGAACGTGACGACCTCGGCCGGCTCGCGATCGTTCAGGATCGCGGCGCGGAGCGCCTTCACGTACTTGCCTTCCTCGCCCGAGAGCTCGGCGTCGGTGACATTGGCCGCGTAGAGAATCGGCTTGAGCGTCAGGAGCTGAAGCTGATCGAGGATCACGCGATCTTCCGGCGTGAGCTTCACGTGCCAGAGCGCTTTGCCCTCGGAGAGAGAAGCGAGCGCCTTCTCGAGGGTCGGCAGTTCGGCCTGCGCGTCCTTGTCGCCGGTGCGCGCGGCGCGCTTCGATTTATCGAGGCGCTTCTCGACGCCGCCGAGATCGGAGAGGGCGAGCTCGAATTCGATCACTTCGCGATCGCGCGCCGGATCGATCGAGCCCATCACGTGCGTGACGTCGGGATCGTCAAAGCATCGGACGACGTGGACGATCGCGTCGGTCTCACGGATGTTCGTGAGAAACTTGTTGCCGAGCCCTTCGCCGGACGATGCGCCCTTCACGAGGCCGGCGATATCGACGAACTGGACGACTGCCGGAACGGTGCGCTCCGGCTTGACGATGTCCGCGAGCGCGTCGAGGCGCGGGTCGGGGACCTCGACCATGCCGACATTGGGCTCGACGGTGCAGAACGGATAGTTGGCGGCTTCGGCTTTGGCGGAAGTCAGCGCGTTGAAGAGGCTTGACTTGCCGACGTTTGGTAGGCCGACGATTCCGAGTTTTAGCATGGGGTTATGAACGACAACTGCGAGTAGGCGGTAGTCAGTAGACGGTAGTCCGTCTACCGCGAACTACAACAGCACGTACACGGTAGACAGTAGTCGGTAGACCGTTTGCGTTGGGTTCGGATGGTTGTGACCAGAAATCTAACCGGGATGCGGTCGAACGGTGGGGCCGGGCAGGGGGCGGCGACGAATCCTCGATACAACTACGGAGGATTCATGCAGGATTTTCACAAGTTGTTGGTTTGGCAACGGGCGCACGAGTTGGTACTCGAAGCGTATCGGGCGACGAATCGGCTGCCTGAGAGGCGCTACCCTGGGCTCAGTGCGCAGCTGCGTCGCTCGGCGTCTTCTATTCCGACGAATATCGCGGAAGGATGCGGTCACGACACGCAACGGGAGTTCGCCCGTTTTCTGCAGATTGCGCTCGCATCGGCGAACGAGCTCCAGTATCACCTGCAGCTCTCGCATGATCTGGAGCTGATGCCCGGCCCCGAGTACGCGAAACTCGATGCGAGGACCGATCAGGTGAAGCAGATGCTCGGCGCGCTCCTGAAGAAAGTCCGCGCCCAGCCATGCAAACTCCCACCGAAACCGTCCACTCCCACTCCGTAAACGGTGTACTGTCTACCGTCTACCTTCTACTCGCATTTGAAGTTCGCGTTATACGGTCTACCGACTACTGAGTACCGTCTACTCGCCGTTGCCTTTTTCCTTCCCCGCAAACGCAGTCATCGTCTTCACAATCCCCTCCGCAATCCATTTCTCGATCCCCGCGCTCAACTCCGGAATCAACTCCCGAATCTCCCCACTCTCGATCTTCCCGAAATCCCCAAGCACATAATCCTTCATCACCCCGATCGACCGCTCCGATTCCCGCGGCCCCACTCCCACTCGCAGCCGTGCGTACTCCTGCGTGTGCAGATGGTACTCGATGCTCTTCAGCCCATTGTGCCCGCCCGCCGATCCTTTCCCCCGGAA
Source organism: Gemmatimonadota bacterium (assembly GCA_043757365.1). GTDB lineage: Bacteria > Gemmatimonadota > Gemmatimonadetes > Gemmatimonadales > Gemmatimonadaceae > Fen-1231. Next base: position 447 of record JAYVPN010000028.1, on the reverse strand, counting down.
CCGATAGCGCCCCACCGGGAGCGCCACCTCGTCCGAGACTACGAGCAGATCGTTCGCCACCGCCCAGAACGGCCGCTTGAGAAAGTGCCGGACCGCTTCGCCGCTGTTGTTCATGAACGTCTGCGGTTTGACGAGCCGCACTTTCGCGCCGCCAACGAGGCCGCTCGCGACGAGGGCGTCGTTGTCCTTTTTCCATCCGTCGAAACGCCAAACGTCGGCCAGGTGGTCGATGACCCACCAGCCGACGTTGTGACGCGTTCCGGCATACTCGCGCCCCGGGTTGCCGAGGCCGACGATGACCTTCACCGCGATTTATGCCGCACGAAGGATTACTTCTTCTCGGCCGCTGCCGCCTCGGCCGCATCCGCATCGGCCTTCGCCTTGCGGATGAGCTCCGGCTCGCCGGCCGCCGCTGCTGCTGCCGCTTCTTCCGGCGTCGGCTCGGCC
>JAYVPN010000027.1:0-9606 GCA_043757365.1 Gemmatimonadota bacterium | reverse complement strand
ACGTGAAGTCGGTGAGAACGCGCTGGAGGCGCCCAGGACGCTTGTGATACGACCGCTCCACCCAGTCCATCGCCGACCGCCATTCGCCTAGCTCGGCGGAAGCAGTTTGACCGCAACGCGGCGGTCGAGCACACGATCGTGCGCAAGCACGACGGTCGCCATCCCGCCGCGACCGAGCTCGCGCTCGACGGTGAACCGATCGCCGAGTGTTGTCACGGACTCATGCCGGAACCGCGACCGGCTTCGGCCGGAAGAAGACGAAGAAGAGCACGAACACCGCGAGCGCGCCGTAGGCCGGAATCGGCCAGATGCTCGCCCAGTCATGGGTCGTGACGGTCCCGTTCGTCGTCGCGTACTTACCGACGACGGCGCCCGACACGTACGAGCCGACGAAATAGCCGAGTCCGTTCGTCACGAAATTAATGAATCCCTGCGCGGCGGCGCGGATCTTCACGCCGGCGCGCTCGTCGGTGTAGATCTGGCCGCTCACGAAGAAGAAGTCATAGCAGACGCCGTGGAGCAGAATGCCGGCGTAGATCAGCCACATCCTCGAGCCCGCATTGCCATTGCCGAAGGCGAAATAGCGAGCCGCCCATGCAGCCATGCCGATCAGCATGATCTTCTTGATGCCGAACCTCCGCAGGAGCAGCGGCAGGAGAATCATGAAGCCGATCTCCGACATCTGGCCGAACGACTGGATGAAGGCCGGCTCCGGCGCGTGGATCTCGTTGAGGAAGAGATTCGTGAACGAGTAGTAGAACTGGAGCGGAATGCAGAGCAGGAAGCTGCCGATGACGAACATCAGAAAATCGCCATTTTTCAGCAGCTGCAGCGCGTCGAGTCCGATGGCGTCGCGAATCGTGAACGCGGTGCCCGCGGCTTTGGGCGGGGTGTGCGGGAGCGCGAGTGAGAAGAGTCCGAGGACGATCGATGCGCCAGCCGCGAGCTGCATCGGCAGCGCCAGCGCATCGGCCTGCAGATACTTGCCGACGGTAATCCCGGCGACGATCCAGCCGATCGTGCCGAGGACGCGGATGAGCGGAAAGTCGGCCGCCGGATCCTTCACGTGGTGGAACGAAATCGAGTTCGTGAGCGAGAGCGTCGGCATGTAGCAGAGCGCGTACACGATCAGCAGCGGATAGAAGGTGCCGAACTCCGTCTGCTTCGAGACGAAATAGAGCACCACGCCGCCGACGAGATGCAACATGGCGAGGAGCTTCTCGCTCGCGAAGAAGCGGTCGGCGATCATCCCGACGAAGAACGGGGAGACAAGGGCGGCGATCGCCGTCGCGCCGTAAGCGAGGCCGATCTGTTTGTCGGTGAAGTGGAGCGTCTTGCCGAGATAGGTGCCCATCGTCACGAACCAAGCCCCCCAGACGAAATACTGGAGGAACATCATCGCCGACAGTTTGGCTTTAATCATGGCGACTACAACTCGCGAATGCGGATGTTCTTGAACGCGAGCGCGCCGAGGTGATCACCCTGCAGGGTGATGTGACCGGACTTCGACCGTCCGTAGTCTTTCCAGTTGCCAAACTTGCTGGCCTTCACCTTGGCCTCCCAGTCGGGGCTCCAGAGTTCGTACTCGACGAGTTTCACGCCGTTCAGCCAGTGCTCAACGTGCGCGCCCTTGGCGATGATGCGCGTGCTGTTCCATTCGCCGACCGGCTTGAGATGGCCGGCCGGTGACGGATAGAGTCCGTAGGCGGCGGCGGCGCAGGTGAGACGCGTCTTGTTGTCGGCGGCCTTGTCGTCGTCGAGGAGCTGGTACTCGGGGGCGGTCCAATAAATGTGATCGTATTCTTCGGTCCCGCGATACAGGATACCGCTGTTGCCGGCGGTGCCAATCTTCCATTCGAGTTCAAGTTCGAAATCGCCGAACTGTTCGCGGGTCATGATATCTTCGACCGGCGTCTTCTTGGCGAGGGTCCCGTCGACGATCGACCAACCGGAGGGAAGGCTGTCGCTTCGGTAGCCGCGCCACCCACTCAGTGAGGTGCCGTCGAAGAGGGACTTCCAGGGGCCGGGGCCGGCCCGGCGGGCCGGCGCGGAGGCACAGGACACCGCGGCGAACAGCAGGGCGGCAAGCGGGGCGAGCGAGCGCATACGCATCGTATCTCCGGAGTGATCTGGACCTTCGGGCACCATCGCCGGAAAAGATGCGCTCTGCGACGGGTGAGCGAAAGAGATTCTTTTCCCTCACCTTCGAAAACAGCTCGTGCGGCGCCTGATTAGATTCAGAAAACCCGATGCCCCCGCTGCCTCCCGGAGCCCATGTCCGCCAATCCGTATTTCGCCCGCGGCATTCCCATGCTCCCCGTCTCGAACGTTCGACGGGCGATCGACTTTTTCGTCGATACGCTGGACTTCAAGCTCGATTTCAACGCCGGGAGCTACGGCGGTGTGCGGCGCGATGCGATCGAAGTGCACTTTTATTTCACCGACGATCCGGCGCTCCCGAAGCACTCGACTTGCCGCATCGAAGTCACCGAAATTCGCCAACTCTACGCAGCGTACCGTGAGCGCGGCGTCATCTCCAAGCCGGGCGATATTGCGGCGACGCCGTGGGGAACCACCGAGTTCACGGTTGAAGACCCGGACGGCAATCATGTCGTCTTCGTCGAAGTCTTCGGGCAGGGATCGTAGGCGCGGCGTTGCGCGGCGGACTCGTCAGGCGCTGAGGGCGCGCCTGATCGTCTTCCAGACAGCGCGAATCCCGATCATCACGGCGACGAGCACGGCGAGTGAAACGCCGAGTGTCACGAACGGGTGATTCCAGACGGTCGTGACGATGAGTGCGACCGTCGCATATTCGCCGAAATTCGCGAGGCCGTTCGTCACCGGCTCCGGGGACGAGTCGATCGCAAGCCGGACACCAAGCTTGGTTGCGTGGGTCGCAAGACCGATCGTCCCGCCGAGCAGCGTCGCCGCGAGCACAAAGGCGGGGTCGCCGTTCCAGGCGACGAGCGCCGCCAACGCCGCGGCCGCGGGCGGCCGAATCAGGCTGTGCACGGCGTCCCATGCCGACGCGATGCCCGGAATCAGCGTCGCAAGAAACTCGACCACCGTGAGCACGAAGGCGAGGCCGATCACCCACGGCGTGCTCACCGCGTTGATGGGTGAGGGCAATCCGGTCACCAATCCGGCGCGTTCGGCGATACCGAGCAGGGCAACCGTCGAGTACAGACTGATGCCCCCCGCATATGCGAGGCCGAGCGCCTGGGCGAGTGTGGCGAGCGTGTTCATCGGCGCGGTGTGATGCGGGTCATACAATGCATAATGCCGCTGGCGAAATGCTTTCCGCCAGTCGATGTTTCGCCTCAATCTGCAACCGGCCCGCGCCGCCCCGTCGCGCCCTCGCACTTCTCACCGAACGCGGAGTTCGCACCATGATGAAAGAGTTTGTTGTCTTCCTGAAGCAGTATGGTGTCATCGGCTTGGCGATCGCCATCATCATCGGCGGGAAGCTGAACGAGCTGGTGAAGGCGTCGGTGGATGGAATCCTGATGCCGGTGGTCACGGCGTTCATTCCGGGCGGGGATTGGCGGACGGCAGTGGTGAATGTCGGGCCGGTCAAATTTGTGTTCGGGCCGGTTATTGGAGCGTTGATCGATTTTATCATTGTGGCGTTTTTGGTATTTTGGCTGTCGAAGAAGATTCTCAAAGAGGAAATTGTTGCAAAGAAGTGAAAGTGGGAGCACAGTGGGAGTTCAAGTGCGAGCGGCGAGTAGTAGATCGAGTGCGAGTGAACTACAAAGGAAAGCGCGGCCGGACTTCGTCCGGTCGCGCTTATACCTTTGCGGCCTCTCGCACTCGATCTACTACTCGCCGCTCGCACTTGAACTCCCACTGTGCTCCCACTGAGTCTATTTGAATCGCCAATCCCGATAAACATCCACACCAAATTGGTATACATCGAGAAACCGCCCCGACCGACTGCACGGACTCGATCCCGGATCCATCGACGCAATCACCCCAAGCTTTGCCTTGGGCCGATACTCCGCTGACAACCCGAACCACGCCGGCAAACTCTGCGTCGACGTGACTCGGCTCCCGCGACACACTCCGCCCGAGACGTTCAAGAATGTATCCGAGCCGAGTTGTCGGCCCGCCGTCAGCGCAAAGCTGTTGAGCAGGCCGTCGAGTGGATTCGTCGTGAGGCTTTGAGGTCCGCTGCCGGCGACCGTCGTGACTTGCAGCGAGTTGAAGAAGGGCAACAGCGACCCGAGCACGCCTTCGAGTACGCCGCCGAGCGATGGGACGAGCGCCGCCGTTGCGGTCCTGACCGTACTTGAACCGCCGCCGTCAAGGGCGAAGCTAGGCGAGCCGAAAATCAGATAGCTGATAATTTCACTCTGGCCGGCGGTCGTGCCGAGATCGGCGCTCCCGAGTTCGAGTCTTGGCGAGTCGGTGGTGCCGGTGAGATGCGCGATGATCTGTACATCGCCCTTGTCGGCTTGGCGCACGAGATACGAGGTCCAGATGTCGAGCGTCGCCGGGACGTCGCGAATCGGGCCAGCGAGCCGCACAAGTCCGCTGTCGACGCGAAAGGTGCGTTTCAGTACCGAGAGGTCGATACGATATGTCCCACGGTTCGCCTGGATCTCGCCATAGACGAACGGATTCGACACTTGGCCGAGAATCTCGACCGAGCCGCCGAGCTGCACGTTCGCGGCCGACGACTTGAGTCGCACGTCGTTGCCGAGTGTGACCTGGAGGTTGGAAATCAGCGGCTCGCCGACGGCGAGCTCGCTTCCTTCCAGCCCGGGCTCGCCCCGCACTTGCCGGACTCTCCGCGACTGACCGATGACGAACGTTGCGGCGGGGAGGAAGATCTGCCCGCCGAGCGTCGGCTGCTTAAGCGCCCCCCTCACGTTCACGGTCCACGTGGCGTTCACCGTCGCGAGTCGCGGGTCGTCCATCACGTTGAAGTTCCGGCCGACGCTTGCGAGATCGACCTTCCATCCAGTCTTGTCCTTCCAGATCGACCCGGTCGCTGACGCGGTGTCGCGCAGGTTGTCGACGTCGGACATCCGGAGCTTGTTGATCACGATGCTGTCGCGGAGCAGTCGGGCGTCGAGCGTCACGCCACGGCCGACGGTGCCCGACTTCGAGACCTCGAACGCCCCGTCGCGAATCTGCACGCGACCGTCGGCGTCGATGTGCTTCCACGTGCCGCGCATGTCGACGTTCGCGAACAAGTTGCCGGCGAGCCCCTGCACCTGCGGAATCACCGACTCCAGTCCGGCGAGCGATGCTGAATCGGCAACGAACCGCGCCGTGAGCGTTTCGTCGAGCAGTCGCTTATCGACCGACCGTAACGTCAAGTCGATCGGCATGGTCGCGTCAAGGGTGAGCACCTCGCGCGTTCCCGACTTTCCGTGCGCCTCGGCGACAACGTGCTTCGCCGCGTAGTGCGCGCTTGCCGCGATCGACGGCGCGACGCGCGGGCCGATCTTCACGGAATCGAGTCGGGCTTCGGCGTCGATCAGCGGCGCATCCCGCGTTCCGCTCAGTGTCGCAGTCGCATGAAAGAGCGCGCTGAGGTCCGGCGAGAGGCGTCCGGTAAAGGCGATTTCCTCGGGGCCGAAGTTCTCGATGCGCAGTGAACCGCTTGCGGCGCCGCGGTCGGGAAGGGAAGCGCGGAAGGCGATGATGCCACCCTTCGAACTTTGGAGAACGGTTGAGTCGATGGCAATCGACGTCTCCGTCACGAGCGCTGCCGTCGGCTTCGCGAGCTTCCATTCGGCAGCGCCGAGCACGGCGGAGAGGGAATCGAGCGCGATGTAGGTGCTGTCGTTGCGATGCACGGCGTTCGCGAGCACGATTGCGCTCAGGGTGTCGCCCGACGTGCCGTCAATCCGGATCCGCGCGGCGTCACCATTCGTGACGTCGGCGCGCGCGTGCATGCGCGTCACCGTGAACCCGGCCGCAGCCGCCGAATCGGCAGTCATCGTGATGAGGCCCGTGGCGCGCTTCGGCAGGCCGGAGAGCGCCGCATGCCCGACGGCGCGGGTCAGCGTGACCGTGTTGTAGCGGACGTCCTGCGCGCCGAAGTCGGCGTCGACACGGAGCGTATCCACCGAGCCGATGAGTGTGCCCGAAACCGACACGGCGCCATGCACCGAATCGGCGAAGGATCTGCCGACAGAGTCGAGCCACAGCGCGCGCAACGGCGCGAGGCGGGCGAAACTCGCCGCGAGGTAGAGCGTGTCGATTTTCGTACTGTCGTGGGCGAGTCGACCGCGCGCGCTCAGCTTCCAGTTGGGGGCGCGAATTTCCGCGGTGTCGACGTGAAAGCCACTCGAGTCCATGCCGAGTTTCGCCTGGGCAAACTCGATCTTCGAGTCGCCGATCACGCTCGACGTGTCGAGGATAACGTCGGCGTGCTTGTCGCTGTGCATCTGGTTGCCGGAAAAATCAATATCGGCGGTGCCCGTGAGTTTGAGCACCGGAATGTTCTTGCGGACGAAGTAGGCGCGCGGATCGAACGCCGTCATCGTCAGCTGTCCGCGCACCCAGGTGCGCGTCGAGTCGAGGAGCGTGGCGCCGTCGAAGCGGAACTGACTGCTGTCGGGGCCGCGTCCGGTGACGAGGCGGGCGTCGATGGCCATTGTGTCGAGCAGGGCGTGCAGGCCGAGATAGCCGTGCGCGGTACCTTTGAGCGCTTCCGTCGTCTGCCCTCGGGCGAGCGTCGCGACGGCGATGGTATCGAGCGAGAGGTCGGCATCGAGCCAGTGTGTCTTCACATCGGATGCGATGTGGCCGGCGCCGGAGATTTGCGAGCGCGGCAGAAGACCGTCCACGTGCCAGACGCGCATATCGTGGAAGCGGACGTCCTTCGTCGGTCCGTCGAGGATGAGCGAGCCGATGAGTTTGCCGTTCAGCGAATCGGCGGTCTTGCTGATCGCGCCAAGCGTGTGGACGTCGAGGTCCTGAAGCCGGACGTTCATCCCGTGCAATACCGCGACCTTCGACTTCACGTCGATCGCGCCGGCAAGCGTCACATGTGAGACGGCCCCCTTGTGGCGCCGATCGGTGAACGTCATCGCGATCTGGTCGAATGTCAGCTTCGAGAGTGGGCCGCCCTTTCCGTGAACGAGACCGGCGAGCTGGCCTTGCCAGACCTTCTTCGGCACCGATTCGCCGAAGAGTTCACGCACCAGATCGAGATCGAGCGGCTGCAGTGTAAGGGCGAGGTTGTTGATCTCGACGGCGCGACCCGCCACAACCGTGAAGGCGCCACCGACGCGCGACTTCGTAGCGCGCAAATCCATCTTCGTGATCTCGTACGCGAGATCACGCGGGTTCGCGGCGTTGTGGATGTTCACGAGCGCCGAGCCGGATCCGCCGCTCTTCGGAATGAGCGTCGTCATCCAGGCGATGTCGGCGAGCGCCACGGAATCGGCGTTCGCCTTGAGTTTGATCTCGGCGGGTCCCGTCTGCGCCCAGTTGATCGTGCCGGCGAGCGAGGCGTGCGATCTGGGAAGACGCAGGGTGGGGAAGTCGAGCGCGAGCGAGTCGCTCCACCAGTTGACGGTACCGACAAGGTCTTTGATCGAGACCGGCGGTTTGTCGATCTCGACGGAAAGATGGCGGAGCGGTGCGCGGCCACCACTCGTGTCCGGGTGCACCGCGCGAGTACGGCCCGTCACGAGATTGAGCTTCGTGAACTCGTGCCGGACGAGCGGCAGGCTCGGCGTCGAATCGAGCATCGCGAGCGTGATATGTCCGTCGCGCACTTCGGCGCTGTCGAGGATTACCTCGAGCGTCGATTTCGTCGTCTGCTTGATTTTCGGTCCGAACAACTTGCTGACGTTCCAGCTTCCGTCCTTCGCCTGCGCGACGAGCAGATACGGGCGTGTGAGCACGACGCGAGTGAACCGGACTTTGCCCTGCAGCATTCCCCAGATGTCACCAGCCGCTTCGACGTGGCCGGTCGCGAACAGCAGGGCGCCGTCCTTGTCACGCAGCGCGATCGAATCGACGGCGAACTTTCCGGCGAGCCCTCCGTCAAGATTGCCGAGGTAGAGCGTGCCGCGCCCGCCGAGGAGCGTATTCATTCTGGAGACCGCGATGTCGCGCACCTTTCCGTGGCCCCAGTCGGTCTCGGCGATGGCGAAGATCATCGCGATTGCAGCTGCGACGATCACGCCGATGATGCCGGCGCTCCACCACAGGGCGAGTCGGCCGCGGCTCAGAACGCGTTCCCGATGCTAAAGTGGAACGCGAGACGCCGCAGGAGGCCGCCGCCAGTGGTCGGCGTGAATGTCGTCGGGCAGAACGTTTGACTGACGTTGTTCGAGAGCGATTCCGTCGCACCGGGACTCACACAGATCGCGCGCCCCACGGTGCCGGCGGCCGGCGCGGCGTTCACGATATAAAACGCCGGACCGGCCTCGAAACCGTACGGATTGTATCCGATATCCACGCGGAACGGCCCGAGCGGCGTGAGCAACCGGAGCCCGATGCCGGGCGTAATGCGCGACGTCGAGTTCGTGACGCTGAACACGTCGTTCGTGTTCCACACACGGCCGGCGTCGACGAACATCACGTAGCGCAACAGTCCGCCAGGCCAGCCGCGGACGGTGCGCAGTTCCAGATTGGCGAGCCACATCGCGTTGCCGCCGCTCGGCGCGATGTGGTCATATCCATTCGCTGGCCGCGCCTGACCGGTGAACGTTCCGTCGGGCTGCTTCACCGTATCGATCTTGGTGACGATGTACGAGCCGGGGCCGAGAAGGTTTTGCCCGAATCCTCGCACACTGTTCTGCCCGCCGCCGTAGAATCGCTCCTGCGGCGGAAGGAGCGACGAGACGTCTTTGCCGGCGGCGACATAGCCCGCCTGCGCGCGCACGGCAACAACGAGCTGCTTTCCCAGCGGCCGATACACCGCGCCCTCGGCGAGAAGCTTCAGGAAGTTGAGCGGCGTTGTGCGGCCGACTTCGGTGTGACCGAACTTCGTTTCCGCCTGCCAGCGATAGCCGCTGACGGGGTCGGAGATCGGCGTCAGCGGGTTCTTGGCGATCGCGACGCCGATGCTGTGGATCGGGCTCGGCACGAGGAAGCTCGTGAGATCCTGCACGCGGCAGAAGCCGAATCGGGTACAGCTGACGGCACGGTCGGCGATCGTCTTGCCATCGATATACGAGTACTGGGCGGTGGATGCGAGGCGCTGGCCGAAGTTACGCGTCACCGACGCGATGACGCCGATGTCGGTCGATTGCTCGTAGGCAAGGAACTCCGAGCGCCGTTCGCTAAAGACCGTGAACTGCGGCTTGTATTCGGAGCCAACGATACCGCGCAAGCTGAGCGTCGCGCCGACGTAGTAGTTGAGCCGCTGACTGAACCGATCTTCACGGACGCGTGGCGCGCAGAGCGAGCCGAGTCCGCTGAACGGGCTCCCGATGCCGATCTTTGAGAGTCGGCCGTTCAGCTCGAACTTGTGCCCCGACTCGAACAGATTCTGTTCGACGAATCGCTCCTGCGTACGGAAGCAGTCGAGTGTGCCCCATCCGCCGCTCGCGCGAAAACGCCGCCGGTCACCTTCGGCGAGTTTCACGATCACGGCGATAGTGTCCGTGACCTTGCCCGTATCGAGCGGAT